>JAJDNJ010000165.1 GCA_022340705.1 Betaproteobacteria bacterium
GCGTCGCTCGCTCAGATCGCGCCGTCGGCGCGCAGCTTGGCGATGTCTTCGTCGCTGCAGCCGAGCATCCCGCGCAGGATCTCGTCGGTATGCTGACCGAGAAGCGGGGGCGGCACCTTGTGCTCGATCGGCGTCGCGGAAAACCGCATCGGACTGCGGATCAGCGAGATGTTGCCCGCGAGAGGATGTTGCATCTCCATGCGCAAGCCGCGCGCGACCGCCTGTGGCTCCTGGAACACCTGCTCGAGGTTGTTGATTGGTCCGTTCGGCACGCCAGCGGCTTCGAGCGCCTCCACCCACTCGCGCGTAGTGCGCTTGACGAAGATCTCGTTCAGCAGCTCGGTGAGCCGCGAGCGGTTCTCGACGCGCTTGCCGTTGGTCGCAAAACGCGGATCCGTTGCGAGCGGCCGACAATCGGCCACCTCGCAGAACTTCCGAAACAGGTTGTCGTTGCCGCAGGCGAGGATGACGTCGCCGTCCGCGGTCTTGAAGGTCTGGTAGGGCACGATGTTCGGGTGCGCATTGCCCAGGCGCGGCGGCGCCACGCCGGTCGCCAGGTAGTTGGCACCCTGGTTCGCGAGGACCGCGACCTGCGCGTCAAGCAGGGCGAGGTCGAGATGCTGGCCGACGCCGGTCTCGGCGCGATGCGCGAGCGCCGCGCAGACCGCGATCGTTGCATACATGCCGGTCATGATGTCGGCGATCGGAATGCCCGCCTTCTGCGGGCCACCTCCGGGCAGTTCGTCGCGCTCGCCCGTGACGCTCATCAGACCGCCCATGCCCTGGATCATGAAGTCGTAGCCGGGGCGATCGCGGTACGGTCCCGTCTGGCCGAACCCGGTGACCGAGCAGTAGATCAGGCGCGGGTTGACCTTCTTCAGGTCGTCGTAGCCGAGACCATAACGCGCGAGATCGCCGAACTTGTAATTCTCCAGCAGCACGTCGCTCTGCGCCGCAAGCTCGCGCACGATACGCTGGCCCTCCGGCGCAGAGAGATTGACCGTGATCGATTTCTTGCCGCGATTGGCGCAGGCGAAGTAGGCCGATTCACTCGTTTCGGCGCCCGAGGCATCCTTCAGCCAAGGCGGGCCGAAGGCACGCGAATCGTCGCCCTTCTGCGGCCGCTCGATCTTGATCACCTCGGCGCCCAGGTCGGCGAGGTTCTGCCCGGTCCATGGCGCGGCGAGCACGCGCGACAGGTCGAGTACGCGGATGTGGGAAAGCGGGCCTGCCATCGGTCACCTCGGGGGAAGCGCCGTATTTTATCGGAGCGAACTTGGTCGATCGCGTCGCGTCTGGCGCAGTTTCGCCGTGCCTAGTTCCCTCGCGCGAGCGCCTGCGCCTCGTCTTCCCCCAGATCCCACCAAAGCCCCGCCATCAGGCGCAGCGCGTCGCGCGCGAGCGGCGCAAGCAGATGCTCGTTCGGTGCGTGCTGCGAGCAGCCCGCGTAGGAATGCGGCACCCAGATCGTCGGAAGTTGCAGCACATCGGCGAAGACGTCGTTGGGCAGCGAGCCTCCGAGGTTGGGCAAGATGGCCGGCTCGCGTCCCGTCGTGCGCGCGATCGAATCGACCGCCCACCGTACCCAAGGATGGTCGGGTGCGAGGCGCGTCGCCGCCATCGCCGGATCGCGCGAAGGCGTGATCTGCACCATGGAAAAACCGTTGCGGTCGAGATGTCTGCGCAGCGCGGGAAGAATATCGTCTGCATCGATGCCGACCACGGTGCGCAACTGGCAGACGGCATTGGCGCGTGGCGGGATCGCGTTCACCGGTCGATCCGGATCGCCGGTGCGAAACGCGAGCACTTCGAAGCTCGGCCAGCCGTAGACGCGTTCCGCCGGGCTGAGACCGGGTTCGCCCCAGTCGCGATCGATCGGCGGCGCACCCGGTCCCCCGTCGATGCGCAGATCGGAAATCGCGGCGCGCACCGCGTCGGTCAGCGTATCCGGCCGCCATTCGGGGACGCGGATCTCGCCACGCGCCGAGACGATGCAGGCGATCGCGTGCGCAAGCTCGATTCCGGGGTTCGCGAGCAATCCGCCCCAGTTGCCCGAGTGATGGCCGCCTGCACGATGCTCGATCGACAGCTCGAAATTCAGCACGCCGCGCGAGCCGAGGAACAGCGTCGCGGTCTGCGGCGCAACGCGCGGACCATCGGAGGCGACGAACAGCTGTGCTCGGAAGCGCGACCGCTCGCGCTCGCAGAGAACGCGCAGGCCGGGCGAGCCGGTTTCCTCGCCGGTCTCGATCAGCAGCTTCAGGTTGAAGCCGAGACGCCCGCGAAGCTCCAGAACGCTGGCGAGCGCGCCGAGGTTGACCGTGTGCTGGCCCTTGTTGTCGGCGGTGCCGCGGCCATACCAGCGTTCCCCCTCGCGCGTGACCCGCCAGGGCGAGCGACCCGCAGCCCACTGCGCGTCCTGTCCTCGGATCACGTCGCCGTGCGCGTAGCTGAATACGGTGACCGCGTTCGGGTCTTCGATGCGCTCGGCGTAGAGAAACGGGCCGGCGCCGGGCACCGGGTTCTCGAGGCGTTCGCAGGCAAAGCCCATGCGCTCCAGCGACGGCCGCATCTCGGCTTCGAGGTACGCCTCGAGCGCACTGCGGCGCTCGGGGTTCTGGCTCTCGGTCGGGATCGCGACGCGCCGCTCGAGGTCGGCGAGGTAGTCGCCCTTGTCGAAGTACCGCTCGGCGCGCGCAATCGCGTCGCCGCGGCTCACCATAGCGTCCAGAGCATGCGCAGGCCGATCGCAAGAAGCAGCAGCGCAAACACGATGCGCAGCTTCGCGAGCGGCATGGCATGCGTAAGCCGCGCGCCGAGCGGCGCAGCGAGCATGCTTGTCGCCACGATCAGCGCAAGCGCCGGCAGGTAGACGAACCCGAGGCTGTATTTCGGCAAGCGCTCGATGCGCAAGCCGTTCACGATGTAGCCGATGCTTCCGGCAGCGGCGATCGGAAAGCCGATCGCCGCCGCGGTGCCGATCGCCCGGCGCAGCGGCACCTTGCACCAGGTCATGAACGGAATCGAGAGAAACGCCCCGCCTGCCGCGAGCACGCTCGACAGGATGCCGATGACGCCGCCTGCGACAAGCAGGCCGCCGCTGCCGGGCAGCTCGCGCGTCGCCTTCGGCTGCACGCGGAAGAACATCTGCGCGGCCGCGTAGAACATGAACGCGGTAAAGAACATGGCCAGTGGACGCGTCGGCACCTGCGCGGCGATCGCGGGCGCGGCAAAGCCGCCGATCAGAATCCCAGGGGCCATCGTGCGCACGATCTTCCAGTCGACCGCTTCATGCCGGTGATGCGCGCGCACGCTCGAAAACGACGTGAACAGAATGGTCGCCATCGCCGTGCCGAGCGCCGCATGCATCAGATGCGCCTCCGGAAAGCCCTTCGCGGAGAATACGAACACCAGGAGCGGCACGATAATCATCCCACCCCCGATGCCGAGCAGCCCGGCCAGGAATCCGACCACCGCGCCGATCGACAGGTACGCGAACCACCACTCCATCAGCCACCTTTTAGCAGATGTGCGGCGAGCTCGGCGAAACCTTCACCCGCGGCAGCACGGGTTATGAACTTCGGCGCGACGACTAGACTGTCGGCAAATCGCGTGACATTGGCCACGCCGACCGAGTTCTCGAAAAAACCAAACGTCGGTGCGTCGTTCGGTGAATCACCGACGAACACCCAGGCCCGGTTGTCGGCATCCAGGTCGACGCCGAAACGCTCGGTGAGCAGGCTGCGGCACATGGCGAGCTTATCGTATGCGCCGAACCAGCCGTTGACGTGTATCGAGCTGATCTTCGCCGTGAGTCCCGCCTCGCGCATGCGCGCTGCGATGCGCTCTGCGGCATCGAGCGGCAGCGCCGGCACGTCCTCGCAGTAGTCGATCGCGAGATCGGTCTCGCGGTAGGCCTGGTCGGCCGCGAGCGCGCAGCCCGGCACCGCCTCGATGATGCTCCGCGCAATCGTCTCGAGACGTGCGCGCTGCTCGGTGCGCAGCGCAGGGGGATCTTGATAGCGCCGCCCGAGTCGTCCGGCGTGCGCGTCGTACCAGAAGTAGAAGGCGCCGTTTTCGCCAACCACCGCGTCCACCGGCCACATGCGCGCGATATGGTCGCACCAGCCGGCGGGTCGCCCGGTAACCGGCACGAGCGACTTTCCCGCGCGCTTGAGCTGCTCGAGCGCGCCATAGGCTTGGGCGGTGAGCTTGCCGTGCGTCGTCAGCGTGTCGTCGATGTCGAACAACACACCGCGAATACCGCGCGCATCGAGCTCGGTCAGCGGTCTCACCGATCCCGCCCCATGAAATCCGCGAGTCGCTCCCGGGCTCCCACGTCGAGCCGCAGGCCTGCTTTCGAGCGCCGCCAGAGCACGTCCTCGGCGCTCTGCGCCCATTCGCGCTCGACGAAATACGCGACCTCGCGCTCGGTGATTCCACCGCCGAAGTCTTCCCCGAGATCGCCCGGACTGCGCGCGTCGCCCAGCACCTCGCGCGCCAGGGTACCGTGGCGGTGGAACAGGTCGCGCAGCAGAGGCCGCGGGAGCTCGGGGTAGCGCGCGTAGAACGCGTCGCGCATTGCATCGCGCGACTGGTCGCCAAACTCGCTTCCTGGCAGCGCGGCCTGTGCCGTCCAGGGCGCGCGCATTGCCGGTAAGTACGGCGCCAGTTCCTCCAGTGCGTGCTCGGCGAGGCGTCGGTAAGTGGTGATCTTTCCGCCATAGACGCTCAGCACGGCTGCCGGTGCTCGCGCA
>JAJDNJ010000179.1 GCA_022340705.1 Betaproteobacteria bacterium
GCCTTCCACGCCGCCGAGTAGCGCGGGTCGCGCGCCAGCGCCTCGCGCAACTGCTCGAGCGCGCGCTCGGTGTCGCCCGCCTTGAGGTAGGCGGTGCCGAGCGAGTAGCGCAGCAGCGCGCCGTCGCGCGGCGTGTCGAGCAGCTTTTCGAGGTTGCGGATCTGATCCGAGGACATATCGGCTAACATCATCTGCGGCGAACATCATCTGCGCCGGCAGCTACGACGCGATTTTAACCTCGAGGCCGAGATGAAGACGGTGATCCAGACCAAAGACGCGCCCGCCGCGATCGGGCCATATTCGCAGGCAGTACGCGTGGGCGACACGGTGTACCTTTCCGGCCAGATCGGACTCGATCCGCAGACGACACAGCTCGCCGACGGGCTCGAGGCGCAGGCGCAGCGCGTGTTCCGCAATCTGGAAGCAGTGGCGAAAGCGGCGGGGCTCGGCTTCGAGCATGCCGTGCGCATGACGATCTACCTCACCGACCTCGCGCACTTTCCCAAGATCAACGAGATCCAGGCGCAATTCATGCGCGAGCCGTACCCGGCGCGCGCGACGGTCGGCGTCGCGCAGCTGCCGCGCGGCGCGCTGGTCGAGATCGACCTGGTTCTGCACGCCGGGTGAAATCCGGCGCGCTCGCGCAGCGGCTCGAAAAGCTCGGGCTGCGCGCGCGCGAAGATTTCCTGCTTCACCTTCCGCTACGCTACGAGGACGAGACCGCGCTCGCGCCACCGGGCGAGGCGCCGCCGGCGACTCCGGTGTACCTGGAGGCACGCGTCGTGCGCGCCGAGCTCGCCTACCGGCCGCGGCGCCAGCTGGTGGTGCATGCGTTATGGGGGGAGGTGCCGCTCGCGCTGCGCTTTTTCAACTTCTACCCGAGCCAGTTGAAACAGTTTCAGCGCGCCGCCGATGAAGGGCTGCTGCTGCGTGCCTACGGAGAGGTACGCAGCGGCTGGTTCGGCGCCGAGATGGCGCACCCGCGCTATCGCTTCGTTCCCGAGGGCGAGCCGCTCGCCACCGCCTTGACGCCGGTCTATCCGACGACGGCGGGCGTGTCGCAGGCGCAGCTGCGCGCGCGCGTACAGGAGGCGCTCGAGGCCGAGCCGCTCGACGACACGCTCTCCGATGCGATCCGCCGACGCACCGCGCTGCCCGCGTTCGACGAGGCGCTGCGCGCGCTGCACCAGCCGGCGCCTGACGCGGACCGCAGCGCGCTGATGGAGCGCAGCCACCCGGCCTGGCAGCGCGTCAAGTTCGACGAGCTGCTCGCGCAGCAGCTCTCGATGCGCCTTGCCTACCGCGCGCGGCGCGGGCGCGCGGCGCCTGCGCTGCCGGTCGACGGTCCGTTGCTCAGCAGGCTGCGTGCCGGACTGCCCTTCAGGCTTACGCGCGCGCAGCAGCGGGCGCTGGACGAAGTGCTCGCCGACCTCGCCCAGCCGCACCCCATGCAGCGACTGCTGCAGGGCGACGTCGGCAGCGGCAAGACCATCGTCGCCGCGCTCGCCTGCCTCGCCGCGGCCGACGGCGGCTGGCAGTCGGTGGTCATGGCGCCGACCGAGATCCTCGCCGAGCAGCACCTGCGCAAGTTCAGCGAGTGGCTCGCGCCGCTCGGCGTGCGGCTCGCCTGGCTGCAGGGCAGCCAGCCGGCGCGCGATCGGCGCGCGATGCTCGCCGCGCTCGAGTCCGGCGAGGCGACGATCGCGATCGGCACCCACGCCCTTTTCCAGAAGGGCGTCAAGCTCGCGCGCCTTGGCCTCGCGGTGGTAGACGAGCAGCACCGTTTCGGCGTGGAGCAGCGCCTCATGCTCCGACGCAAGGCGGACGCCGCCGTTCCGCACCAGCTGATGATGAGCGCGACGCCGATCCCGCGCACGCTGTCGATGAGCTACTACGCGGACCTCGACGTTTCGGTGATTGACGAGTTGCCCCCGGGGCGCCGACCGGTGAGGACCCGCCTCGTCGCGGAGGGGCGTCGCGCGGAGGTATTGGCGCGCATCCGCGAAGCCTGCGAGGAGGGACAGCAGGCCTACTGGGTCTGCCCGGTGATCGAGGAATCGAGCGAGGGCACGCTGCAGACCGCGCTCGACACGTTCGAGACGCTGTCGCGCGAGCTACCCGGCCTGCAGGTCGGTTTGCTGCACGGCCGCCTGCCCGCGCCAGAGAAGGCGGCGGCGATGACCGCATTCGCACAAGGGCGCACGCAGCTGCTGGTTGCCACTACCGTGATCGAGGTCGGAGTCGACGTGCCGAACGCCTCGCTCATGGTGATCGAGCACGCCGAGCGCTTCGGGCTTGCGCAGCTGCATCAGCTGCGCGGGCGGATCGGTCGGGGTGCGCGCGAGAGCGTGTGCATCCTGCTCTACGGCACGAAGCTGTCGGAGGCAGCGCGCGCGCGCCTGAAGATCATCTTCGAGAACGCGGACGGCTTCGAGATCGCGCGCCAGGACCTGCTCCTGCGCGGGCCGGGCGAGGTGCTCGGCGAGCGCCAGAGCGGCGCGCCGCTGTTGCGCTTTGCCGACCTCGAGCGCGACACGGCGTTGATTGGCGCCGCGCGCACGGCGGCGGAGGAAATGCTCGCGCGCGAGCCCGATCGCGTACGGCGTCATCTCGCGCGCTGGCTGGCCGGACGCCAGGATTACGCGCGCGTCTGAGATACTTGCGGCCGCCATGAGTTTCGCGACCCTCGTGCAGCGGCTCGATGCCTACGAGCGGCTTGTGCGCCTGGACAAGCCGATCGGGGCGCTGCTGCTGCTCTGGCCGACGCTGTGGGCGGTCTGGCTCGCGGCCGAGGGCCGGCCGAGCGCGCGCATCGTGATCATCTTCGTGCTCGGTACCTGGCTGACGCGCTCGGCAGGCTGCGCGGTGAACGACTTCGCCGACCGAAATTTCGATGCGCATGTCGAGCGCACCCGTAGCCGACCGCTCGCGGCGGGCGAGATCCGCCCGATCGAGGCGCTTGCGGTCGCCGCCTTTCTCGGGCTCGCGGCCTTCGGACTGGTGCTGTTTCTGAACCGTTTCGCGATCCTGCTCTCGTTCGTCGCACTCGCGATCGCAGTGGCCTATCCGTTCTCGAAGCGCGTGTTCGCCTTTCCCCAGCTCATCCTCGGCGTCGCGTTCGGCTTCGGTATTCCCATGGCCTACGCGGCGATCCGCGACGCGCTGCCGCTCGAATGCTGGATGCTGCTTGCGGCCAACGTCTGCTATTCCTTCGCCTACGATACCGAGTACGCCATGGTCGATCGCAATGACGATGCACGGCTGGGCATGCGCACCTCGGCGCTTACCCTCGGCACGCGCGACGTGCCGGCGGTGATGCTGGGCTACATGCTCATGCTGGCGATCCTGTCGGGCGTCGGCATCACTCTGCAGATGCCCGCGCCCTACTATCTCGGGCTCGGCGTGGCCTGGTGCATGATGATCTATCATTACTTCCTGATTCGCGGGCGCACGCGCGAAGGCTGCTTCAAGGCCTTTCGTCACAATAACTGGGTCGGGCTCGCAATCTTTCTCGGTATCGTCTTTTCCTATCCGCTCAGGCTTCCACCCCTATGAACCCAGACGACAGCTTCGGCAACGCCAGGTACGACTTTCGCAGCGGCCCGTTGCGCGGCAGCTCGCTCGCGCTCAGCGAGGCGACGTTGATGCATCGCGGTCGCTCGCGTCTCGAGACCGTGCCGCTACAGGCGATTTCCGCGGTGCGGATCGCCTTCGAGCGCGATCCGGGCAAGATCGGCTGGGCGGTTGTGCTTTTCGTCGTTGCCTACGGGGTGTCGGCGGCTGCGGCGCCGCTCGCGGGGCTCGCCGACTCTCTGGCGACGGGCGTGCGTGGTGACGGGGCGGCGAGCGTGCAGGACATTGCCAGCATCATGATCGCGACCTTCCGTGGACTCGGCTCCGCGGCGCGCATGCTTCCCGGGATAGCGAAGTTGATCGGTGCGATCGGTGTCGTCGTTCTGGCGGTCGGTCTCTGGGGCCGGACGACGCTGACCGTCACGCTGTCCGCCGTCGAACGCCACTTCGCGGTGCGCGGACGCAATCGGCGCTTGTTCGACTTCGCCGAGTTGCTGAGCGAGCGCATCGCGGAGCCGCGCGTCTAGCGCGGGCGCAGGGACAGCCCAGGTTCCGCCGTAACTGGCGCGCGCGGCGACGGATCCCTCGATGGCCTACACCGACCTGCGCGGTTTCCTCGAGCAGCTCGATACGCTCGGTGAGCTGAAGCGTGTCGACGTCCCGGTCTCCCCGCGTCTCGAGATGACCGAGCTCTGTGACCGCACGCTGCGCGCCGGCGGCCCGGCGCTGCTGTTCGAGAAACCCGAGGGGTTCGACATTCCGGTGCTCGGCAACCTGTTTGGCACGGTGCGCCGTGTCGCGCTCGCCATGGGGCGCGACGCCGACGCGAGCCCGGAACCGGCGTTGCGTGACATCGGGCGGCTCCTCGCGGTGCTGCGCGAGCCCGATCCCCCCAAGGGCCTGCGCGACCTGTGGTCGCGCCTGCCCGAGTTTCGCCAGCTTGCCGCCAAGGTGCTCGATATGGCGCCCAAGCTGCGCAGCTCGGCGCCGTGCCAGGAGACCGTCTGGGAAGGGCGCGATCTCGATCTCGGCCGCCTGCCGATCCAGACCTGCTGGCCGGGCGATGCGGGACCGCTCATCACCTGGGGGTTGACCGTGACGCGCGGGCCGGCCAAGCCGCGCCAGAACCTCGGCATCTACCGGCAACAGGTGATCGCACCGAACAAGGTCATCTTGCGCTGGCTCGCGCATCGCGGTGGCGCGCTGGATTTCCGTGATCATGCGGCTGCGCACCCTGGCGAACCCTTTCCGGTCGCGGTCGCGCTCGGCGCGGATCCGGCGACGATTCTGGCGGCGGTGACCCCGGTGCCGGACACGCTGGCCGAGTATCAGTTTGCAGGCTTGCTGCGCGGGGCGCGCACCGAGCTGGTGAAATGCCTGGGCAGCGACCTACAGGTGCCGGCGAGCGCCGAGATCGTGCTCGAAGGCGCGATCCGTCCGGCACAGGATAACCTGCCCGTGCCGCCCGCGGACGCGCCGCCACGCCCGGACAGCGCTTATGAAATGGCCCTCGAAGGACCGTTCGGCGATCACACCGGTTACTACAACGAGCGTGAATGGTTTCCGGTGATGACGCTCGAGCGCATCACCCTGCGGCGCGATCCGATCTACCACTCGACCTACACCGGCAAGCCTCCCGACGAACCGGCGATGCTCGGCGTTGCTCTGAACGAGGTCTTCGTGCCGTTGCTGACGCGCCAGTTTCCAGAGATCGTCGACTTCTACCTGCCGCCCGAGGGCTGCTCGTACCGCATGGCGGTAATCAGCATGCGCAAGCAGTATCCCGGGCATGCCAAGCGCGTCATGTTCGGCGTGTGGAGCTATCTGCGTCAGTTCATGTACACGAAGTTCATCATCGTCGTCGATGACGACGTGGACGTACGCGACTGGAAGGAAGTCGTGTGGGCCATCACCACGCGGGTCGATCCTGCGCGCGATACCCTGATCGCCGAGCGCACGCCGATCGACTATCTCGACTTCGCCAGCCCCCTGTCCGGGCTGGGATCGAAAATGGGGATCGACGCGACGCACAAATGGCCGGGCGAGACCACGCGGCAGTGGGGGCGTCCGATCGAGATGGACGCGGAGGTCAGGCGTCGCGTCGACGCGCTTTGGAGCGCACTGGGACTCTAGGCGGGCCAGCCGCGTTGGCACCGGCGCCGCCCGGGTCGTAGACCCAGCGCAGCAGCGCTTCCGTCGCGGGACGCGTGCGCTCCGCGTTCGCGTCGTTGACGATCATCACCACCAGCTGGCGAGCGCCCCGGCGGTCGAGCACGTAGCCCGCGATGGCACGCACGCCGGACAGGGAACCGGTCTTGATGTGCGCCTGCCCGGCGAGTGCAGCGTCCTTCAGATACTTGCGCATCGTGCCGTCGACCGCGACCACCGGCAGCGAGGCGATGAATTCGGGCATGGTTGCGCCGCCGTAGGCAGTGCGCAGCAACTGCGCAAACGTGCGTGCGCTCACGCGCGCGCTGCGCGAGAGCCCGGAGCCGTTTTCGACGACCAGCCCCGCGGTGTCGATGCCGCGCACGGCGAGCGCGACCTCCAGGGCAGTGCGCGAGGCGGGCAGGCTCGCCGACGTGTCCGAGCCGTTCGCGCCGAGCGTGAGAAACAGCTGGCGCGCCATGACGTTGTTCGAGAACTTGTTGACGTCGCGCACAACTTCGGCCAGTGGCGGCGACTTGTGCGTGTACAAGAGCAGCGCGTCGCTCGGCACATGGCCGTCGTGCGCCTTGCCGTTCCAGCGGCCTCCCATCTCCTCCCAAAGGCTGCGGAACAGGCCGGCGACATAGTCGCGGTGTGAAAACAGCGAGACGTTCCAGGCCTTTTCGCCGCAGCTCACCGGGTAGCGGCCGGTAAACACGGCGCGAAATGCCTTGCGCGGTGGTGTCGCGCGCGCGAACTCTGGCTTGAGTCGCGCCTTCCAGTCGCCACAGCGGCCATTCGTCGGTTGTACGAGGCTGACAACCTCGAGCGGGTAGGGGCGCGGCTCGGCGATGACGCGTACCGACTTTCCGTCCGCACCCGGCACGAAGTGAAACGCCACCGACTTGAAATTGACCAGCAACGCGTCGGGGCCGACGTTGTAGGGGCGCAGCGGCTCGTCGTCGAACGCGCCGGGGTCGTACGCAGTCTGCTCGTAGTACGACCGATCGAGCACGAGGTCGCCGTCCAGGTTGCGGATGCCGCGCTCGCGCAAGTTGCGCAGCAGCAGCCAGAACTGCTCGAGGGTGAGCTTCGGGTCACCCGAGCCCTTGAGGATCAGGTGACCCGACAGCGTGTCCCCTTCGATAGTGCCGGCTGCGTAGACCTCGGTTTTCCAGCGATACGCCGGGCCAAGGGTTTCGAGTGCCGCGTAGGTGGTCAGCAGCTTGACCAGGGAGGCCGGATTGAGTGGTGTGTCGGCGTTCCAGCTGAGCACCGGATCGCGTGCGGCCAGCGGCTGAACCCAGACGGCGACCGAGGCGGGCGAGACGCCAGCCTTGCGCAGTGCGTCGGCCACCGGACCTGGGAGGGAACCCGCCGCCGCGTGCGCCGGCGCGCAGGCCAGGGCAGCACACAGACTGAAGCCGATCCAACGAGCGACACGCAGCACGCCCGCCATTCTAAGAACACCGTGGCCCGCGGGCGGACTTAGGCGATACCGCCCGGGCCGTCGCGAAATTTCCCGTCGGGCTCTTGAAAACGCGAGGGCTCGCCACTATCATTGGCACTCGCTGAGGGGGAGTGCTAGCAAACCCCCTGTCGCAGCGACAAAATACCATTAAGTTTTTGATCTAAAACCAGAAATTGTGGAGAACACCATGAAGATTCGTCCATTGCATGACCGGGTCATCGTCAAGCGCATCGAGGAAGAGCGCAAGACGGCCAGCGGCATCGTGATTCCCGACACCGCGGCGGAGAAGCCCGATCAAGGCGAAATCGTCGCCGTCGGCAAGGGCAAGAAGGGTGATGACGGCAAGATCGTCGCGCTCGACGTCAAGGTCGGCGACAAGGTGCTGTTTGGCAAGTATTCGGGCCAGACGGTGAAGGTCAAAGGTGAAGAACTGCTCGTGATGCGTGAAGAAGACATCATGGGCGTGATCGAGGCCTAAGCGGTTCGTAGCGAGCCAAATCGAAACATTCAGGAGAGAAGTAATGCCAGCCAAGGAAGTACGTTTTCACGACCACGCGCGCGTGCGCATGGTTCACGGCCTGAACATCCTGGCCGACGCAGTCAAGGTCACCCTCGGGCCGAAGGGCCGCAACGTCGTTCTCGAGCGCTCGTTCGGTGCGCCGACCGTCACCAAGGACGGCGTGTCGGTGGCCAAGGAGATCGAGCTCAAGGACAAGTTCGAGAACATGGGCGCCCAGATGCTGAAGGAAGTCGCGTCCAAGACCTCGGACGTGGCCGGTGACGGCACGACGACCGCCACCGTTCTCGCCCAAGCGATTGTCCGCGAGGGCCTCAAGTACGTTGCCGCGGGCATGAACCCGATGGACCTCAAGCGCGGCATTGACAAGGCGGTTGAGGCGGTGGTCGAGGAGCTGAAGAAGCTCTCCAAGCCCTGCACGACCTCGAAGGAGATCGCCCAGGTCGGCGCGATCTCGGCGAACGCCGACAGCCAGATCGGCAAGATCATCGCCGATGCAATGGACAAGGTCGGCAAGGAAGGCGTGATCACCGTCGAGGACGGCAAGTCGCTGCAGAACGAGCTGGAAGTCGTCGAAGGCATGCAATTCGACCGCGGCTACCTCTCGCCGTACTTCATCAACAACCCCGAGAAGCAGATCGCCGTCATCGACGATCCGTACATCCTCCTGCACGACAAGAAGATCAGCTCGATCCGCGAGCTGCTGCCGGTGCTTGAGCAGGTCGCCAAGGCAGGCAAGCCGCTGCTGATCATCGCCGAGGAGATCGAGGGCGAGGCGCTCGCCACTCTCGTGGTGAACAACATCCGCGGCATCCTGAAGGCCTGCGGCGTCAAGGCGCCGGGCTTCGGCGACCGCCGCAAGGCGATGCTGGAAGACATGGCAATCCTCACCGGCGGCACGGTGATCAGCGAGGAGCTCGGACTCAAGCTCGAGAACGCCACGCTGAAGGATCTGGGCCGGGCGAAGAAGATCGAGGTGGCGAAGGAAAACACCACGATCATCGACGGTGCGGGCGAGAAGAAGCAGATCGAAGCGCGTGTCAAGCAGATCCGCACCCAGATCGACGAGGCGACCAGCGACTACGATCGTGAGAAACTGCAGGAGCGGGTGGCCAAGCTCGCCGGCGGCGTCGCGGTGATCAAGGTCGGCGCGGCGACCGAAGTCGAGATGAAGGAAAAGAAGGCACGCGTCGAGGACGCGCTGCATGCGACCCGCGCGGCGGTCGAAGAAGGCATCGTCGCCGGCGGCGGTGTGGCGCTCCTCCGCGCGCGTCAGACGCTGGAAAAAATGAAGACCGAGAATCACGACCAGGAAGCGGGCGTGAAGATCGTGCTCCGTGCGCTCGAAGAGCCGCTGCGCCAGATCGTCGCCAACGCGGGTGCCGAGCCCTCGGTTGTCGTGGCCAAGATTCTCGAAGGCAAGGGCACCTACGGTTTCAACGCACAGACCGAAGACTACGGTGACCTCGTCGATATGGGCGTGATCGACCCGACCAAGGTGGCGCGCACCGCGCTGCAGAACGCGGCTTCGGTCGCGGGCCTCATGCTCACCACCGACGCGATGGTGGCCGAGCAGGTCGAGGAGAAGAAGGGCGGTGGCATGCCCGATATGGGCGGCATGGGTGGCATGGGTGGCATGGGCGGCATGGACATGTAACTCCGGGCTTCCCGGCTGTCGCGAAAAGGGGCGCTTTCGAGCGCCCCTTTTCTTTTGGGGCGCGGGGGTTTGCCTTTATAATCCGCGCTCCTTTTCGCGTCGGGATCTGCCCGTCGCGCCCGGCACGGCCAAGTAGCTCAGTTGGTAGAGCAGAGGACTGAAAATCCTTGTGTCGGTGGTTCGATTCCGCCCTTGGCCACCACGCTTTGCGACGCCGCAATGACTTATCTACACCTCAGGCCCGGCGACACGGCTCCGAATTTCGTGTTGCCCGCGGTGAATCGCGAGGGCGAGGTCTCGCTTGCCGACTATCGCGGACGCAGCGCCGTCCTGGTCGGCCTGTTTCGCGGCCTGCACTGCCCGTTCTGCCGGCGCCAGGTCGTGCAACTGAGCACCCTGCAGGCGAAGCTCAAGCCGCTGGGCGTCGAGACGCTGGCCGTGGTCAACACGCCGCTGGACCGTGCGCGCCTGTACTTCAAGCACCGCCCCGTGCAGCTGCTGCTCGCCGCCGATCCCGAGGCGGCGACGCACCGCGCATTCGGGCTACCGGCCGGCGAGATTGTCGATGACGAGTCGCAATCCCGGTGGCCCCTGAGAATAACGCTGAATCAGCTGCAATCGGCGCGTCTCGATCACCCCGAGTTGCCGGCGCCTACGGATCCGTTCGGCGCAAACGACGTGCTCAACCGGCGCGACGGCTTCGAGCCAAACGAAATCGATCAGCAGATTGCGGCGGCGCATGGCACGCAGCTGGCGGGCTATTTTCTTCTCGACCGCGACGGACGCGTCCGCTGGCTCTTCGTCGAAGCGGCCGAACGAATGAGTGACTTGACCAAGTTTCCGAGCGAAGACGAGATTCTCGCTGCGGCGCGCCGACTCGAGGCGTGATCAACCGGCGTCGCCGCTCACGGTGACGACGATCTGCCGCGCATGACCCGCGCGGCGATGCTCCCAGAGGTAGACGCCCTGCCAGGTGCCGAGCGCGAGGCACCCGTCGGCCACCGGGATCGTGAGGGAATTCGAGGTCAATACCGCGCGCGCGTGCGCGGCCATGTCGTCCGCACCCTCGGTGTCGTGGCGGTATGCGGGATCGCCGTCCGGCGCGAGGCGCGCGAGCAGGGTTTCGAGATCCGTCCTGACCGTCGGGTCGGCGTTCTCGCACAGGATGAGCGATGCGCTGGTGTGCTGCAGGAACACGCTGCACAGGCCGCTGCGGATCCCGCTCGACGCAACGACGCGCTCGACCTCGCGCGTGACGTCGAGCGTGCCCCGGCCGCGGGTGTTGAAACGAAGCGTGCGTTGTTCGATCATGCGTCGATGCGGACGATGATAACGCGCGGCCTCGGCGCGCTGCTGGTGATGCTTGGTGGCGTGACACCCCTGCACGCCGAGAGCGAGGATGCAAAGGCGCTCGCCGAGCTCGCCAAGCCCGGCCGCGTGCTGATGCTGCGCCATGCGCTTGCGCCCGGGTTCGGCGATCCGCCGGAATTCAAGATCGGTGACTGTGCGACGCAACGCAACCTCGACGCGGTGGGTCGCAGGCAGGCGCGTTTGCTCGGCGCTCGGATGCGAGCCGCAGGCATCCACAAGGCGCGGGTTTATTCGAGCCAGTGGTGCCGCTGCCTGGAAACGGCGCGCTTGCTCGGATTTGGGAAAGCGACGCCGCTGCCCGCGCTGAACTCGTTTTTCGGCCGATCCGAGAAGCGCGCGCCGCAGTTGGCCGCGGTCGGCGAGCTGCTCGCACAGCTGCCGCAGGACGGCGCGCCGGTCGTCCTGGTCACGCACCAGGTCGTCATCAGCGGCATTACGGACCGCGCTGTCGGCTCGGGCGGCGGTTACGTGCTGCGCCTGGATGGCAGCAGCAAGCCGCCGGTCGTCGCAACTCTGACAGTCGACTAAACACGTACCAGTCGGTGTATCGTGCTCGCCGCGTCGTCGACTCGCGGGGGATGGGCATGTCGCGCCTGAAGCTTGCATTCTGTGCGTTCTGCATCATCGGCGTTGCGCCGGTATGGGCACAGCCCGAGCTACGCGCGACGCTCATGGCGGAACTCGGTTATTACCTATCGCGGCCACACGACGCAGCGTTGTCGCCGGACGGCCAGCGCATCTATGTCACCGACATGGAATACAGTCTGATGCGCGTGCTCGACGCCGAGACGCTGCGCCCCATCGATACCTTCGGCCGCGGCGAGCTCTCGCGGCCACACGATGCGGCATTCGACGCAGCCGGACGTTTGCTGGTCGCCGACACCGGCAACGATCGCATCGCGATCTACGCGTTGAGCAATGAAGGTCCGAAGCTGGCCGGCGAACTGGCCGGTTTGCGCAACCCGGAAGGTGTCGCGGTCGCGCCCGACGGCCGTGTCTACGCGACGAACACCGGTGCGGCGAGCGTGAGCATCTTTCGGCACGGGAAGATCGAGCGCACCGTCGGCGGCTACGGCAGCGGCGCGGGGCAGTTCTCGCGGCCGCACGACATCGAGGTCGACCGCGACGGCCGGGTGTACGTGGTCGACTCGGGCAATCATCGGGTCCAGGTGTTCGACGCGGAAATGAACCACGTTATGACCAGCAGTCCCGTGCTCGGACTGAACGAACCGAAATACCTGGCCTTCGACGGCGAACGGATCTGGCTCGCCGACGAGGACAATCATCGCGTTCTGCTGCTCGATCGCGAGCTCAACGTGCTCGGCGTGCTCGGCAGCGGCAGGCGCGGCCGCACCGGGATGGAGTTTTACAAGCCCGAAGCGGTGCTCGCGCGCGCACCCTTCGTCTGGGTAATCGACACCTACAACGACCGCATCGTGCGCCTGCGTGTGACGCAGTGACGCCAAGCGGCTCGGCGTGGTGCAGCGAAACGCTGTGCTACGCTTCGCGCTCCCTGCACCCGACCGCATGGCACGCACGCTGCGCTACGGCGACTTTCTCGGCGCGATTCGCCTCGAGCAACGTCGCATCAGTTTCAACGCCCTTGCGCGCACGCTGGGTGCACGGCCGCAGCGCGCACGCCTGCGCGCGGTCGATGCCTACCGCCTGATCTTTCCTTATGCCGGCTCCCGCGTGGCCGAGCAGGCGCGTGCGGTGATCCCGATTGCCGGCTTTCTGGCGCTGTTCCAGCTCCTCGTGCTGCGCGCGTCGATCAGCGGCGCCGAGGGAATTCTCTACGGGATCATCGTCACGATCGGCGGACTGGCCCTGTTCATGGAAGGCGTTCGCCTCGCGCTCATGCCGTTCGCGGAAAGCATCGGCCGCCTGATGCCGCAGCGCGTTTCGCTGGGCGCGGTGCTCGGCGTGGCGTTCGCGCTCGGCGTGCTCGCGACGCTGGCCGAGCCCGCGATCGGTGCGCTGCAGGCGGCTGGCAGCTTGACCGACGCAGCGCGCGCGCCGGTGCTGGCGGCGATGCTGACGCGCCACAGCGATCTGCTCATCGGCGCGGTCGGACTCGGCGTCGGCATCGCGGTGCTGCTCGGCGTGCTGCGCATGATGTACGGGTGGCGCCTGAAGACTCTGATCATCGCGACCCTGCTGCCCTGTCTCGGGCTGACGCTGTGGCTGGCTTCCGATCCCCGACTCGAAACCGTGGTGGGCCTTGCCTGGGATTGCGGCGCGGTGACCACGGGGCCGGTGACCGTTCCGCTCGTGCTCGCGATCGGCGTCGGCGTGGCGAGTGCGGCGGGCAAGGAGGACAACCCGCTTTCCGGCTTCGGCATCGTCACGCTGGCCTCCCTGTTCCCGGCCCTCGTGGTGATGCTGCTCGGATTGTGGGCGAATGGGGTTCCGGACGCGCCTGCCGTGGCGCTGGATCATGGTGTGCATACCTGGTACGAGCAGACACCGTTTGCCGAGGGAATCGGGGCGTTTCGCGCGATCCTGCCGCTGATCGTGTTTCTGTGGCTCATCTTGCGGGTCTGGCTAAACGAACCGCTGCGCGATGCGCCGTCGCTCTACTACGGCTTCACGGTCGCGATTCTCGGCATGCTGCTGTTCAACCTTGGGCTCGCCTATGGGCTCAACCCTCTGGGAGAGCAGACCGGTGCGCTGGTGCCGGGCACGTTCGAATCGGGTGCCGCCAGTACGAGCATGTACTACGGCGCCTGGGCCGGCATCGGCGTGGCGCTCGGCTTCGCCGCGGCGCTCGGCTTCGCGGCGACGATCGCCGAGCCTGCGCTGTCCGCGATGGGCTTCACGGTCGAGACGCTCACCCAGGGCGCGTTCCCGCGCGCGCTGCTCATCCGGACCGTCGCGCTCGGGGTCGCTTTGGGCGTGGGGCTCGGCGTTGCCAAGATCGTGTTCGATCTTCCGCTGGTCTGGCTGCTGGTGCCGGGCTATGCGCTCGCCTTGGCAATGACGCTCTTTTCGAGCGAGGAGTACGTCAATCTGGCCTGGGACAGTGCGGGCGTGACGACCGGGCCGGTCACCGTGCCACTGGTGCTTGCGCTCGGGCTCGGGCTCGGGCGCACCGTGGGCGTCGCGGAAGGATTCGGCGTGCTGGCCATGGCATCGGTCGGACCGATCGTGTCGGTACTCGCGGTCGGAATGTGGGTCTCGCTGCGCCGGCGGCGCGCGCGCCGGGCGGCCGTGCTTGAGGCGGTAGCCGAATGAGCCGCGAACTGGTCGTCCTGACCGACGCTGTGCTGATTACCTGCGTCGTGCAGCGCGGCCTCGCCGACGACGTGGTGAGCGCCGCGCTCCAAGCCGGTGTACAGGGCGCTACCGTGTTCTACGCGCGGGGAACCGGGGTTCGGCAGCGCGCGCTCGGTGTGCTGGGCGTCACCGTGAGCGCCGAGAAGGAGGTGATTATCTTCGTCGTGCCGAGCGAGCAGGCGGAGCTGATCTTCGAGCGTGCCTATCTGGCCGGCAAGCTCGACACGCCCGGCATGGGCCTGATCACCATGTCGCCGCTGGAAAAGATGGCCACCTACGTTCCGCACGAGATCGTTGAGCGGTTTTCCTCGGACTAGGCGCATGCAGCGCTACAAGTCGATTACCTGCGTGATTCCGTCGGGACAGGCGCTCAAGCTGCTCGAGCGCCTGCAGAACGAATACGGCGTGACGAGCGCCTATGCGCACCACGCACGCGACATCGCCGCGCATTCCGGTGGGCGCACAATCGCCGACGAGAGCGAGATCGTGACCGTTCTGGTGCCCGCAGAGGACGCCGACCGGCTGTTCGAGCTGATGTACCAGGCGGCCGGGATTGGCGCGCCAGAGGGCGGGCTGATCTTCATGGAACGCATGCTTGCCGCGCGCGCCTCGCCGGTGCCGGAAGCTTGATCTGGCGCAAGCCGGCGTGCAGCGGGAAAGCGCTTATAATCTCGCAGCTTAGCCCCGCCCGCGGGGGACTCCGGCCGACCGAGCGATGAGCCTCTACACCCTGGGCCTGAATCACCAGACCGCGCCGCTCGAAATCCGCGAGCGGGTGGTGTTTCACGTCGAGCGCCTGCGCGACGCGCTCGGCGAGATCACCCGTGGCCGCGCCAAGGAGGCGGCCATCCTGTCGACCTGCAATCGTACCGAGCTTTATCTGGCGAGCGGTGAGCCGCGCGCGGTGGCGGCCTGGTTTGCCGAGTACCACCGCATGAGCCCGGACGCGCTCTCACCCTACATCTACACCCTGCCGAGCGACCACGCGGTACGCCACGCGTTTCGCGTCGCATCCGGTCTGGACTCGATGGTGCTGGGGGAGCCGCAGATCCTCGGTCAGATGAAGGAGGCGGCGCGCGCGGCGGAAGACGCGGGGACGCTGGGCACCGTGCTGCACAAGCTGTTTCAGCGCTCGTTTGCGGTCGCCAAGGAAGTGCGCTCGACCACGCGCATTGGCGCGAACAGCGTGTCGATGGCGGCGGCTTCGGTCAAGCTCGCGGCGCGGATCTTTCCCAGCCTGCACGAGCAGAAGGTGCTGTTCATCGGGGCCGGCGAAATGATCGAGCTGTGTGCCACGCACTTCTCGGCGCAGAATCCGGCCTGCATCACCGTCGCCAACCGCACGCTGGAGCGCGCGGAGACGCTCGCACATCGCTTTGGCGGACGCGCGATCGAGCTGCGCGCCCTCGGCGAGCATCTGCACGAGCACGATATCGTCGTCTCCTGCACTGCCTCGTCGCTGCCGATTCTGGGGAAAGGGCTGATCGAGAGAGCCTTGCGCGCGCGGCGCCGCCGGCCGATCTTCATGGTGGATCTCGCCGTGCCGCGCGACATCGAGGTCGAGGTCGGGGCGTTGGATGACGTCTTCCTCTATACGCTGGATGATCTGTCCGA
The DNA here is from genome assembly GCA_022340705.1 of Betaproteobacteria bacterium. GTDB lineage: Bacteria > Pseudomonadota > Gammaproteobacteria > Burkholderiales > SG8-39 > SG8-39. The sequence goes on from JAJDNJ010000179.1 coordinate 15,628, forward strand.
GCTCGTCGCGGCGAATCTCGACGCGCGTCGCTCCGCGGTCGAGCAGGCGGAGGCGATCATCGAAACGCAGGTCGGACAGTTCATGCACTGGATGGACGCGCGCGAAGGCGTTCCGCTCATCCGCACGCTGCGCGAACAGGTCGACGCGGCGCGCCAGCAGGAGCTCGAGCGTGCCGCGCGTATGCTCGCGCGCGGCGACGATCCGCGCGCGGTGCTCGAGGCGTTCTCGAAGGGCCTCACCAACAAGCTGCTGCACGGGCCGACCCAGGCGCTCAACACGGCGCGCGGCGAAGAACGCAGCCGGCTTGCCGAATTGCTCGTCCGCTTGTTCCGCATCCGGGTCTGAGGCCCGCGTTCCCGACGGCAGTCGCGCGCGCCGTGAAATCATCACTGCGATCCAAGCTCGACGGCCTTGCCGAGCGGCTCGAGGAGCTGAACGGCCTGCTCGCGGCCGAGGATGCCACCCGCGATCTCGAGCAGTTCAAGCGCCTGTCGCGCGAGCATGCCGAGCTGGGCGAGCTGGTGGCGCTGTATGCGCGCTATCGTCAGGCCGAGCGCGACGCGGCCGCGGCGCGCGACATGGCCGCGGACCCGGAGATGCGCAGCTTTGCCGAGGACGAGCTGCGCGGCGCGCAGGACGCGATGCAGTCCGCGGAAGACGCGATTCGCAAGGCTCTGCTGCCTAAGGACCCGAACGACGAGCGCAACACCTTTCTCGAGATCCGCGCCGGGACCGGTGGAGACGAATCGGCACTCTTCGCCGGCGACCTGTTGCGGATGTATCTGCGCTACGCCGAGCGCCAGGGCTGGCAGGTGGAGATCATCTCCGAGAGCGCCGCCGGGGTCGGCGGGTACAAGGAGGTCGTCGCGCGCGTCGTCGGACGCGGTGCCTATTCGCACCTCAAGTTCGAGTCTGGCGGGCACCGCGTGCAGCGCGTACCGCAAACGGAGGCGCAGGGGCGCATTCACACCTCGGCCTGTACGGTCGCAGTGATGCCCGAAGCCGATCAGATCGAAGAGGTGGTGCTCAATCCAGCAGAGCTGCGCATCGACACCTTCCGTGCATCCGGCGCGGGCGGGCAGCACGTCAACAAGACCGAGTCGGCGATCCGCGTGACGCATCTGCCTACCGGCATCGTGGTCGAATGTCAGGACTCGCGCTCGCAGCACAAGAACCGCGAAAAGGCGCTCGGGGTGCTCGCGGCGCGTATTCGCGATCGTCAGCTGCGTGAGCAGCAGGCGAAGACCGCTTCGACGCGCAAGAGCCTGATCGGCTCGGGCGATCGCTCCGAGCGTATTCGGACCTACAACTTTCCGCAGGGCCGGGTGACCGATCACCGCATCAATCTCACCCTGTACAAGCTCGATCGCGTAATGGAGGGCGAGCTCGACGAGATCGTCGAGGCGCTGACCGCGGAGTTCCAGGCCGAGCAGCTCGCGCAGCTCGCCGAAGACAGCGAGCCGGCGCGCGCCTCGGCCTGAGTGCGTGATGCGCGTGACGCTCGGCGAGGCGCTGCGTCGCGCAGGAATCGAACCGCGCGAGGCGCGCCTTCTGCTGGCGCAGGCGGCCGGCATTCCAGAGAGCCGCATCGTCGCGCATCCCGAGCAGCCCTTGGAAGAATCGAGCCGCGCGCGCTTCGATGACTGGGCTGCGCGCCGCAGGCTCGGGGAGCCGGTCGCATACCTCACCGGCCGGCGCGAGTTCTACGGCTTGAGTCTGAGCGTGACGCCGGCGGTCCTGATACCGCGTCATGAGAGCGAGCTGCTCGTCGAGCAGGCGCTTGCGGTCCTGCCGCGCGAGGGGCAGGCCCGGGTGCTCGATCTCGGGACCGGGAGCGGGGCGCTCGCGCTCGCGATCAAGCACGCGCGGCCCGCGTTCGAGGTCGTTGCCGTCGAAGCGAGCGCAGCGGCGCTCGCCGTGGCGCGCGGCAACGCGCGCACCCTCGGCCTCGAGGTCGATTGGCGGCTCGGTACCTGGTTTGCGGGGCTGCGCGGCGAGCATTTCGACGCGATCGTGAGCAATCCGCCCTACGTCGCTTGCGACGATCCGCACCTCACGCGCGGCGATCTGCGCTTTGAGCCGCGCACGGCGCTCGACGGCGGAATCGACGGCTTGGAGGCCATTCGCGTCATCGTGGCGCAGGCGCCCACGCACCTCGCGCCGGGCGGCTGGCTGCTGCTGGAGCACGGATCCGAGCAGGGTCTGGCGGTACGCACGCTGCTCGCGCAAGCGGGCCTGGAACGCATTTCAACTTGGCGCGACCTGGCGGGGCAGGAGCGGGTGAGCGGTGCCAGCCGTGCCCCGGAGGGCGCGCCCGTTGACCAGTCCGAGGCGCCCGGCTAAAATCCGAGCAATTTCGTCAACTATTGCCCTAGGGCGTTTCCGGACCGACCATGGATACCCAAGAGATCATCCGCCAGCAGGTCAACACGCACCCGATCGTGCTCTACATGAAGGGCACGCCGCAGTTCCCGATGTGCGGCTTTTCGGCCACCGTCGTCCAGGTGTTGCGTGCCGCAGGCGTCGAGCAGTTTCACACGGTCAACGTGCTCGAGGACGCGGCGATTCGCGAAGGCATCAAGCAGTTCGCCAACTGGCCGACCATCCCGCAGCTCTACGTGAACGGCGAATTCATCGGCGGCTGCGACATTCTGCGCGAAATGTTCCAGACCGGCGAGCTGCAGCAGGTGCTCGGCGGCGCGCGCAAGCTGCCCGCGTAGTCCGCGCTATGCGCCGCCCGCGAGGGCGGTCAGGCGTGCAACGAGCGTCTGTGCCTGGCGCAGATAGCCCGCGCCGAACAGGTTGAGATGGTTGAGGACGTGGTACAGCTTGTACAGGTCACGGCGATGCGCATAGCCTGAATCCCGCGGCCAGGCCGCGTCGTAGGCGGCGTAGAACGCGGGCGGGAACCCGCCGAACAGTTCCGTCATCGCGAGATCGGTCTCACGATCGCCGCAATACACGGCGGGGTCGAAGAGCACCGGGCCGGTCGGCGTGAATCCGACGTTGCCGTGCCACAGATCGCCGTGTAGCAGGGACGCGGGTGGGCGATGCCCGTCGAGCAGGGGGCGAAGCGCCTCGAGTTCGAACCCGTAGCCCGAGGCGCGTGCACGCCGCGCCTGCGGCGCGAGGCGCTTTTCAAACCAGAAAGTCGACCAGTCCTCGCGCCAGCCGTTCTCCTGCGGCGCGAGCCCGATCCAATTGTCGTTTTCCCAGCCGTAATGCGGCGCGGTATTCTGGTGCAGCGCCGCGACGATGCGCGCGAGCGCCGGCCAGTCCGGTGGCGCACCGAGATCGAGGCGCTGCATCTCGATGACCGCTTCGCCGGAACGCTCGCCCGTGAAATGGACCTCCGGCACCGGTGCGCCGGCACGCCCGAGCGCGGCCAGACCCTCGGCTTCGGCGCGGAACATCGACAGACGATCCGTCGGGCCGCGCTTGATGAACCACTGCGCAGATCGGGTGCTCAAACGCCCGACAGACGGAGATTGGCCATCGACAGGCGTTCGACCAGGATGTCCATGAACGCGCGGTCGAACTTGTGCCGGCAGCCCTCGGTGGCCTGTTCCAGCATGGCGGTTGGCACGGTGATGATCTTGGCGTCCGCCGCAACCGTGACGTCGGCGACTCTCAACCGCGCGGTTCTGGACAGATAGGCCATTTCACCGAACGGTTCGCCGGGCTTGAGCACGGTGAGCAGCTTGCCTCTCTTGCTCACGGTGACTTGCCCCTCGGCGAGCACGCAGAAATAGGTTCCGGTCTCGCCTTCGCGCATCAGCTGCTCGCCTGCGGCTGCAGTGCGCCAGCTCGAGATGCGCGCGACCTCCCACAGCTCCGCATCCGAGAAGTTTTCGAAGAAGGGCAGCGCGCGCAGCGTTTCGAACTTGTCGGCGTCGGAAAACGCCTCGCTGCGCGTGGCCGGCACGTCGCTGCGCACCACCTCGGCAAGATCGCGCGAAAACTGCTCCCATTGCAGATAGCGGTCGTCGAGATTCTTGGCCATTGCGCGCCGCACGATCTCGTCGACCACGCCGGGGATCTCCGCGCGATAGGACGATGGCACGGGCGGCTCGACGTTCGTGATCTGGTAAATCAGGCTGAAATTGTTCGTCGCCTGATACGGCAGTCGGCCGGTCAGCAGGTGGTACATCACCACGCCCACCGAGTAGATGTCCGTCTGGTGCGTGAGCGGTTGTTCCTTGACCTGCTCCGGCGACATGTACGCGGGCGAGCCAATCGCTGTGACCTGGGTCGTGTCGCCCGCCGCAACCAGCGCCGCGCCGAAATCGGTGATCTTCACTTCCGTTTCCCCGGCATGAAGGATGTTCGCCGGCTTGATGTCGCGGTGCGTGACGCCCATGCGCTGGGCAAAATCGAGCGCGCGCGAGCACTTGAACGCGATTTCCATCACGCGGTCGATCGGCAGCAGACTGTCCGCGCGGCAATACTGCTCGAGGGTCCCCCCGTCGACGTATTCCATGACGATGTAGTGCAGATCGTCTTCCGAGACTGCGTCGTAGATCTCGCAGATGTGCGGATGTTGAAGCTTGCCCGCGAGCGAGGCCTCGGTCACGAACAGCTTGCGGACCAGCTTGCCGCGCTGAGGATCGTTGAACGCCTCGGAGTAGACCAGTTTGACCGCGACCTCGCGCGCGTTGAACGGGTCGTCGCAGAGAAATACTTCGCTCGTCGCGCCCTCGCCGATGCGACGCTTGACGGGATACTTTCCGATGCGCTCGCGAGGCGTCTTCGCGGCGTTCACGGCAGCTCAGCTGCGCGCGCGGAGCCGCCGCCGCGCGCGCCGTGCGGCGGACCTGACCTGCGCGGGCGCGGTGCCCCCGGTATGGCGCCGCGCTGCGGCCGAGCCTTCGGGGGTGAGAAAGCGATAGACGTCGGGCGCGATGGCTCTTGCAAAGCGCTGAAGCTCGCGTAGCGGCAGCTCCGCGAGGTCGCAGCCGCGGCGCTCGGCGTGGCGCACCGCCTGCGCCACCGCCTCGTGCGCGTCGCGAAACGCGACACCCTTGCGCACGAGGTAATCGGCCAGGTCGGTCGCGGTCGCATAGCCCTCGCGCAGCGCGGCGCGCATCGCCTCCGGCACGGCCTCGAGTCCGGCGACGAGCTCGGCAAACACGGTCAGCGCATCTCTGAGCGTGTCGACGGCGTCGAAAACGGGCTCCTTGTCCTCCTGGTTGTCCTTGTTGTACGCGAGCGGCTGGGACTTCATCAGCGTCAGCAGCGCGACCAGGTCGCCGAACACCCGCCCGCTCTTGCCGCGCACCAGCTCGGGCACATCCGGATTCTTCTTCTGCGGCATGATCGAGGAACCCGTGCAGAACCGGTCGGGCAGGCGCACGAAGCCGAAGCGCGGGCTGGTCCAGAGGACGAGCTCTTCCGCGAAGCGCGACAGATGCATCATGGCGATCGAGGCGCAGGCGCAGAATTCGATCGCAAAATCGCGGTCCGAGACTGCGTCGAGCGAGTTCTCGCAGATCGAATCGAAACCGAGCGCCCGCGCCACCCCTGCGCGGTCGATCGGGAAGGAGGTTCCGGCGAGCGCGGCGGCGCCGAGCGGCAGCCGGTTGAGGCGCCTGCGGCAATCGGCGAGGCGCGCCCGGTCGCGCAGCAGCATTTCGACGTAGGCGAGCAGGTGGTGCCCGAAGGTGACGGGCTGTGCGACCTGCAGGTGCGTGAATCCAGGCATCAGGGTCGCGGCATGGCGCTCGGCCTGGTCGATCAGCGCGCTTGCCAGGCTCGCCAGACGCTGCTGAATGACGTCGATCTCACCGCGCAGCCACAGCCGCAGGTCGGTGGCGACCTGGTCGTTTCTCGAGCGCGCCGTGTGCAACCGCTTGCCGGCATCGCCCACCAGCGCGGTCAGGCGCCGCTCGATGTTCAGATGCACGTCCTCCGCATCGATCGACCACTTGAACCGCCCGGCCGCAACCTCGCCCCGGATGCGCGCGAGCCCGCGTTCGATGGCAGCGAGGTCCTTGCGGCTGAGGATGCGCCGTGCGGCGAGCATGCGCGCATGCGCGAGCGAAGCGTCGATGTCGGCGTCGGCCAGTCGCTGGTCGAACGGCACCGACGCGGTGAAGCGCTTGACCAGTGCGTCGACGGGTTCCGCGAACCGGCCCGACCATGCGCGCGCCGCGCTGCGGGTGCGCCGCGTCCGGGGCGGCCGCTTGGAAGCGCTACGAGCCATAGGGCATACTGAGTGCGCGCACAGATGCAACCGAACCGGCAACGAGACAGGCAACGAGACCGCAACTAACTTCGCGCCGGTCCTCCCTGAAGAACGCGGCAAAGCTGTGGCAAGTATAAATCAAATCTCTCTCTCGAACGCTTTGCCGGACTTTCGCAATCTCGGCGTGATTGCACGCGTCCTGGTCGGGGTTCACCTGCTCGCGTTCGGCGCAGTGCTTGCGGCAGCTTCCGGTTGGGATGATCTGCTCGAGCGGCTCATGCGTGCGGCAGGTTTCGTCGAGCCGATTTTGCTCGCGAGCCTGCTCGCGCTTGTCGTCCTCTCGCCCCTGCTCATGCGCGTTCGCTATCTCGCCGGCGTCGGCGCGGTGCTCGGGTTGGTGCTCGTGATCACCGCGCTCGCGCAGCATGGCGTTGCACGCGTATATGGGGTCCCGGTCGGCGACGAGCTGCTTCAGGCTCTGCTGCTCGCGGGCATCGCGACCCTGATGCTGCTCGGCTATCTGCGCCTGGCGACGAAAGCCTATTCGCCCGCGCTTGCCGAGGCACGCCTTCAGGCGCTCCAAGCGCGCATCCGCCCGCACTTTCTGTTCAACAGCCTGAACGCGGTACTTTCGCTGATCCGGCGCGACCCGGTACGTGCGGAGCGCGCGTTGGAGGATCTCGCCGATCTGTTCCGCACGCTGATGTCCGACGCGCGCCAGTTCGTCCACCTCGCCGACGAGATCGCATTGCTCGAGCGCTACGCGAGCATCGAGCAGCTGCGGCTGGGCGAGCGCCTGCGCATCGTGTGGGAGCTCGACGCGGCGCCGGCCGATGCCATTCTTCCGCCACTCGTGCTCCAACCGCTGCTCGAGAACGCGGTTTACCACGGCGTCGAGCCTTCGACCGAACCGGCCGAGGTGGTGGTACGCATCGCCCAGCGCGGCAACCGTCTCCATGTGCTGATCGAGAATCCCTACTCCGAGCAGCATGTGCATCATGCCGGCAACCGGATGGCGATCGAGAACATACGCGAGCGCCTGATGCTGTTTTTCGATGCCGAGGCGCGGCTCGAGGCGCGGACCGAAGGCAAGCGCTACATCGCCGAGATCGTCATGCCCTACCGGCCGGCGCCCAAGCCATCGCGCACGGCGCCCGCTGGGGCGAGGCAGAGGGGGTGAGCATGCTGCGCGTGTTCATCGCTGACGACGAAACCCCGGCGCGCGAACGCCTGCGCGAGCTGCTCGGGGACATCCAATCCGAAGTGCCGACCCGGGTTGTCGGCGAGGCGCGCAACGGGCTCGAGACGATCGAGCTCCTGCCGGACAGCGGCGCCGAGATCATCCTGCTCGACATCGAGATGCCGGGAATGCACGGCCTCGAGGTCGCGCGTCACATCGGCCGGCTGTCCGACGGCCCGGCCGTAATCTTCGTCACGGCGCACGATCGTCACGCGGTCGAGGCGTTCGAGCTGAATGCGCTCGACTATCTGCTCAAGCCGGTGCGTGCAGCGCGCCTTGCGGCGGCACTCAGGCGCGCCCAGTCGGTCGGCCCTCCCTCGGCCCGGACGCTGGAGACGGCTGCTGACCAGCTGCGCGAGGCGGACGGACGCGGGCGCAGCCATTTCTCGTTGGCCGAGCGCAACCGCATCCTGCTTGTTCCGGTGAGCGAGGTCGTCTACCTCAAGGCTGAGCAGAAATACGTGACGGTACGCACGCGCGAGCGTGAGCATCTGATCGACGAGTCGCTCGTCGCGCTCGAGCGCGAGTTCGGCGACCGGTTCGTGCGCATCCACCGCAACTGCATTGTCGCGCGTGACGCGGTGCGTGGGTTCGAGCGCGCGCCGCCCGGCGACGAGGAGGAGGCGCATTGGCTGGTGGTTCTCGAAGGGATCGCGGAACGGCTACCGGTCAGCCGCCGCCAGTGGGCTGCGGTGCGCGCCTTGGTGGCGCCAGGCTGAGCCTGCGCGTCTACTTCGCCGTCGCGGCGATGCGCGCGAGGGCTTCCTCGATGCGTCGATCGAGGTAAGTCTGGTAGAAATCGGGCACGGTGAGGCCGATCAGCGGACGCGCGAGCGGCTCGCCGCGCGCGCCGAGGAAGGCGACGACCGGCACGAAGCGCACCTGCTGCGTCCTGGCAAAGGCGCGTCGCGTGGTGCTGCGCCCCGAGAAATCGACCAATGGCGCTTCGCTCGTAATGTCGAGCTCCACGATGCGCAGGGACGCGCGCCGCGCCGGATCGGCGCTCATCGGTCCGAGATAATTGCGTCGCGCCTCGTCGCAGTAAGGGCAACCCGGCTGGGTATAAAAGACGAGCAGCGGGACGCGCGCGGTGACCGCCTCGCGCGCCGAGCGCGCGAGGTCCTGCGCGAGGTCAATCGTTTGCGCAGCAACGGTCTGCGACAGCGCGCATGCTAGAATCGCTGCCCATCGACGCAGCGCGCGGTAGCGCATCACGTGAACGTTGCGTTGCTCCATCCCTATGGAATCCTCCGTCTCGCGACCCGTCCGGCGCGTCGTCATCGCCACGCGCCGCAGCCGCCTTGCGTTGTGGCAAGCCGAGCACGTCAAGCGCAGGCTCGAGAAATTATATCCGGCGCTCGTCGTCGAGCTACTTGCGCTCTCGACGAAAGGCGACGAGCTGCTCGAGGTGCGGCTCGACAAGGTCGGCGGCAAGGGGCTCTTCGTCAAGGAGCTCGAGTCGGCCCTTGCCGACGGGCGCGCCGATCTCGCCGTGCACTCGATGAAGGACGTCCCGGCGGATCTGCCCGAAGGGTTCGCGCTCGGCGCGATCTTGCCGCGCGAGGATCCCCGCGACGCACTCGTCACCGAGCGATTCGCGTCGCTCGAAGCGATGCCCGCCGACGCGGTGCTCGGCACCTCGAGCCTGCGGCGCGCGGCCCAGATCGCGGCGCGCTTTCCGCGGTTTCGCATCCGCACGCTGCGCGGCAACGTCGAAACGCGCCTCGCCAAGCTCGATCGGGGCGAGTACGACGCAGTGGTTCTTGCCGCAGCGGGGCTCAAGCGCCTCGGTCTGGCAGGGCGCATTCGTGCTCTGCTCGAGCCGGCGCTGAGTCTGCCCGCGGCCGGGCAGGGCGCTCTCGGCATCGAATGTCTGAGGGCCCGTACGGAGATCCTTCAGCTCGTCGCACCTCTCGCCGACGGCGCGACGGCGGCCTGCGTGCGCGCCGAGCGCGCAGTGAGCCGGGCGCTCGGCGGGAGCTGCACGGTCCCGCTCGGCGCATATGCGGAGTTGCGCCAGAACCGCGTTTGGCTGCAGGCGGTGGTGGCGGCGCCCGACGGTCGACGCCTCGCGCGCGCCGAGCACGAGGGCGCAACGGACGCCCCGGAGGCACTTGGCGAGCAGGTCGCAGCGCTGCTGCGTGCGCGGGGTGCCGGGGAGATCCTGGCAGCGCTGCAGTCAAGTGGGTAGGGCACGGGTGGCTCCTGGACCGGAACGCAGGTCAGCCGAGCGAGCGCTCGAAGGTCGCGGGATCCTCGTTACCCGACCACGCGAGCAGGCAGAGGGGCTAGCGGAGCGAATCGAGCAGGCCGGCGGCGTTGTATTCCGGTTTCCGGCAATCGAGATCGAGGACCTCGACGATCTCGGCCCGATCCTCGCGCTGATCGATCGTCTCGAAGATTTCGATCTCGCGATCTTCATCAGCCCGAGCGCGGTGACCAAGGCGATGAATCTGGTGCAGTTGCGGCGCCGCGGGCGCGCCTGGCCCGCGCAGCTGCGCGTCGCGGCAATCGGACGCGGAAGTCGACGCGCACTCGAGCAGCTCGGATTCTCCGGCGTGATTGCGCCCTCGGCGCATGCCGACAGCGAAACGCTGCTTGGACTGCCCGAGCTGTCCGCAGTCGCCGGGCGCCGCGTGGTGATCTTCCGCGGAGACGGCGGACGCGAGCTCCTCGGCGACACCCTGCGCAGGCGCGGCGCAGAGGTCAGCTACGCAGAATGCTATCGCCGCGGTCGGCCGCGCGCGGATTGCGCGCCGCTGCTCGCCGCCTGGGCGCGTGGCGCCGTGCACGCCGTAACCGTCAGCTCCGGCGAGGGGCTCGCCAACCTGTACGACATGCTCGGAAAGCTCGGCCAACAGTGGCTGCGCTCGACTCCGCTGTTCGTACCGCACGAGCGGCTGGTGGACAGCGCCGCGCGGCTCGGAATCCGCGAAATCCGGGTTGCCGGCAACGCGGACGAGGACGTCGTCCGCGCGCTGGTTGCATACTTTGCCCACGCGAAGTAAAAACCTCAACCTATGGCGACGAACGACGATCAGAGCAGGGCACCGCAGGGATCCGCACGGGACGACTCCGCAGCCGAGGCGCCGGGAGGGGACGCGGAAGCTTCGACGGCGCAATCCGAAGCACCTGTTGCCGACGAAGCCGCGGCAGGTGCCGCGCGACCGCGCACGCGCGGCGCATGGTTCGCGGTCCTGCTGGCCGTGATCGCTGTCGGAATCGCCGCGGGTGTCTGGTTTGATGCGCGCAAGCGTCTCGATACCGTCACCGAGGCGCTCGCCCAGCGCGTGGGCGCACTGGAGGCCCAGCAGCGCCAGCTGCGGGCGCTGGCGCAGGAAGCGCAGGAAACCGCGCAGTCCCTGAAAAGCAAGGTCACTACCCTCGAGGTGCGCGTCGCCGACGCGCAAGGACAGCGTGCGGCGATCGAGGCGCTCTATGAGGAGCTTTCGCGCAACCGGAACGAATGGAAGGTTGCGGAAGCCGAGCAGATGATCGACATCGCCACGCAGCAGCTTGATCTCGCAGGAAACGTGCGTGGCGCCCTGCTGGCGTTGCAGCTGGCCGAATCACGCCTCGCACGCAGCAAGGACGCGGCCTTTGCCTCTTTGCGCACGGCGCTGGCACGCGACATCGAGAAACTGAAGGCTCTGCCGGCCTTCGATCCGGGCGCGCTCGGCCAGCGACTCGAACGGCTCGCGGTCAGCGCCGAGACTTTGCCGCTCGCGTTCGATGAGCGATCGCACGCGGCCAAAGCTGGCGATACCGCTGCGGCGGCGCAAGGCGACGAGGTCTGGTATCGGCGTCTTGGCGCGGAAGTCTGGCAGGAGCTGAGAAAGCTCGTCATCGTGCGGCGCGTCGAGACACCGGAGCCTCCGCTGCTTGCGCCGGCGCAAGCGTACTTCCTGCGCGAGAATCTGCGCCTGCGACTGCTCAGTGCGCGTCTGGCGCTGTTGACGAGGGATGCGCGCGCGTACGGCGAGGATTTGCGGGTCGCGCAGTCCTGGATCAAACAGTATTTCGACGGCAGCTCGACGCGCACTGCGGCGGCGCTCGCGGAGCTCGAAAAGCTCGCCGCCGCCCCGATCCGGGTTGAGCTGCCCTCGATCGCGGACAGTGTGAATGCGGTGCGCGCGCTGGATCCGCGCGGCGGGCGCGGATCCTAAGCGAGCGCAAGCGCGCCGGGTATCGCGATGAAGGGATTGATCTGGCTTCTCATCGTGTTCGCGGCGGCGATCGCGCTCGCGCTGATCGGCCGCAGCGAGACGGGCTACGCGCTCTTCGTCTATCCGCCGTACCGCGTCGAGGTGTCGCTGGTTCTGTTCGTGCTGGTCGCCGTGATCGGGTTCGGCCTACTGTACGTCCTGTCGCGAATGGTGCATCAGCTGATTGCGATCCCGGCCCAGCTGCGCGCGTATCGCGCGCGCCGGCGCAAGGCGCGTGCGCAGGGCGCGCTGGTTGCCGCGCTGCAGTCCTACTTCGAGGGACGCTACGTGCGTGCGGTGAAGGACGCGACGCGCGCGCACGCGGGCGGTGCGGCGCCCGGTGTCGCGGCGCTGCTTGCCGCGCGTGCCGCGCACCGGCTGCGGGACTTCGGTGCGCGCGATCGCTGGCTCGAGTCGGCCGATGCGGCGGGAGAGCCGCTCAGGCTCGCGCGCACGCTTACCCGTGCGGAGCTCGCGCTCGAAGAGCGCGATTTCCAGTCGGCGCGCAAGCTGTTGCGTGCGCTGCCCAGCGCGGGGTCGAAGGACGTCGCGATCCAGCGCATGCTGCTGCGCGCCGAGCGGGGTGCGGGCAACTGGGAGGAGGTGGAACGGATGGCGGCGCGCCTGGCGAAGGACGATGCCATCGCACCGGCGCTCGCGGAGGAGGCGAGTATCCAGGCCGCGGTCGAGCTGCTCAAGCGCGACGCGGTCGATCAACGCACGCTCGAGCGCCGCTGGCGCCAGCTCACCGAGCGCGAGCAGCGTCACCCGCGCGTGGCGGAAGCGGCTGCGCGCAGAGCGAGCGCGCTTGGCGCGACGGGGCTAGCGCGCGAAATCGTCGAGAAGTGCCTGGCGCGGGAGTGGAACCACGCGCTGGTGATGGCGTACAGCGATTTGCCGACGCTCGAAGCCGATGCGCGCAACAGCGAAGCACGCACGCGCATTGCGCGTGCGGAACGCTGGCTGCACGAGCGTCCTGAGGATCCGGCGCTACTCGCCGCTCTGGGACGACTGTGCGTGCACGCGGAGCTCTGGGGCAAGGCACAGAGCTATCTGGAGGCGAGCCTCTCGCTCGAGGAAAGCCGCGCCGCGCATCTGGATCTCGCGCGGCTTGCCGAGCACCTCGAGCGCGAGGCGGACGCCCAGCGCCACTACCGGCGTGCCGCCGAGCTCGAATAACGCGTTCGTCTAGGTAAGTCTGAACGAGGGGTGCTCTGCCCCCCGGTAACCCTCCCCAACGTCAGGCGAAACTCTGATCAAGTCGGAGACTTGATCAGAGTTTCCCTAGACCCAGTCGCGCGGCGGCAGGAAATCGCTGTACAGGCGTGCTTCCGGGCTGCCCGGCTCCGGCGCCCAGGCATAGCGCCAGGCGACGCGCGGCGGCAGCGACATCAGGATCGACTCCGTGCGTCCGCCGGATTGCAGGCCGAATAACGTTCCGCGGTCGTACACGAGATTGAACTCGACGTAGCGTCCGCGCCGATAGGCCTGGAAGTCGCGCTCGCGCTCGCCGTAGGGCAGGGCACGACGGTTCTCCAGGATGGGTCCATAGGCGGTCACGAAACGGTCGCCGACCGCGCGGACCAAGGCAAAGCAGCGGTCGAATCCGTCCTCGAACAGATCATCGAAGAAGATCCCGCCGACCCCGCGCGCCTCACCGCGGTGCTTGAGCAAGAAGTACTCGTCGCACCAGCGTTTATATCGGGCGTAGCGATCGGCGCCGAACGGCTCGAGCGCGGCTTTGCAGGTTGCGTGGAAGTGGCGTGCATCCTCCTCGAAGCCGTAGTACGGGGTGAGATCCATGCCGCCGCCGAACCACCACAGGGGTGCATCGCCGCTGCCCTGCGCGGGGTGCGCAATGAAGAAGCGCACATTCATGTGCGCTGTCGGGCAATAGGGGTTGCGTGGGTGCAAAACGAGCGACACGCCCATCGCGTCGAAGCGACGGCCGGCGAGAGCAGGGCGCGTCGCGCTCGCCGAAGGCGGCAGCTGCGCGCCGCTCACGCGCGAAAAATTCACGCCGCCACGCTCGAACAGCCGGCCGTCCTCGATTACCCGGGTCAGGCCCCCGCCGCCTTCCGCCCGCGTCCAGCGGTCGGTCAGGAAATGCCCGCCGTCGAGCGCCTCCAGCGCTGCGACGATGCGTGCCTGAAGGTCGACCAAGTAGGCCTCTACCGCCGCGGGATCGGGTCCTCCGGACTCGGCCATCGCGGCTACGCCCGGCGCAGGCCGCGGCTACCGATGTCGTGTCGGTACTGCATGCCTTCGAAGCGGATGCCCTCGGTGGCAGCGTAGGCGCGCTGGCGCGCGACGCGCAGAGAATCGCCGAGTGCCGTCACACAGAGTACCCGACCACCGCTGGTCACGAGCTGACCGCCGTCGAGGCGTGACCCCGCGTGGAACACGCGACAGTCCTCGCTCGGCGCCGGGATGCCTTCGATCCGGTCACCGGCGACCGGATGTTCAGGGTAGCCGCGCGCCGCGAGCACGACGCCGAGCGCCGAACGCCGGTCCCATTCCGCGGTGGCCTGCTCCAGCTTGCGATCGAGGGCCGATTCGATCAGCGCGAGCAGGTCGGATTTGAGGCGCATCAGGATGGGCTGCGCCTCCGGGTCACCGAGACGGCAGTTGAACTCGAGAGTCAGAGGTCGACCTTCGCGGTCGATCATGAGGCCGGCGTAGAGAAATCCGACGTAGGGTAGACCATCGCGCGCCATGCCCTGAATCGTCGGCTGAATGATCTCGCGCATCACCCGCGCATGCAGCTTCGGGGTAACCACCGGCGCCGGCGAATAGGCCCCCATGCCGCCCGTGTTTGGACCTTCGTCGCCGTCGCGCAGCCGCTTGTGGTCCTGGCTGGTGGCCAGCGGCAGCGCATGGCGCCCGTCGCAAATGACGATAAAGCTGGCCTCCTCGCCTTCGAGGCATTGCTCGATCACGACGCGAGCGCCCGCCTCGCCCAGGCGGTTCGACAGCAGCATGCCATCGATCGCATCGTTCGCTTCTGCAACGCTGCTCGCGACGACCACGCCCTTCCCGGCGGCGAGGCCGTCGGCCTTGACGACGATCGGCGCGCCCTGTTCGGCGACATAGGCCTTGGCGTCCGCTGCACGCTCGAAGGTGGCATAGCGGGCGGTCGGTAGGCCGTGCCGGACCATAAAGCGCTTGGCGAAATCCTTCGAGCTTTCGAGCTGCGCCGCTGCGCGTGTCGGACCGAAGATACGCAGGCCGGCGTCCCGAAAAGCGTCGACCACGCCGTGCGCGAGCGGCGCTTCCGGTCCGACCACGGTCAGCTGTATTCCTTCCTTGCGCGCGAACTCGATCAGCTCGTCGGTCTCGCGCAGAGCAACGTTCTCGAGGCCCGATTCGCGCGCCGTGCCGCCGTTTCCCGGGGCGACGAAGATCTTCTGCACGCGCGGGCTCTGCGCGAGTTTCCACGCAATCGCATGCTCTCGCCCGCCGCTGCCAATGACCAGTAGCTTCACGTTCGCCGCGCTGTTCGCCGGTTTTTCTGAAAGTAAGTTGTGGCACTGCGGCGTCTACGCCGCGGTGTCGCACATCCTTGTTTTTAATGTCGGAAGTGCCGCATTCCCGTGAAGACCATCGCGACACCGCGCTCGTCGGCAGCGGCGATCACTTCCGCGTCGCGCACGCTGCCGCCGGGCTGGATCACGGCGATCGCCCCGGCATCGACGACGACGTCGAGCCCGTCGCGGAACGGAAAGAAGGCGTCGGAGGCCGCGACAGACCCGGCGAGCGAAAGCCCAGCGTTTTGCGCCTTGATCGAGGCAATCCGCGCGCTATCGACGCGGCTCATCTGCCCGGCGCCGACCCCGAGCGTCATGCCGTTGCCACAAAACACGATCGCATTCGACTTCACGTATTTCGCCACCTG
>JAJDNJ010000180.1 GCA_022340705.1 Betaproteobacteria bacterium
CGGGACTCGTAGGACGGGTGCGTCGACAGAAACTGCGGCGGCTGGCTGTCGCCCAGCGCGCGCATCTTCTGCCACAACGTGATCGCGGCGCGCGGGTCGTAGCCGGCGCGCGCCGCGAGCTCGACGCCGATACGGTCGGCCTCGGTTTCGAACTGGCGCGAATTCGGCTTCATGATCGTCACGTCGACGATGATCGACGAAAGGTCCATGGAGCCCTGCGACATGCCGGTCGCCGCGCCCAGGATGCTCAGCCCGATGCCTGCGGCCATCGCCTGCGAGGCGCGTTCGCGTCCGTGCTCGCGCAGGGCGTGGGCGATCTCGTGCCCCATGATCGCGGCAAGCTCGTCGTCCGTCGGCTTGAGGCGCTCGATCAGCCCCGTGTAGACCGCCATCTTGCCGCCCGGCATACACCAGGCGTTGACTTCCTTGGAGGTCACCACGTTGGTTTCCCAGGCCCAGCCGCGCGCGTCGGGGCGAAACGAACCCGTCTGGGCAATCAGCCGCGACGCGATCCGCCGCACGCGCGCGACCTGCTGCGGGTCCCGATTGAGCCGCCCGGCGCGCTGCGCGGCGGCCATCTCTTTGCGGTAGGCCTGCGCCGCGCCGCGGTCGACCTCGGCCGACGAGAGCAGCATCGTCTGCTGGCGCTCGACACCGACCGCACCGGATTTGGTGGTCGCGCCGCTCTGACAGGCCGCAAGGGCGAGCGGCGCGAGCGCCACCAAGCAGAGCCTGGCCAGTTTCGTAAGGGGTGCAGCGTTCATCGTCGTGGCCACGTCAGGGTCGGACGCGCAGGGCAACCAGAGCCGCACCCGCGATCCCGGCGACAGAGCTGATCGTAAACGTCCATTCGGCGCCGAGCGCGGCCCAGCTCCAGCCCGCGAGCAACGTGCCCGCCGCGCCACCCAGTCCATACGAAATGCTCGAGTACAGGGCCTGCCCGCGCGCTTGATGCGCGGCTGCGAACTCGCGGTAAACCATCGCGACCGAGGCCGCATGATAAACGCCGAAGGTCGCGGCGTGCAGCAGCTGCGCCGCGGCGAGCAGCAGGACCCAGTCGACCGCCCAGCCGATCACCACGAAGCGCAGCCCGGCGGCCAGAAAGCTGCCGAGTAGCAGCGCGCGCAGCGAATAGCGGCGCATCAGCCGTGGCAGCAGGACGAACACGACGATCTCGGCAAGCACGCCCAGGGTCCAGAGCACGCCGATCGTTGTCTTGCTGTAGCCGGCGTGCGACAGGTAGATCGAATAGAACGCGTACAGCGCGCTGTGCGCGACGACCATGCAGAAGCAGGCCGCGAACAGGGCGAGCACCGCCGGCTTGCGCAGCACGGTCCACAGTCGCGGCGCTGCCTGCGAAGTTGCGCTGCGCCGCGGTCCCGGCGGCAGGACGCAGGCCGCGGCGAGCACTCCGAGCACGAGCACCCAGATGATCGCGAGCAGCGAGCCGGGTGCCGCGCGGTCGAGCCAGACGCCGGTCAGCAACACCGCGACGACGAAGCTCACCGAGCCCCACAGCCGCACCGGACCGTAGCGGCCAGATTGCGCACCGAGCGTCGCCAGGGCGACCGATTCGACGATCGGCATCGCGCCTGCCGCCGCGATGCTCAGCGCAAGCATCACCAGGGCGATGCCGTTTGCGGCGTCGACCCAGAACAGCACCGTGTAGCCGACGACCAGGGCCACCGCCGAGAACACGACAATCGCACGCGGGCGCTGCGTGCGATCGGCGACCCAACCCCAGAACGCGGGTGCGAAGATGCGCGCGACCTGCGGCATGGCCAGCACGAAAGCGATCTGCGGCGCGCCGAGGCCGCGTGCCTCGAGGTAGAGCGCGAAATACGGCACGAGCACGCCCGCGTAGGCGAAGTAGGTGAAGTAATACGCCGCGAGCCTGATCTCGGCGCCCGTCAGTCCGGCAATCGCGCTCAACGACCTTTCCGCCGCCATCCAATTCGCGCCCGCGATCGGGCCGCAGGACTGTAACATTTGGCGTCCGAGCAGGCGACGCGCGTGCGCGCGCCGCGTCTGCGTCTTCGACTGACCGCCATGGACCTGCCGTCACTCTTCAATCTTGCGGGCCGCGTCGCTCTGGTCACCGGCGCGAGCTCGGGCATCGGACGCGAAATCGCGCTCGCGCTTGCGCAAGCCGGGGCCGCGCTCGTCCTGGTGGCGCGCCGGCCTGCGGCGCTGGTCGCGGCGCAGCGCGCGATCGAAGCCGCAGGCGGCCGCGCGGCGGTGCTGAGCTGCGACCTCGCCGACCGGGCGCAGCTCGCAGCCTGCGCCGCGCAAGCCCCTGTGGCCTTCGGCACGCCGGACATCCTGGTATCGGCTGCCGGCATCAACATCCGCAAGCCGATGCTCGAGCTGACCGAAGACGACTGGGACCGCAGCCTGCGCCTGAATCTCGACGCCTCGTTTCTGCTTGCGCAGCGCCTCGTTCCGGCGATGATCGAGCGCGGTTGGGGGCGAATCATCAACATCGCGTCGCTTCAGTCGGTGCGCGCGTTCGGCAACAGCGGCGTTTACGGCGTGTCCAAGGCGGGCATCGTGCAGCTCACGCGCGCCCAGGCGGAAGCCTGGTCGCGACAAGGCGTGAACGCGAACGCGATCGCGCCGGGGTTCTTTGCGACGCCGCTCACCGCGGAGGTTGCCAACGATCCCGCGCGCTGGCGCATGCTGGCCGAGCGGACCTTTGTCGGGCGCAACGGCGAACTGCCCGACCTGCGCGGCACGGCGATCTACCTGGCGAGCCGCGCGTCGGACTACGTGACTGGACAAACGATCTTCGTCGACGGCGGATTTTCGGCCGCGTGAGCGCCGGCCCGCCTTCGCAGCCGAAGAGTCAGTTCGTCGCGCCGCCGCGCGCCGCGTTCTACGCGCTGTTCATGCTGTCCGGCTTCGCCGGGCTCATCTACGAGTCGATCTGGACGCACTACCTGAAGCTGTTTCTCGGTCACGCCGCCTACGCGCAGTCGCTCGTGCTCGCGGTGTTCATGGGTGGCATGGCGCTCGGCGCCGGAGTCTGCGCGCGGCGCTCGACGCGCTTCGCCAACCCGCTGCTCGGCTACGCGCTCGTCGAGGCGGTGATCGGCCTGCTTGCGCTTGGATTTCACGAGCTGTTCGTCGCCTCGACCGACTGGGCCTACACCACGCTGCTGCCGACGCTCGGCAGCGCCTGGCTCGCGCTCGGCGCGAAGCTGCTGCTGTCCTGCGCGCTGATCCTGCCGCAATCCATCCTGCTCGGCGCGACCTTTCCGCTGATGAGCGCAGGCCTGGTGCGCGCCCAGCCCGCGGCGTCGGGCGAATCGATTGCCATGCTGTACTTCGCCAACAGCCTCGGCGCCGCGGTCGGCGTGCTGGCAAGCGGCTTCCTGCTGATCGCCTGGGTCGGACTGCCGGGCACCCTGCGTGGCGCCGGTGCGATCAACCTGTGCCTTGCCGGCGTGGTGTGGGTGCTCGCGCAGCCGGTGCGCCACACGCCCGTCGAGCCCGCCACCGGCGCGTTGCGCGCGGCGCCTCTGCTGCTCGGGGTCGCGTTCCTTACGGGGCTGGCGTCATTCATCTACGAAATCAGCTGGATCCGCATGCTGTCGCTCGTGCTCGGCGCCTCGACGCATTCCTTCGAGCTCATGCTGTCCACCTTCATCCTCGGCCTCGCGCTCGGCGGACTCGCCGTGCGGCGCCGGATCGATCGTCTCGCGCAGCCGGCGCGCACGCTCGGCTGGGTGCAGCTCGCGATGGGCCTGCTCGCGCTCGCCACGCTGCCGCTCTACGACTTCAGCTTCGACATCATGGAGTGGCTGATGCGGGGGCTGGCGCGCAACGAAATCGGCTACCTGCTCTTCAACCTGACCGGACAGGGCCTGTCCGCGCTTGTCATGCTGCCGGCGACGTTCTGCGCGGGCATGACGCTGCCGCTCATCACCGTCGCCCTGCTGCGCGAGGGCGCGGGTGAAGGCGCCATTGGCAGGGTCTACGCGGCGAACACGCTGGGCGCGATCGCGGGCGTGCTGTTCGCGCTAAACGTCGGTTTGCCGCTGCTCGGCCTGAAGGCCACCCTGCTGCTTGGCGCCGCGGTCGATGCGCTGCTCGGCTTCGTCCTCCTGCGCCACATGCTGCTGGCCCCGCGGACGCTGTCGGTCGCGGCCGTGGCGAGCGCGGCGCTGTTCCTGCCGATGGCGTTCGCGTTTCACCTCGACGCCAACAAGATGACCGCAGGCGTGTTCCGCCACGGGGACCTCGAGTCCTCGCGCGACGCCAAAATCCTGTTTAACACGGACGGCAAGACGGCGACCGTGCATCTGGTCGCCTACCCGGGCGCGATCAGCCTGCGCACCAACGGAAAATCCGACGGCTCGATCGCCAATCCGGATCGGCCGCGCGGAACCGATGAGATCACCATGGTGCTCACCGGCGCCTTGCCGCTCGCCCTCAAGCCCGAGGCGCGTACCGCCGCGGTGATCGGCATCGGTACCGGGCTCACGACGCATACCCTGCTGCAGGATCTCGAGCTCGAGCGCGTCGACACGGTCGAGATCGAGGCGGCGATGGCCGAGGCCGCGCGTG
Source organism: Betaproteobacteria bacterium (assembly GCA_022340705.1). Lineage (GTDB taxonomy): Bacteria > Pseudomonadota > Gammaproteobacteria > Burkholderiales > SG8-39 > SG8-39. The sequence continues at coordinate 4,570 of JAJDNJ010000180.1, forward strand.
GATTCCTGCCGCGCAATGCGGCCACTTTCGCGGACGCGCGCAGCCATATTCTGATCGACGACGCCAAGAGTTACTTTTCGACGCAGCGAAGGCGCTACGACATCATCGTTTCCGAGCCGTCGAACCCCTGGGTGAGCGGCGTCTCGAGCCTGTTCACGCGCGAGTTTTATCGGCGCGTGCGCGGTCACCTCAACCCGGGCGGGCTGCTCGTGCAATGGTTCCAGCTCTACGAGATCGATGCGTCGATGCTCGCCTCGGTGATGGGCGCGCTCGGCGCCGAGTTTCCCCAGTACGCAATCTATGCGCCCAGCGACCACGACGTGCTCATCATGGCGAGCGACGCCCCGATCCCGAGCGCGCCGCAGGCTGCGGTCTTCGAGCAGCCGGGGCTGGCGAAGGAGCTGTGGACGGTCGGCATGCTCTCGATCGGCGATCTCGACGCGCGCTATCTCGGCAGCCGCGCGACGCTCGAGCCGCTGTTCACCAGCTATGCGATGCCGGCCAATTCGGACTATTACCCGATTCTCGATCTGAACGCGGCCGAGCAGCGCTTCATGGATCGCAGCGCGTCCAGTGTCGTCGGACTGCTGAACGAGGGCGTCCCGATTCTCGAGCTGCTCGAACCCGGGCGCAGCGCGCGGCCGGTCAACCCGCTCTACCAGGGCGCGGAAACCTTCGAGCGCATCGATAACGTGCGCCGCGCACACTATGCGCTCGGTTTTCTGCTCGGGCCGAAAATCCCCGCGCCCGAGCATATCGATCCCGCGTTCCAGAAGGATCTCGAGCTGGTACAGCTTCGCCTGCTCGGCTGCCAAGTGCCGCGCACGCTCGACGTCTGGCTGCACGCGCTGCTACGCGTGGCGCGCGCGGTCAACCCGTTCGTCGATCCGGAGCAGGCGGCGGCGCTGTGGTCGCGCATTCGGCTGCAGCCCTGCTTCGAGAGCCTCTATCCCTTTCAGCAGCAGTGGATCGCGCTGTTCGACGCCGTCGGCGCGCGTGATGCAAAGCGCATGGTCGATGCCGCGACGCAGCTGCTCGAGACGCAACCCAGCCTGCGCGATGAGGCGCGCGTCTACCTGATCGAGGCGGCCACGAGTGGCGCGCTCGCACGTGGAGAACGCGCGCGCGCCGCCGAGCTTTGGGACCGGTACAGCGTCGGGCTGCTGCGTGCGCGCGCTCCGGCGCTGCGTCTGCTGCGCTGTCACGCCGCGCAGACTCAGGCCGAATGCGCCGCAGCCTTCGGCGGCTAGGGCGCGCGCGCGAAGCGCACCGCGCCCAGCACCGACCGCACGAATGCGTCCACGCTCTGCCCAGCGTGCCGGACATCGGCGAAGTGACCGTCGAGCAGCAACTGCGCGAGTCCGTGAACCAGCGCCCAGGCAGCGGCGGCCGCGGTCGGCGCCGCCTGAGACCCGGCGAGCGGCTCGAAGGCCCGCACCAGCGCCTGGTAGGTGCGCGAGGCGGCTTCGCGTAGCGCGGGATGGGCGTCAAGGCGGAGCGTGCCGCCGAACATGAGCCGGAAGCGTTGCGGATACTCGAGCGCGAAGCGCACGTAGGCCTCGCCGCGCGCACGCGGACCCTGTACAGCGGCCGACTCAAGCACGCGGCCGAGCTCGGCGAAGCCTTCGGCCGCGAGCGCCGCGAGCAGCGCATCGCGATCGGCGAAATGTCGATACGGCGCGTTGTGCGAGACCCCCGCGCGGCGCGCCGCCTCGCGCAGGCTGAGTCCCGCAACACCCTGTTCCTCAAGGATGTTCCCGGATGCGCGCAGAATCTCGGCGTGCAGGTCGCCATGGTGATAGGTGGCGGTCCTGGGGCGTTTTCCGCGACTCAATGTTGACATCGCCCACAAATCTTCTTGGATACATGTTGACGATGGCAACATAGACCTTCGGAAGCGCGACGTCAAGCCTGCGCGTGCACTGGCTATTTGCCTGAGCGACGCCGTGCGTAGGGATTGCGGCCCGAGCGCAGCTCGACCCTGAGCGGGGTGCCGGCCAGCGCAAAGGCCTTGCGGAACCAGCCTTCCAGATAGCGGCGGTAACTGTCGGGCACCCGATCGAGCGCGCTGCCGTGCACGATGACGCGCGGCGGGTTCATGCCGCCCTGGTGCGCGTAGCGCAGCTTGGGCCGGATCGGGCCACGCCGCGGCGGCGCCTGGCGCTCGACCGCCGCGGCGAGCGTGCGCGTCAGGCGCGGGGTCGACAGCTTGGCCGTTGCCGCGGCATAGGCGGCGTCGACCGAGCGCATTAGGGCTTCGAGGCCGCGGCCGAGCTTCGCCGAGATCATGTGCACCTCGGCGAAATCGAGAAAGCCGAGCTTCCAGCGTAGCTCGTCACGCACGCGCCGGCGCATGTCCTCGTCGGCCGCGTCCCATTTGTTCACGCCGACCACCACCGCGCGCCCGCGTTCGAGCAGATAGCCCGCCACGTGCGCGTCCTGCTCGCTGATACCCTCTGCGGCATCGAGCAGCAGGACAGCGACATTCGCGGCTTCGATCGCCTGTAGCGTCTTGACGATCGAAAAGCGCTCGATCGCCTCGCCCTGGCGGCTGCGCTTGCGAATGCCGGCGGTGTCGATCAGGGTGTAGCTGCGTCCATCGCGCTCGAACGGCACCTCGATTGCATCGCGCGTGGTGCCCGGCGCATCGAGCGCGATTACGCGCGCCTCGCCGACCAGTGCGTTGATCAGGGTCGACTTGCCGACGTTCGGGCGGCCGACGATTGCGACGCGCGGTTGGCGCCCGGCCGCCGCCTCGGCCTCGGCTTCGGGCTCGTCCGGGATCGGCGCGAGCGTGGCCTCGACGAGCGCGGCGACGCCTTCGCCATGCGCAGCGGAAAGCGCCAGCGGCGCGCCGAGACCGAGCGCATGGAATTCGACCGTGGCGATCTCGGGCACAAGGCCCTCGGCCTTGTTCGCGGCGACCACCACGCGGCGCGCGCTGCGTCGCAGCTGATCCGCGATTGCGCGGTCGAGCGCGGTCAGCCCGGCGCGCGCATCGACCACCAGGACTACCGCATCGGCCTCGGCAATCGCCTGCTCGGCCTGGCGCGCGGTTTCGCGTACCACGCCTTCGGCGCCGCCCGGGTCCAGCCCGCCCGTATCGATGACGATGAAGCTGCGCGAGCCTGTACGGGCTTCGCCATAGTGGCGGTCACGCGTCACCCCCGGCACGTCGACGACGATCGCGTCGCGCGAGCGCGTCAACCGGTTGAACAGCGTCGACTTGCCGACGTTGGGTCGGCCGACCAGGGCGATGACGGGCTTCATGCGGATCGGCGCTCGCCTGAGCCTGGCGCGGTCGGCGCCGCTCAGAGCGACAGCGCGAACAGGCCGCCGTTGCTCGTCTGAACGAGGAAGCCGTTCGGCAGCTCGATCGGCGCGGCGCGCACCGCGCCGCCGTCGGTCGCGAAGCGCGCAACGAAGGCGCCCGAGTCCTGCGCGAGGAAATGCACGTAACCCTCGAGGTCGCCAACGGCGACCGCCGTTCCGGTCGGATAGGGCAGCGACAGCTGGCGGTAGGCCAGGGCATCCTGCTTCCACAGGCTGCGCCCGGTGCGCCGGTCGAGCGCGTGAACCGCGCCCTTGTCGTCGCTCACGTAGGCATGGCGTGCGTCCAGGCTGACCCCCGTCACCGAGGACAGATCGCGCGACCATAGGGTGTTGCCGCTGCGCATGTCGAAGCAGGTGACGCGGCCCTGAAAGGCGGCCGCACAGACTTCGCTCCCGAGCACGGCCAGATGCCCGACCACGTCTGCGACGCGCTCGAGCTCGGTCGCTCCGTGCGGCAGGGCCACCGTGCCCTCCCAGCGCGCCGCACCGTTCGCCAGCGCGATCGCCACCAGCTTGCCGCCGGGGAACCCCGCCAGGGCAAGGCCCGGCACCAGAGCCATGCTCGCCGGCGAGCGCACCAGCAGGCTCGACGCCGCGCGCTGGTAGACCCAGCGTCGCTTGCCGCTGGAGATCTCGAAACCGAATACCCGGCTGTCGATGCTGCGTACGATCGCGAGGCCATCGCCCACCGCGGGCGCGCTCAACACCGCGCTCGAGACCTGGGCGCGCCAGCGCACGGCCCCGTCGGAAGCATCGAGCGCCAGGACCTCGCCTTCATCGGTCGCCACCACCGCGACCGTGCCGTCGCTGCCGACCCCGCTCGACAGACGCGCATCGAGCGATACGCGCCAGCGGGTCGTTCCGTCTGCCGCGTCCAGGCGTGCGACCGAGCCGTCGCGCCCTGCGACGAACACGGCATCCCCCACGCGCGCGGGGCTGAAAATGAACCGGTCGGCGCTGCCGATGCTGCTCGTCCAGAGCACGCGCACCGGCTGCGAGCTGGTGAGCGGCGTGAGCGGTGCCGGCTTTGGACCTTCGCTCCCCTTGAACCAGTCGAGCGGATTCAGGCTGAAATTCGAGCAGCCGCTCAGCAGCAACGCCGCCAGCACCGCACTTGCCGCCGCACGCACCCTCAACCTCCGAGCGCCTCGAGACGCATGCGCACGCTGCGCGCGAACGCCTGGTCGTCTTTCGGCGCCTTCTCGAGCGCGGCGCGGTAAGCGGCGGCTGCCTGCTTGGCGTCGTTCTTCTCCACCAGGATGTCTCCCTTGAGCGCGGCGTACTGCGCGACGAACGGCGCCGCCGGAGGCGGCTCGAGCTGGGCAAGCGCGGCATCGTAGGCCTTCTCGTCGAGCAGCACCATTGCGAGTCGCAGACGCGCGAGGTCGCGGAACTCCGCCGAAGGCGAGCGCTCGATCACCCACTGCAGCTGCGCCTTGGCGCTTTTCAGGTCGCCGCGGTCGAAATAGAACCGCGCCTGAGCGAGCGCCCCCATCGCGGCCTGCAGCCGATTCGGGAAGTTCTCCGCGAGCGCGCCGCCGCTGTCGCGCACGCCCTTGAGGTCGCCCGCCTCGACGGCCTTGCGCAGCGTCTCGTAGAGCGCGCTCGCCTCGCTCGCCTGCCGGATCTGGTACCAGCGCCAGCCTTGCCAGCCCGAGAACGCCAGCGCCATGACGACGATCACCAGCACGACGTTGCCACCGTGATCCTTCCACCACGCTTTTAGCGTCGCGAGCTGTTCCTGTTCTTCTAAATCGAGTGCCATGGACGATTCTCCGAAAACGGCGAGCTGTCGGTTAGTCAGTCGCGCAGGCGCGCGAGCGCCGCGGCGAAGGTTTCGGCGATTCGGGCGCGCGCCATGCGTACCTGGGGCGCTTCCCTGCGCAGCGGTTTGAACGAGATTTCATCGGCGCGCATTTCGTCGTCGCCCACGATCAGCGCGGTCCACGCCCCGCTCGCATCCGCCTTTTTCATCTGCGACTTGAAGCTGCCCTCGCCCGCGTGCTGCACGATCGCGAAGCCCGCTTCGCGCAATGCCTCCGCCACCCGGAACCCGTAGGCGTAGCTGCCCTCGCCCTGCGCGACCAGGTAAGCGTCCGGCAGGCGCGCGCGCGGCGCGCGGCCCGCATCGTGCATCAGGGCGATCAGCCGCTCGCTGCCCATCGCGAAACCGGTAGCCGGCGCAGGCTTGCCGCCGATCTGCGCGAACAGCCCGTCATAGCGTCCGCCGCCGCACACCGTGCCCTGCGCGCCGAGCCGGTCCGAGATCCACTCGAACACGGTCAGGTTGTAGTAGTCCAGCCCGCGTACGAGCTTCGGATTGATCACGTAGGCCTGGCCCGCCGCATCGAGCAGGGCGCGCAACCCGTCGAAGTGCGCGAGCGAGGCTTCGCCGAGGTAGTCCATCAGGCTCGGCGCGCTCGCGACGACCGCCTGCACGGCAGCGTTCTTCGAATCGAGCACGCGCAGCGGATTGCTGTGCAGGCGGCGCTTGGCGTCGGCATCGAGCGCATCCTGATGCGCCTCGAGGTGCCTGATCAGGTCGGCGCGGTAGCGTGCGCGCTCCTCCGGTGCGCCGATCGTGTTGATTTCGAGGCGAACGTCGGTCAGACCGAGCTCGCGCCACAGCGCTGCGCACATCACGATAAGCTCGGCATCGACGTCCGGCCCGGGAAAGCCGAGCGCCTCCGCACCGTACTGGTGGAATTGGCGGTAACGCCCTTTCTGCGGTCGTTCGTGACGATACATCGGTCCGCTGTACCACAAGCGCTTCGGCCCGTCGTAGAGCAGGTTGTGCTCGATCGCGGCGCGCACCAGCGACGCGGTCGCCTCCGGGCGCAGCGTCAGATCCTCGCCGTTCAGCTCGTCGCGCCAGGAATACATCTCCTTTTCGACGATGTCGGTCACCTCGCCGATCGCACGCCGGAACAGCTGCGTATGCTCGACCAGCGGCATGCGGATGTTGCGGTAGCCGTAGCGCGCGAGCCAGGCCTCGACCGTCGCCTCGTAGGCCTGCCACCACTGCGCCTCGTCCGGCAATATGTCGTTCATGCCGCGGACGGCCTGGATCTTCGTGCTCATCGATGGTCCGGTGGGCCAGGGCGGTCAGGACGCCGCCTTGATACTGATCCCTGCAGTCGTTTTTTCGGGCGCCGCGGGCGCGCCAGGCTGCGCACCGTAGCGCCTGCGCACGTAGTCCTCCACCAACGCCTGAAACTCCTCGGCGATCCGCTCGCCCTTCAGTGTCACGGTCTTTTCGCCATCGACGTAGACCGGCGCGACCGGCACTTCGTTGGTTCCCGGCAGGCTGATCCCGATGTCGGCATGCTTCGATTCGCCCGGACCGTTGACCACGCAGCCCATCACCGCGACACGCATCGTCTCGACCCCGGGATAGAGACCGCGCCACTGCGGCATCTGCGCGCGCAGATAGCCCTGAATCCGGTCGGCCAACTCCTGAAAGGTGCTGCTCGTCGTGCGTCCGCAACCGGGACAGGCGCTCACCATCGGCGTGAACGCGCGCAAACCCATGCTCTGCAGGATCTCCTGCGCCACCTGCACTTCCCGCGCGCGATCGCCGCCTGGCTCCGGAGTCAGCGAGACGCGAATCGTGTCGCCGATGCCCTCCTGCAGCAGCACGGCGAGCGCCGCGGTCGACGCCACGATTCCCTTCGAGCCCATGCCCGCCTCGGTCAGACCGAGATGCAGGGCGTAATCGCAGCGCGTTGCGAGCGCGCGGTAGACCGCAACCAGATCCTGCACCTGGCTCATCTTGCAGGAGATTACGATCCGCTCGGCCGGCAGGCCCCAGGCTTCGGCCTGGCGCGCCGAGTCGAGCGCGGAGCGGATGACCGCCTCGCGCATCACCGCCTGCGCGTCGAGCGGATCGGATTGCGCGGCATTCTCGTCCATCAGGCGAGCCAGCAGCGTCGGATCGAGGCTTCCCCAGTTCACTCCGATGCGCACCGGCCTGTCATAGCGCAGCGCGCATTCGATCATGGTCGCGAACTGCTCATCGCGCTTCGCGCCGCGACCGACATTGCCCGGATTGATGCGATATTTGGCCAGCGCCTGCGCGCAGTCGGGAAACTGCGTCAGCAGCTTGTGGCCGTTGTAGTGAAAATCGCCCACCAGCGGCACGGTGCAGCCCTGAGCGTCGAGGCGCGCGCGAATGGTCGCCACCTGCGCCGCCGCTTCGGGCGAGTTCACCGTGATGCGCACCAGCTCGGAGCCCGCGCGCCACAGCGCAAGCACCTGCGCCGCAGTGGCCTCGGCGTCCACCGTGTCGGTGTTCGTCATCGATTGCACGACGATCGGCGCGCCGCCGCCGATCGCCACCGTGCCGACCATGACCCGCCGCGACACGCGACGCTCGGCAATTCCCTGGGTGCTCATTGCAGCGTAAACCGCGCGACGGCGACCTTGGTGTAAGGCGCGAGGTCGACACTTTGGCCATCGAAGGTCAGGCGCACCGACTGCGCATTGCCGATGACGAACGAGAGCGGGCCGGCACCCTCGACGCTCGCTTTGCTGCCCGGAGCGTTGAGCTGCGAAAACACGACCTTGCCATCCGCATCACGGACTTCCACCCACGACTCTTCGCCGAATTCGAGCTCGACGCGGTGCGCGCCAGCGGGCGTCGCCGGCGCCGCCTCGCCCGCGCCGGACGCGGCCGCCGTGTGCACGGCGCCGGTCGGGGTATCGCTTCCGCTTCCGGCGTCGACCGCAGGCGACCCCGGGGTCTCGTCCTGTGCCGTGCGCGCGTCGGCGGCGGACGCGTCGGCGCCCGAGGGTGCGGTGGCATCGGCTTCCGCCGGCTCCGATTTCGCGCTCGAAGCATCGTCGCCGAGCGGCAGTGGCGCGGCGCCACCGACGCTCGCCACGGTCGTGCGGTCCGACTCGGGCGCGGGCTTGGCGGCAGGCACGAAGCTCATGCGCGCCGGCTCCGGCCGGTCCTGACGCCACTGCAGCAGCACCACCGCAGCGACCGCGAGTACCGCGAGCGTGAACACCAGATAGACCACGTTCGAGCGCTTCGAGCCGTCGCTGAACGGCACCGGCTCGCGGTAACGCGCGATGATGCGATTGGCGTCGGGCACCGAGACCGAGTCTCCAAGCGAGGCGAGCAGCGGCTCGGGGTCGAGATCGACGAGCCGCGCGTAGCCGCGCAGCATGCCGCGCACAACGGTCACCCCCGGGAGTTCGTCAAAGCGATCCTGCTCGAGCGCGACGATCTGGCGCGGCGCGAACTTGAGCTGGTGCGCGACGGCTTCTACCGACAGGCCGCGCGCGGCGCGCGCCTCGGCGAGGCGCGCGCCCGGCGAATGCCATGCCGCGGGCGCATCCGGAGGCGGTGCCGGCGCTGCCTCGATCCGAGTCGGGTCAGTCATACTCCCCGCGCTGCAGTTTCTGGTATTCAGGCGAGCCCGGGAACCGCTTGCGCAGCTGGCTCGCGAGGCTCGCCTCGTTGAGCTGCTGACCCAGCTTGCGCTCGATGCGCACGCCCAGCCAGAGCGAAGCCGCGGTCGGCGGACTGACCTCGCCGAAGCGGCGCAGCCAGGTCTGCGCCTCCTGGTCCGCGCCCTGCCGATAGCGAATCTCCGCCATCAGCAGATTCGCGCGCGCATCTCTCGGATTGATCTTGAGCGAGCGCTGCGCCATCTCCTCGGCTTCCTGGACCTTGTTGACGCGCAGCAGACACAGTCCGGCCGCGCTGTAGGAACGCCAGGGCTTGCGGTAGAGCGGATTCTGGATCGCGCGCAGAAAAAAATGCACCGACTCCTCTTCGCGGTCCGTCTGACACAGGTACCAGGCGTAGTTGTGGTTGATGTCGGAGTCGTTCGGCGAGAGCTTGAGCGCACGCTGGAAGTTCTCTTCGGCAAGACGCTTTTCGCGCAGTTCCATGTAGACCAGGCCGAACATGCTGTAAGCGGGCGCGTAGCTGGCGTCAGCCTTCGTGGCGACGCGCAGCTCTTCGAGCGCAACGCCCATATTGCCCCGGCCGTAGTACAGCGCGCCGAGCTCGGTGTGCAGACGCGCGCGATTACGCGGGTCGCCGACCTCGCCGATGATCCGGCCGGTGTCGACCTCCGGCTCCATGGTCGTGGTCGTTTCCTTGGCGCAAGCGGCGACCAACAGGACAAAGGGGACAAGTACGAGGAATCGCTTCATGCGTTGAGCTCCGCTGCTGGCTGAAGGCGCCGCACCGTGCGCGTGCGCCGTGTTCGGTCCGCGACGTCGCCTGCGAGCTGGCCGCAGGCCGCCGCAATGCCGTCGCCGCGCGTCTTGCGCGTGGTTACGGTTGCGCCGGCGCGCTGCAGGATTTCCGCAAAGCGGCGGATGCGCTCGCTCGGCGAGCGGTGAAAGGCGGATCCGGGGAACGGGTTGAACGGAATGAGATTGAACTTGGAACGCACGCTGCGCGCGATTCCGGCGAGTGCCCGCGCATGCGCGTCGCTGTCGTTGACGCCGTCGAGCATGACGTATTCGAAGGTCACGAAGTCGCGCGGCGCGCGCTCCAGATAGCGGTTGCAGGCCGCGAGCAGCGCGCGCAGCGGGTATTTGCGGTTGATCGGCACCAGCTGATCGCGCAGCGCATCGTCCGGCGCGTGCAGCGATACCGCGAGCGCGACCGGACATTCTTCGCGCAGGCGCTCCATGCCCGGCACCACGCCCGCGGTCGAGACAGTAACGCGCCGGCGCGACAGACCGTAGGCTCGGTCATCGAGCATCAGCCGCAGCGCGGGCAGGACCTGATCGAGGTTGAGCAGCGGCTCGCCCATCCCCATCATCACCACGTTGGTGATCGCGCGCTGCGTGCTGTCCTTCGCCTCTCCCGTCGCTTCGCCCGCGAGGGCGCGCTGCGCGAGCCACAGCTGTCCGATGATCTCGGCGGTGCTCAGATTGCGATTGAAGCCCTGCTTCCCGGTCGCGCAGAACGCGCAGTCGAGCACGCAGCCCGCCTGGCTCGACACGCAAAGCGTGCCGCGCGCGGTCTCGGGAATGAACACGCATTCGACGGCATTTGCGCCGTCGACTTGCAACAGCCACTTGCGCGTGCCGTCCGGCGCCAGGCTGTCGCCCACGAGGCGCGGCGTGCGCACCTCGGCTTCCCGCGCGAGCGCGCCGCGCAGGGACTTGGCGAGATCGGTCATCTGCGCAAAATCGGCCGTTCCGCGCTGGTGAATCCAGCGCAGGAGCTGACGCGCGCGGAACGCCGGCTCGCCGAGCTGCGTGACGTAGCCCTCGAGCGCTTCGGCGTCGAATTCGAGCAGGTTGACCGGCATATCCTGGTTCAGACCCGCCTCAACCGGAAAAGATCTCGCAGCTCGGGAAGAAATACGCGACTTCGGTGCGCGCGGTGTCGGGGCCGTCGGAGCCGTGCACCGCGTTCGCGTCGATCGACTCGGCGAAATCCGCCCGGATCGTTCCCTTTTCCGCCTTCTTCGGATCGGTCGCGCCCATCAGTTCCCGGTTGCGCACGATCGCGTTCTCGCCCTCGAGCACCTGCACCATCACCGGGCCCGAGGTCATGAAATCCACCAGATCGCGGAAGAACGGACGTTCGCGATGCACCGCGTAGAAGCCTTCGGCCTGTGCGGGCGAGAGCTGCATCATGCGCGCGGCCACGATGCGCAGGCCCGCGCCCTCGAAGCGCGCATTGATCTGTCCGATCACGTTCTTCGCCACCGCATCGGGTTTGATGATCGACAGGGTCCGTTCAACTGCCATTCTCGTTTCTCCGGGTAACCTTCATAAGGAAACGTGAAATTCTATCACCATAGAACCACGAATTCCGTAAAAACAAGGGGTTGCGCGCGAACTGCGCGGCCCCGCGGGCGCGCATGGATCAGTCCTGCGCGCCCGCGCACCACTCGGGGCAAACGCCCGGCCGCCCGCGCGCGGCGCGGTAGCGGCAATCGACCCCCAGGCCCGGCACCCAGACCAGATCCTCCCCGCAGTAAAGCAGCGGCAGCTGCGCCCGGCGCCAGGGCGGGATGCCCGCTTCCTGGAAGAGATTTTTCAGCGTGCGGCGCGGGCGGCGTGGATCGAGCTGCAGCCGCTCGCCGCCCCGGCGCGACCGGATGCTGACCACGCTCTGCGCCATGCGCGCCGCGTCGATGCCGGCGCCGCGTGCGCGACGAAAGCGCAGCTCGCCGCCCCCGAGCGCCCCGATGCGTAGGCTGCGCTCGCCGCGCCAGGTCAGCGGTGCAAAGCTCGCCTCGGCGTCGTCGCGACCGCCCTGATCGCGAACAGGCTCGACGAACACGCGGCCACGGTAGGTGCGCAGGCGCGCGCCGTCGTGCACCATCTGGGTCGTCGGCCGGGCCGCCGCGAGCTGTTTGAGCATCTCGAGCAGCCGGGCTTCGCTCGGTGCGCGCAGGCCGTGCGCTTCGAGAAAGGCGCGCAGCAACGCGCGCTCGTCGAGCTGTGCGGACGCGAACAGGCGTGCGGCACGCGCCAGGCTTTCGCGCCAGCGCGGAAAGCGCGTCGCGATCAGCGGGCCGACGCGATGGCGCAGATAGTTGCGTGTCAGCGCCTCGCTCGCGTTCGTCTCGTCCTCGACCCAGCTCAGCCGATGCGCGCGCGCGTACGCGGCGATGGCTTCGCGCGGCACGTCGAGCAAGGGCCGCAGCAGGCGCTTGCGACCGAGCCAGCCAAGCGCCGGCATGGCGCTCGCCCCGCGCCCGCCCGCCCCACGCAGCAGCTGGAGCAGCACCGTCTCCGCCTGATCGTCGAGCTGGTGGGCGAGCGCGATCGCATCACCGCGCGCGCTCTGAAAGGCCGCGTGGCGCGCCTCGCGCGCGGCCGCCTCGAGTCCGCGCCCCTTGCGCCGCGCCACGCTGACGCGCCGCAGACGCAGCGGCACGCCGAGCGCACGGCAGACGCGACGACAATGGCGCAGCCAGTCGTCTGCATTCGGACTGAGATCGTGATGCACGTGCAGCGCGCAGACGACGTAACCGAAGCGCGGCGCAAGCGCGTGCAGCGCATGCAGCAAAACCGTGGAATCGAGCCCGCCCGAGAATCCGATCAGGATGCGCGTCCCGCGCAGCTCGGGATGCGCGCCGAAGAACCGTTCGACCGCGCGCCGCGGCCCCGCGTCAGCGGCCCGTGCCTTCCTTGAACTTGCCATAGCCCATCAAGCGCTCGAGGCGCTCCTCGACGAGCTCTTTCGGCTTCTTGTCCTGCAGCTGACGCAGCACATCGGCGAGCGCCTTGCGCAAGCTCTGTCCGGTTGCCTGCGCATCGCGATGCGCGCCACCGAGCGGCTCGTTGATCACGCGATCGATCAGACCGAGCGTCTTCAGCCGGCCGGCGGTGATGCCGAGCGCCTCGGCGGCCGCCGGCGCCTTGTCCTGGCTGCGCCAGAGGATCGACGCGCAACCTTCCGGCGAGATCACCGAATAGGTTGCATACTGAAGCATCAGTACCACGTCGCCGACCGCGATCGCGAGGGCACCTCCAGAGCCGCCCTCGCCGATAACCGTCACGATGATGGGCACGCGCAGGCGGGCCATCGCGAACAGGTTGCGCCCGATGGCCTCCGACTGACCGCGCTCCTCGGCATCGATGCCCGGGTAGGCGCCGGGCGTGTCGACGAAGGTGAACACGGGGAGCCCGAACTTTTCGGCGAGGTTCATCAGGCGCAACGCCTTGCGATAGCCCTCGGGTTTCGGCATGCCGAAGTTACGCAGGATTTTTTCCTTGGTGTCGCGCCCCTTCTGGTGCCCGATCACCATGCAGGCCTGGCCGTTGAAGCGCGCCAGGCCGCCGACGATCGATGCGTCGTCTGCGAAATGGCGATCGCCATGCAGCTCCTCGAAATGGGTGAACAGCATCGGCAGGTAATCGAGCAGGTAGGGGCGCTGCGGGTGACGCGCGACCTGCGCGACCTGCCAGGGACTGAGCTTGGCGTAGATCTCCTTGGTGAGCGACTGGCTCTTCTTGGTCAGCCGCTGGATTTCTTGCGAAATGTCGACTGCGGAGTCTTCCTGGACATAGCGCAGCTCTTCGATCCGCTGCTCGAGCTCGGCGATCGGCTGCTCGAAATCGAGAAAGGTCGTCTTCATCTGCGGCGTCATTCTACTCGCCGCCGCGCAGCGGCGCAGAGCGCACCGCCCCGCGTCAGCACACCGCGTCAGTACTCGACCGGAACCGGGTCGAGCGAGCGCCACAGATACCAGGTCGCAACCGAGCGCCAAGGCTCCCAGCTTGCGGCGAGGCGGCGCATGCGCGCGAGCGAAACGCTGCGTCCCTTGAAATACGCGCGCCGGATTGCCTTCTGCAGTCCGAGGTCGTCGATCGGGAAGACATCGGGTCGCAGCAGGTTGAAGATGAGAAACATCTCCGCGGTCCAGCGACCGATGCCGCGCACTCGCACGAGCTCGGCGATCACCGCCTCGTCGTCCATCTCCGGCCAGCGCTGAACGTGAATCGTGCCATCGGAGAAATGGCGCGCGAGATCCGCGATGTATTCCGCCTTGCGCGCCGAAAGACCGCAGCCGCGCAGGCGCGCGTGGTCCAGTGCGAGCACCTCACCTGGCGTCATCTCGGGCGCCGCGGCCAGAAAGCGGTCCCAGACGCTTTGCGCCGCGCGCACCGAGATCTGCTGGCCGACGATCGC
>JAJDNJ010000202.1 GCA_022340705.1 Betaproteobacteria bacterium
CATGTTCGAAACCACCATCGCCGGCAGCCTGCCGAAGCCGTTCTGGCTGGCCGACCCGGAAAAGCTCTGGCCCGAGTGGCGCTCGCGGGGCGCGGATCTCGCCGCAGCCAAGCGCGACGCCACCCTGCTCTGGCTCAAGGCGCAGGAGGACGCGGGCATCGACATCGTCAGCGACGGCGAGCAGTCGCGCCAGCACTTCGTACACGGCTTTCTCGAGCAGGTCGAAGGCATTGATTTCGAGCACAAGGTCAAGATGGGGATCCGAGACAACCGCTACGAGGCGATGGTCCCGGTCGTCGTCGGCCCGCTCCGGCTGAAGGGTCGCGTGCACCAGGTCGAGGCGCGCCTTGCGCGCGCGCATACCAAGAAGAAGCTGAAGATCACCATGCCCGGTCCGATGACCATCGTCGACACGATCGCCGACCGCCACTACGGCGACAGGGTGAAGATGGCGATGGCCTTCGCCGAGCTGCTCAACCAGGAGGCGCGCGCGCTGGAGAAGGACGGCGTCGACGTGATCCAGTTCGATGAGCCCGCGTTCAACGTCTACATGGACGACGTGGTGCGCTGGGGGATCGACGCCCTGCACCGCGCGATCCGCGGCCTTAAGTGCAAGACCGCGGTGCACATCTGCTACGGCTACGGCATCCAGGCCAACATCGACTGGAAGGCAGGCCTCGGCGAGGAATGGCGACAGTACGAGAAGATCTTTCCGGCGCTCGCCAGGAGCCGCATCGACCAGGTTTCGCTCGAATGCATCCACTCGCATGTGCCGCCGCAGCTGATGGCATTGTTGAAGGGCAAGGACGTGCTGGTCGGCGTGATCGACGTCGCGACCGACAAGGTCGAGACCCCCGCCGAGGTCGCCGCGACCATCCGCACCGCGCTCAAGTACGTGCCGAAGAACCACCTGATCGCCTGCACCAACTGCGGGATGGCACCGATGAACCGCGAGCTCGCGCTCGCCAAGCTGCAGGCGCTCGCGGCGGGCGCCGCGCTCGCGCGAAAGAAATTCGGCAGTGCAGCAGCCAAGGCCAAGCCGCGCCGCGCTGCGAAATCCCGGCGCGCGAAGCGCGCGAGGCGCTAGACTCTCGGCTCGCAAGCACGCGTCGCCGCAAGGAGGAGACATGGACCGCATGCAGGAACGCCACCGGGAGATCGAGGCCACCGTTGCCGACATCCGCGAAATCGAAAAACGCGAAGGCGTGACGCGCGAGAGCCTGGAGAAGATCAAGGCACGCCTGGCGAAGCTCGCCGCGCGCAAGGACCTGTTCACGCTCGAGGACTTCCCGCCGCCGCAACCCGGGTCGGCACGCACCTCCTGCCTCTACCGCCTGTCGGAGGATGCCGACCACCGCTTCGCGCTGTATGCCAACGCGGCGAACGGGACCTACGGCACACCGGCGCACAACCACACGACCTGGGCGGTGATCGTCGGCATCGAAGGTGACGAGCTCAACCGCTTCTACGACCGCACGACTGAAGGCGGGGTGCGCGAGAAGGGCCAGCATGTCGTGCGCCAGGGCGCCGGCGTCGCCTTCCTGCCCGACGATCTGCATTCGATCCATATCGACGGCAAAACCCTCAACTTCCACATGTACGGCCTCGCGCTCGAGCAGCTGCACCGGCGCGAGTACTACAAGCCGAAGGAGAACGCCTGGGCGGTATTTCCGGCGCACTCGGACATCCGCGAGGCGCGCGCGGCGCACGCCTGATGTGCTGAGCCTCCGGCGCGCACCGCCCGTTCGCCGCCACCATGTCGACCATCGGGCAGCTGCTGCTCGGAGCACTGCTGATCGCGATCACGGTCGCGATTCACGGCGCGGTGATGGGCTGGCTGACCTGGCAACTGGGGCGTCGACGCGGCGCCCTGCCATCGCTCTGGAACCACTACAGTCTGCTCGCCACCGTGGCGCTCTGGTGCGTGGTCGCCCACCTGGTCGAAATTGCCATCTGGGCCGCGACCTACTACTGGCAGAAGGTCATGCCGGGATTCGACATCGCGCTCTACTTCAGCGCAGTGACCTATGCGACGATCGGCTACGGCGACGTCGTACCGCCGGAGAATTGGCGCTTGCTCGCCTCGATGGAGGGTCTGATCGGGATCCTGATGTGCGCCTGGTCGGGCGGCTTCATCTTCGCCATCGTCACGCGGCTGCAGCATGACGCCACCGCGCACAGGCAATCATGACCAAGCGCATCTCCGTCGCCCGGCTTCGTGAACGGCTCGCAGCCAAGGACGAGTTCGCGCTGCTCGACGTGCGCGAGCAGGGCGTTCATTACCAGGGGCACCCCTTCTTCGCCTGCTCGGTCCCACTCTCGCGCCTCGAGCTGATGATCGACGACCTCGTGCCGCGCCGCACCGCGCCGATCGTGGTGCTCGACGGCGGCGACGAGGATCTCGCCGAGCGCGCCGCCGCGAAGCTCACCGCACTCGGCTACAGCGACGTCGCGATACTCGAAGGCGGCTGCAAGGCCTGGAAGGCGGCGGGCGGCGAGCTGTTCAGCGGGGTCAACGTTCCGTCCAAGGCCTTCGGCGAATTCGTCGAGCATCGTTACGACACGCCGCGCATTCCGCCCGAGGAGCTCAAGCGCCTGAAGGACTCGGGCCGCAAGCTGCTGATCCTCGATTCGCGCCCTTACGACGAATACCACCGCATGAACATCCCCGGCGGGATCGACACGCCAGGCGCCGAGCTGGTCTACCGGGTGCACGACCTCGCCCCCGACCCCGACACCCTGGTCGTGGTGAACTGCGCCGGGCGCACGCGCAGCATCATCGGCTGCCAGTCGCTGCGCAACGCCGGGATTCCGAACACCGTCGTCGCGCTGAAAGACGGCACCATGGGCTGGGAGCTCGCCGGCTACGAATGCGAGCACGAATCGACCAAGCTTGCACCGCCGCCGTCGGCGCAGGGCCTCGCCGCGGCACGCGAGGCGGCCGCCAAAGTCGCGACGCGCTTCCATGTGAAGTTCGTGCGCTACGCGACCGTGCAGGCCTGGCAGCAGGACGCGGCGCGCACGCTCTACCTGCTCGATGTGCGCACCCGCGAGGAGTTCGAGAAAAAGCGCATCGCCGGCTCGCGCCACGCCCCCGGCGGGCAGCTGGTGCAGGCGACCGACGAGACCATCGGCGTGCGCAACGCGCGCGTCGTGCTGATCGATCCGGCGCGCGTGCGCTCGGTGATGACCGCGTCCTGGCTCAACCAGATGGGCTGCGACGACGTCTACGTGCTCGAGCCGGAGGGCGCCGACGGCCTGAAAGGCTGGCCGACGGAGGAAGGGCCGCGCGAGCGCGCCTTTCTCGTGCCGAACCGCATCCAGGCGGTCGCGCCGTCCGCGCTTGCGAAGCTGGTCGGCAAGAAGGGAACCTGCGTGATCGATCTGGCGACCAGCCTGCGCTACCGCGCGCGCCACATCCCCGGTGCCTGGTGGGCGGTGCGCGCGCGCCTCGCCGAGGCAAAAGCCAGTATCCCGCCGCCGAAGCGCCTCGTGCTGACCTCGGACGACGGCCTGCTCGCGCGCTTCGCCGCGGCCGAGGCGGCCGCACTGTGGCCGGAGGCGGAGCATTGCGTGCTCGAGGGGGGCAACGCGGCCTGGTTTGGCGCCGGCCTGCCGGCCGAAACGGGGATGACCGCTCCGACGACGACGCTGGACGACGTCTGGTACAAGCCCTACGACCACGAGCAGGAAGGCGACTACGAGAAGCACGCGCGCGCCTACCTCAGCTGGGAGGTCGCGCTGGTCGATCAGATCAAGCGCGAGCCGGCAGTGCGCTTTCGCGCCTACGACTAGCCGCGGCGCTCACCAGGCGTAAGCGAAGGCCGGAAAGCAGAGCGCCTTCGCGCCGCGCGGATCGCAGCCGGCCTCGACCAGCCCGCTCGCCGCGTCGAACTGCGCTGCGGACACGAAGCCCTCGGTCCAGTCGGGCGCGACATCGACGTCGTGCCCGCGCCGGCGCAGCTCGTCGAGCACCTTCTTGCCGATGCGCGCCTCGGCCCGCACCCGGTTCGGCACGCCGACATGCGGCGCGAAGAATCCCGGGAAGCTCTCGCTCGACAGGCGCGGCGCCTCGATCGCCTGCGGGATGGTCATGCCGAACACCGCGCGGTTGAGCGTGAACTGCAGCAGCCACTGACCCTGGTTGTCCCCGCCCATGGTGCCGAACGCCATCCACGGCTTGCCGTCCTTGAACGCGAGCGAAGGCGTGAGCGTGGTGCGCGGGCGCTTGCCGGGCGCGACCACGTTGGGGTGGTGCGCCGGCGCGAGGTAGAAGGTCATCATGCGCACCGAGAGCGGAAAGCCGAGCCCCGGCATCACTTCGGCCGACATGAGCCAGGCGCCGCTCGGCGTGAACGAGGCCATGTTGCCCGCGGCGTCGACCGCGTCGACGTGCACCGTGCCCGCGCCCCAGCCCTTGGGCGCGAGGATCTCGTCCTCGGGCAGGAGCGCCGCGTTGCGCCGCGCATCGCCCGGGCGCAGTTGCGCGTTCGCGCGGCGCATGTCGATGAGCTTCGCGCGCTCGGCCGTGTAGGCCTCCGAGAGCAGCACCTCGCCCGGTACCAGGGTCTGCGTCGGGTCGCCGTAGTACTGCTCGCGGTCGGCGTAGGCGAGCTTGATCGATTCCACCAGCAGGTGGCAGTAGTCCGCGCTGCCGTGACCCATCGCGCGCAGGTCGTGGCGCAGCATCAGCGCGATGGTCTGCAGCTCGGCCGGTCCCTGCGACCAGAACCCGCACTTGAAGATCTCGGCGTCGCCCACGCGCAGGCTGACCGGCGCCTCGATCCTCGTTTCGAAGCGCGCCAGGTCCTCGCGCGCGAGCAGCCCGTCATGCGCCTCGGAGTACTTCGCGATCTCGGCGGCGATGTCGCCCTTGTAGAAGCCGTCGTGTACCGCCGCGATCTTCGCCGCGCGGTCGCCGCCGGCGCTGCGTTCGACGCTCACCAGCCAGTCGTAGGCCTGCGCGAGCGCCGGGTTGCGCATCAGGTCACCGACCTCGGGCACCTCGCCCTCGTGCAGGTAAAGCGCCGCGCTGCCCGGCCACTTCGCGAGGAAACTTTCACGCAGCGTGACGAGACCGTACTTGTGCTGCTCGCGCAGGCCCTCGGAGAGCGGGAACCCTTCGATGGCGAGCGCGCGCGCATGCGCCGAGACCTCGTCGAAAGAAAGCCTTCCCCAGCGCGCAAGCACGGTCATCAATGCCGAAAACGCCGCCGGCACGCCGGCCGCGAGTATTCCCGACTCGGGCACGTCGGCGAGGCCGCGCGCACGAAACGCCTCGGGCGTCGCCGCCTGCGGCGCCGCCATGTTGCCGTTGACCGCGATCACGCGCGAGGCGCCCGCGAGACGCAGAAGCATCGGACATTCGCCGCCGATGGTGTGCATCTGCGGATCGACAAGACCCTCGACGAGCGTCGCCGCCACGGCGGCGTCGATCGCGTTGCCGCCCGCCTTGAGGATGTCGACGCCGGCATTCACCGCCAGGTAGGAATTCGCCGCCACCGCGCCGTGCGCGCCGATCAGGCGCGGATGGAAGGTCGTGTCCTCGGTCGGCAGGACGCGATACGCGCGGCGGCTCATGCGCCGTAGAATAGCCGAATGCTCGTCTTTGAAACGATCGCGGAACAGAAGATCGCGGAAGCGCTCGAGCGCGGCGAGCTCGACGGCCTGCCGGGCGCGGGCCGCCCGCTCGCGCTCGACGACGATGCGCACGTGCCCGAGGACCTGCGCCTCGCCTACCGCATCCTGAAGAACGCGGGCTTCGTGCCGCCCGAGGTCGAAGCGCGGCGTGAAATCGCCGAGCTCGAGCGCCTGCTGTTCGACGGCGCCGCGCTCGACGAGACCGCACGCGCCCGCGCGGCGAAGAAGCTCGCGCTGCTGCGCACGCGCGTCGAGCCGCGCTACGCGGAGCGCGTGCTCGGGCGCCTCGCGCGCTAGCCCCTAGAGCAGCTTCTCGGGAATCTTCATCCCGACCTCGCGGTAGTACTTCACCGCGCCCGGGTGCAGCTTCACGTTCATCTGCTCGAACGCGTCCTGGAGCTTGATCTGGCGCAGCCAGGGCGTGCCCTTCGACTCGGCGCCGATGTTTTCCCAGAACGTCTTCAGCATGGTGTAGACCACGTCGGTCTTGACCTGCTCGCCCGCGCCGATACCGACCACCGACTTGATGACGATGACGTCGGAGTCGTTGACCTGGTTCTTGCCGTAGGTGCCCTTGGGCAGCACGCCGAGCGCGCCGCCCGGTCGGTCGTACAGCGCCTTGACCTTGGGATCCTGCAGCTTGTCGCGCGGGATGCCGAGGAAGCGGATCTTGCGCGTCAGCGCCACCTGCTGGAACACGGGGCTGGGCGCATTGGTCGGGTTCATGTAGACGTCGAGCTGACCGTCCTGGAAGGCCTGCGCCGCCGCGCCCCAGCCGAGCTTCACCGCATCGTAGTCGGCGCCCGACTTGTAGCCGGTGACGGCGGTGACGAGTCCGCCCATGACGCGCGTCGCCGCGCCCGAGGGCGGTCCGAGGAAGACCTTCTTGCCCTTCAGGTCCTGGAGCGAGGTGATGCCCGAATCGGCGTAGGTGGCCATGTGATACACGCCGATCGGGAAGGCAAACAGCCCGCGCAGCTTCTGTGCGAGCTCGGGCGCGTTGGCGACCTTCGCGTACATCGCCTTCTTCTGCATCATGAAGCTGTGCACCAGCGGCGAGAACATGAACAGGTCGATCTTGCCCTGCGCCGCCTCGATCGCATGCTTGGTCGCGGCGCCGGTCGCGTTGACCTGGACCTCGATCGCGCCACCGGTCTTCTGGTTGACGATGGTGGCGAAGGTTGTCATCACCAGGTTCGGCGACGAGCCGGGCCCCAGCGTCGACATCTTGACGTACTCGGTCGCCGCGGCTGGCTGCGCCACGAACGCGGCCGCAACCGCGGACACGGCCAAAGACTTCGACAGGCGTGTGAACATCTGCATTGCTCCCTCCTTCCGCTTAAACAGGTTTCCTCACCGCGAACACGCGCACGGCATGCGCGCCCTCGCGCCTCAACACCACCGCGGCCAGCACCAGCGCCGCGATCGAGCTCATCGTCTCGGGGATCAGCAGCCCGAACCCGGCCGCGCTGCGCATAAAGCGCTCGAGCGCGCCCAGCCGGTC
>JAJDNJ010000211.1 GCA_022340705.1 Betaproteobacteria bacterium
CCTTCGCACGCGATGGACTGGGCGGCATCGTCGCTGACCCGTTCGGGGCGTCGTTCTGCTTGATCTTCGTCGCGCTATTCTTCGCGCGCGCGTTCTACCGCATGGATCTGCTGACCATCGGGGATTTCTACCGCAAGCGCAACAACCGGCCTGTCGAAGTCGCTACCTCGCTCGCAATCACCCTGTCCTATCTCGGCTGGACGTCGGCACAGCTGACCGCGCTCGGCCTCATGTTCTCGACCCTATCGGGGGGTTCGATTTCGCTCACCGAGGGAATTCTCATCGGCGGAGCGAGCGTGCTCGTCTACACGATACTCGGCGGCATGTGGTCGATCGCGCTGACCGACCTGTTTCAGGCGGTGGCCATCGTGATCGGCATCTGCGCCATTGCGTTCATGGCGAGCGACATGGCAGGCGGACCGGCGGCAGTCATCAAGGCAGCGGCCGAGGCGGGCAAGTTCGAATTCTGGCCGAAGGGGGGCGCCAAGGAGTGGTTCGCCTTCGTTACCGCGTTCATGATTTTGTCGATTGGTTCGGTGCCTCAGCAGGACATCTTTCAGCGCGTGACCTCCGCAAAGGACGAGCGCACGGCCGTGCGAGGCACGTTGATCGGCGGATTGCTCTATTTCTGCTTCGCGTTTGTGCCGATCTTCGTGGCCTACGCGGCATTGCTGATCGAACCGTCGATGTTCGGGCTGCTGGCGGCGCAAGACGAGCGAGAGGTCCAACGAATTCTGCCGGAGCTGGTTCTTGGCCACATGCCGCTTTGGGTGCAGGTGCTGTTTTTCGGTGCGCTGCTGTCCGCGATTCTCTCCACCGCGAGCGCAGCGCTGCTCGCACCGGCCTCACTGTTTACGGAAAATGTGATTCGGCCGTTCGCACCGCGGCTGGGCGACCGCCAGTTCTTGCTGCTGCTGCGAGTCATCCTGGCAAGCTTTGCGCTGGGCGCGCTGCTCTTCGCGCTCAATTCGCGAAGCACCATGTACGAGATGGTGCAAGACTCCTCCGGCGTAACCATGGTGTCCTGCCTCGTGCCTCTGGTCGCGGGGCTGTACTGGAAGCGCGCGAACATTCCGGGCGCGGTGCTTTCCGTGGCGCTCGGGCTCGTCGTCTGGGGTGGTGCAGAGCTCTTTGTGCCAGACGCGACGCTGCCGCCGCTGCTGGTTGGCCTGCTTGCGTCGATCGCCGGCATGGTGATCGGTACCTACGCCGGGGTTCCTGGCCGGACGCGCGCGATTGCGCATCACGCGCGAGCCGCGCGCCATGCGGGCAGCGCGCGCGCCGTGCAGCCCAGCGGCAACGACCGCATGGCGCAGGGGCCGAAGCCGCCAAGGAATTAGACTTGGGCGGTGCGCGCCTCTCCGCTCGCTCGCTTCCTGCTCGTTGCGTGGATCCTGCTCGCGATCTACGCCTCGCTCTATCCGCTCTCTGGCTGGCGCGACGCGGGCGTTTCGGTGTTCGCTTTCGTGACGGCGCCATGGCCGCGGTACCAGACGATGCTGGATCTCGGCATGAACGTCGCGGCTTACATCCCCTTCGGTGTGCTTTTCGTGCTCGCGCTCTACCCGCGACTGCGCGGCGCCGGGGCAGTGCTCGCCGCGCTTGCCGGCGGCACGCTACTTTCGTTTGCCCTCGAGGCGCTGCAGACCTTGCTTCCCGCGCGGTTCAGCTCGAACGTCGACTGGCTGTGCAATGTCGCGGGAACGCTCGCGGGCGCGCTGCTCGCGGCGCCCGCGGCAAGTTGGCTGCTCGAGGCGGGACCCCTCAAGCGCTTCCGCGCGGCGCAAATCGAAAGCGGTGCGCCGGCCGATCTCGGGCTGGTCGTGCTTGGTCTCTGGCTGTTTGCGCAGCTGAATCCGGCGACGCTGCTCTTCGGTCTCGGGGATCTGCGCGACCTGTTTGCGCCGCCGTCCGGCGCCGAGCAGCCCGCAATGCTGTTCGTGTCGATCGAGGCGCTCACTGCGGGTGCGAATCTCACGGCTACCGCGCTGATCCTGGCCTCGATCGCGGCACCGCAGGCCGCCCGGCGCTTTCTGGTCCTCGGGCTCGTCGTGACCGCCCTCATCGTCAAGATGCTCGCGTTTGCCATCCTGGTGGGGACCGGCGACGTTCTCGCCTGGCTCACGCCCGGCGCGCAGCGCGGGTTGGCGCTCGGGCTCGTGCTGGCGCTGCTGTCGGTTGGTCTCGGGTCGGTGGCCCGACTTGCCCTCGCCGCGGTGCTGCTCATGGCCGCCACCGTGCTCGTCAACATTGCGCCGTCGAATCCCTATCTGGCCGCGACTCTGAGCGTGTGGTCGCAGGGGCACTTCCTTAATTTCAACGGACTGACGCGCCTGGTCTCGTCGGCTTGGCCATTCGCAGCCCTCGCCTATCTCATCTGGCTCGCGTCGCGCCGTGCACGCGAGGCGCTCGGGTAAAATCGCGCGCCATGTCGTATTACCGCCATCATGTCTTTATCTGCTGCAACCAGCGCGACGGCTCGCGCGTGTGCTGCAATGATCGCGGGGCAAGCGCGCTGCGCGACTACGCGAAAGAACGCATCAAGGCACTCGAGCTGGCGGGCCCGGGCAAGGTTCGGATCAACCAGGCCGGCTGTCTCGATCGATGCGAGGAGGGTCCATGCCTGGTCGTGTATCCCGAGGCGGTGTGGTACACCTACGTGGACCGGGCCGACATCGACGAGATCATCGAGGAGCATCTACGCCACGGCCGAGTGGTCGAGCGCCTGAGAATCTGATGCGTGCTTCGACCCGGCGGATTACCGTTCCGGGGCCCGTCGGGCGCATTGAATGCGCGATCGACGTTCCGTCCGCTGCGCCGCGCGGTGTCGCACTCGTCGCGCACCCGCATCCGCTGTACGGAGGAACGCTCGATAACAAGGTCGTGCAGACGCTCGCGCGGAGCTTCGTCGACCTCGGTTATGCGAGCGTGCGCCCCAATTTTCGCGGGGTCGGCGCGAGCGAGGGCGCGCACGATGCGGGCGTCGGCGAGGTGGACGATCTCGCGGCCGCGCTGGCGCACGCGCAGGCCGAGTTCGCCGCGGCACCCGTGGTACTCGCGGGATTCTCGTTTGGGGCCGCGGTGCAGCTCGCGCTCGCGCAGCGTCTTGCGCCTGGGCGGTTCGAGCGCGTCGTGCTCGTCGGTGTCGCTGTAGGGCGCCTCGACGCGCCGGCCGCCCCGAAGGGAACCCTGGTCATTCACGGCGAACGCGACGAAACGGTTCCGCTCGCCGCGGTGCTCGACTGGGCGCGGCCACAGGATTTGCCGATCGTGGTGGTGCCCGGAGCGGACCATTTCTTTCACCGCCGGCTGCATTCCTTGCGAGACATCGTGCGCGGCGCCTGGGGCGCATGAGTTCGGACGCGCTGGAGGTGCGCGGTTTGCGCAAGCACTACGGCGCGCTCGAAGTCGTCGCGGGCGTCGAATTTGCGGTGCGCGCGGGCGAGTGCTTCGGGCTGCTCGGCCCCAACGGCGCCGGCAAGACCACAACGCTGAAGCTCTGCCTCGGCCTGATCGAGCCCGACGCGGGCGAGATGCGGCTGCTCGGTGAGCCAGTGCCTTCACGCGCGCGCGAGGCACGGACACGCGTTGGTGTGGTGCCGCAGTTCGACAGTCTCGACCCGGATTTTTCGGTCGCCGAGAATCTTGTCGTCTATGCGAGCTATTTTGGCATCGCGGAGCGCGTGATCCGCGCGCGCATGTCCGAGCTGCTGGAGTTCTCTGCGCTCGCCGGTCGGGAGGACGCCAGGCTGAGCACACTCTCGGGCGGCATGAAGCGACGGCTCACGCTCGCCCGCGCCCTGGTCAACGACCCCGAGCTGTTGTTCATGGATGAGCCGACGACCGGGCTTGACCCGCAGGCGCGCCACCTGATCTGGGAGCGCTTGCGTCGCCTCACTCAGCGCGGCAAGACGATCATCCTGACAACGCATTTCATGGACGAAGCCGAGCGCCTGTGCTCGCGCATCGCGATCATGGATCGCGGCCGCATTATTGCCCTTGGTAGCCCGCGCGAACTCATTGCCCGGCACATCGAGCCGCAGGTCGTCGAAGTGCACGGCCCGGGACTGGAGTCCTGGATACCGCGCGCCGCGCCGCTCGCGCCGCGCAAGGAGCACGTTGGTGAGACGCTGTTCTGTTATGCGGCGGACCCGGAGCCGCTGCTCGCGCAGCTGCGCGGGCGCACTGACCTGACCTATATCCATCGCCCGGCGAATCTTGAGGACGTGTTCCTCAAGCTCACCGGCCGCGACCTGCGCGACTGAAGCCGTGGTGAAACTGCCCGCGCCGCCCCTGCTCAGCCCGCGCTGTCTGGCAGTCTGGGGCCGCAACTGGCTGGTGTGGCGCAAGCTCGCCTTGCCCTCGATTCTGGCCAACCTCGCTGACCCGCTGATCGTGCTGTTCGGCCTTGGCTACGGACTCGGCGCGGTGCTGGGCGACATGAACGGGATGGCCTACTTCGCCTTTCTCGGCGCCGGCTTCGTCTGCTCCGCGGCGATGTACGCCGCATCCTTCGAATCTCTCTACTCGGCGTTTTCCCGCATGCACGTGCAGCGCACCTGGGAAGCGATCGTGAATGCCCCGATGACGCTCGAGGACGTGGTCGCGGGAGAGTGGGTTTGGGCTGCGACCAAGGCCGTCGCTGCGGGCATCTGCGTGCTGGCCGTGGTCGCGGTGTTCGGCGAGGTGCGCTTTCCGAGCGCGCTTCTCGCGTTGCCGGTGATCGTGCTTCTCGGTCTCGCCTT
>JAJDNJ010000218.1 GCA_022340705.1 Betaproteobacteria bacterium
GGCTTTAGCTTGGCGGCGATATCGACGACACTGCTGTCGTAGAAGTACAGGCCCACAACCGCGTAGCGTGACTTGGGTTTCTTCGGTTTTTCCTCGATGCTGATCGCCTTGCCGTCGCCGTCGAACTCGATTACACCGTAGCGCTCGGGGTCCTTGACTGGATAGGCAAACACGGTCGCGCCCTGCGAACGCGCCGCCGCCCGTGAGAGCAGCTGCGCGAGGTCGTGGCCGTGGAAGATATTGTCGCCGAGCACCAGCGCAACGGGATCGCTGCCGATGAACTCGCGCCCGACGAGAAAAGCCTGCGCGATGCCCTCAGGCTTGGGCTGCACCTTGTACGAGATTCGGATGCCCCACTGCTTGCCGTCGCCGAGCAGCGCCTCGAAGCGCGGCGTGTCGGTCGGCGTCGAGATGACGAGGATGTCGCGGATGCCGGCGAGCATCAGCGTCGACAGCGGGTAGTACACCATCGGCTTGTCGTACACCGGCAGGAGCTGCTTGGAGACGACCTGCGTCACCGGGTAGAGGCGCGTGCCCGAGCCGCCGGCGAGGATGATGCCCTTCATGTCCGGCGGTTCCTCTGGTCAACGCGCCGCATAGTTCCGCTCCATCCACTCGCGATACGCCCCGCTCGTCACGTTCGCGACCCATCCCGCGTTGTCCAGGTACCAGGTCACGGTCTTGCGCAGCCCGGATTCGAAGCTCTCCGCCGGACGCCAGCCGAGCTCGCTTTGCAGCTTGGTCGCGTCCATCGCGTAGCGCCGGTCGTGCCCGGGGCGATCCCGCACGAACGTGATCAGCTCGGCGTAGCCGCCCGAGCCGCGCGGGCGCAGCTGGTCGAGCAGCGCGCACAGCGTCTTCACCAGGTCGATGTTCTTCATCTCGGCCTCGCCGCCGATGTTGTAGCACTCGCCGATCCGCCCGCGCTCGAGCACGCTGCGCACCGCCGCGCAATGGTCGCCTACGTAGAGCCAGTCGCGCACATTTTGGCCGTCGCCGTACACCGGCAGCGGCTTGCCGGCGAGCGCGTTGGCGATCATGAGCGGGATCAGCTTCTCCGGAAACTGGTACGGGCCGTAGTTGTTCGAGCAGTTGGTGGTCAGCGTCGGCAGGCCGTAGGTGTGACGGTAGGCGCGCACCAGGTGATCGGATGCGGCCTTGGAGGCAGCGTATGGGCTGTTCGGCGCATACGGCGTGGTCTCCTTGAACGCAGGATCCTCGGAACCGAGCGAGCCGTAGACCTCGTCGGTCGACACGTGCAGGAAGCGGAAGGCGTCGCGCGCGTCGCCCTTCAGCGCATCCCAGCACACGCGCGCCTCCTCGAGCAGCGCGAACGTGCCGACGATGTTGGTTTGCACGAAATCGTCGGGCCCGTGGATCGAGCGGTCGACATGGCTCTCGGCGGCGAAGTGCACGATCGCGCGCGGCCGGTGGCGCGCGAGCAGGCCGCGTACCAGGGTCCGGTCGGCAATGTCGCCCGGCACGAAAACATGGCGCGCGTCGCCTTCGAGCGCAGCGAGGTTTTCGCGGTTCCCGGCGTAGGTCAGCTTGTCGAGATTGACGACGCCCTCGTTCGACTGCGCGAGCCAGTCGAGGACGAAATTGGAGCCGATAAATCCGGCTCCCCCGGTGACGAGGAGCATGCCGGCCCGATTCTAGCGTCTAGCTCGCCGCCGGCGCGCGCGCGTCGACCAGCGCGGCGTACACCGCTTCCATCCGATCGAGCATGCCGGCGTAGGAAAAGCGCGCCGCGCAGTGGGCGCGTGCCGCCTTGGCGAGGCCCTGCGAGAGGGGCCGATCGCCGAGCAGCCGCTCGATCGCCTTGGCGAGCGCCGCTGGATCTTGCGCCGGGACGACGAGCGCGGTGGCCTCGTGCGTGGCGAGCTCGGCGATGCTGCCGGTGGTCGTCGTGACGCAGGGCAGGCCGACCAGCATCGCCTGCACCAGCGCCTGGGGAACGCCCTCGTTCGCGTACGAGGGCAGCGCGAAGACGTCGAGCGCCTGCAGCCAGGGCAGGACGTCGGCCTGGTTTCCCGCGAAGCGCACGCGCGCGCCGAGGCCGAGCGCCGCGACCTGCTCATCCAGCACATTGCGCATCGGGCCATCGCCGACGATCACCAGCTCGACCTCGGGCGGCATCTGGGTCAAGGCTTCAATGAGGGTGCGGTGCCCCTTCCAGCTGCGCAGCGTGGCGACGATGCCGACCAGCTTCGCGTCCTGCGGCAAGCCGAGTCGCGCGCGCGCGGCCGCGCGATCGCCCGGGACGAAGCGCTCGGCGTCGACGCCGGTCGGAATCGATTCGATCCGCTCGACATCGAAGCCGTTGACCTGCACCAGCTGGCGCTTCAACGCTTCGCCGGTGGTCACGATGCGCTGCGCGCCTTTTTCGTAGACCCAGCGCGTCGCCGGGTTCTTCGGCACCGGCGCCGAGATATGGCGCGTACGCACGATCGGCGCCGGCCGGCCGAGGGTGAACATCGCGAGCGCGGCGAGCCAGGCGTCGGTCGAGCTGTGGGTGTTGACGATGTCGCAGGGGTTCTCGCGCAGCCAGTCGATGAGCGCGCGCAGGCCGCGGATGCTCTTGCGCCCGATCGGCAGCGCCACGACCGGAACCGACCAGTTCGGCGCCTCGGCGTAGATGCGCGCCTCGGCCGGGCAGAGGAGCGTCACCGCGTGCCCGCGCTCGATCATGCCGCGCGACTCGGACAGGATGCGGATCTCCTGCCCGCCCCAGCCGAGCGACGCTTCGGTGTGGACGATGCGCAGCCGCTTCACCGCGGGTGTCGCTCGGTCAGGCCGCCGCGCGCTGCGTGGCGTACTGGATGCGGTAGAGCTTCGCGTACACGCCGTCGCGCGCGAGCAGCTCGGCGTGCCGCCCGGTCTCGACGATGCGCCCGCGCTCGAGCACGACGATGCGGTCGGCGTGCTCGATGGTCGAGAGCCGATGCGCGATGACCAGCGTCGTGCGCCCCTCCATCAAGGTTTCCAGCGCGGCCTGGACATGGCGCTCGGATTCCGAATCGAGCGCCGAGGTCGCCTCGTCGAGGATCAGCAGCGGCGCGTTCTTGAGCAGGGCGCGCGCGATCGCGAGGCGCTGGCGCTGCCCGCCCGACAGGCGCAGGCCGTTCTCGCCGATCAGGGTGTTCAGGCCCTCCGGGCTCTCGCGGATGAAGTCCATCGCGTGCGCCGCCTCCGCCGCGCGGATGACTTCGGCCTCGCTCGCCCCGTCCTGGCGTCCGTAGGCGATGTTGGCGTAGATCGTGTCGTTGAACAGGACGACGTCCTGGCTGACCAGCGCGATGTTGGCGCGCAGGCTCTCGAGCGTCAGGCTCTGCAGGTCGTTGCCGTCGAGCAGGATGCGCCCCGCGTTCGGCGCGTAGAAGCGCGGCAGCAGGTTGACGAGCGTGGTCTTGCCGCCGCCCGAGCCGCCGACCAGCGCGACCGTCTCCCCTGAGCGCACGTGCAGGCTGACGTCCTCGAGCGCCGGCTGGTTGCGCGAGGGATACGTAAAGGTCACGTGCTCGTAGGTGATCTCCCCCCGCGCGCGGCCGATGTCGACCGTGCCGCGGTCCTCCTCGATCGGCGTGTCGATCATGCCGAACACGCTCTCTGCCGCGGCAAGCCCGCGCTGCAGCGGCGCGTTCACCTCGGTCAGGCGCTTGACCGGCGCCATCAGCATCAGCATCGCGGTGATGAAGGAGGCGAACTCTCCGATCGTCGTGCGATTGGCGGCCGACTCCTCCAGCGCGATGTAGACGATGATCGCGACGGCCACCGCGGCGAGTGCGTTGCTTGCCGGGTTGGCGAGCGCTTCGGGCACCACGAGACGCATGAAGAAGCGCCGCAGGCGCATCGCCGCGCCTTCGAAGCGCTTGGATTCGTAGCGCTGGCCGCCGTAGACCTTGATCACCCTGTGGCACTCGATCGATTCCTCGATCACGTGGGTGAGCTCACCCATCGAGCGTTGCGTCTCGCGCGCCATGGCGCGCAACCGGCGCGCGGTGGTCTTCACGACCCAGGCCATCGACGGCGCGACGACGAGCGCGATGAGCGTCAGCTTCCAGTTGAGGTAAAGGAGCCAGCCGAGCAGGCCGCAGACCACGACGCTGTCCTTGATCACGGTGGTGAGCACCCGGGTCGCGGCGCCGGTCACGCCCGTTACGTCGTAAGTGATCTTGGAGAGCAGCGTGCCCGAGCTGTGATCGTCGTAGTACTGCGTCGGGAAACGCACCAGCCGGTCGAACATCGCGGTGCGCAAGTCGAGGACCACGCGGTGCGCGACCCAATGCATGCAGTAGTTCGACAAAAAGGTGAAGGCGCCGCGCATCAGGAACACGCCGACGATGGCGCCGGCGAAGGCGAGCGGCGGCAGGATCGGGTCCGCGCCGCGCGCGAAGCCGCCGTCGAGCAGCGGCTTCATGAATGCGGGGAACAGCGGCTCGGTCGCCGCCGCGAGGATCATGCCGAGGACCGCGGCGGCGAACACCTTGGCATGCGGTCGTACGTAGGACAGCAGGCGGCGGTACAGCTCGGTGCTGCTCGGGTGAGGCGTGCTCATTTCTTCTCCGTGCGTTCGGTCGCGTCGGCATCCTTCGCCGCAGCGCCCGGAATCGCGCCGCCTTTGGCACCGGCATCGGTCGCGCCCGGCTTCGCCGCCGCGCCGAGCACTTTCTCCTGAATGTGCTTGACGTACGCGCCGGCCGCCTGATGTCCCTGCTTGGCCGCATCGAGCAGCCACCCGTATGCCTGGGTGGCGTCCTTCTCCACGCCGCGGCCCTCGGCGTAGGCGAGGCCCAGCGCATATTGCGCCTCGGCGTAGCCGAGTTTCGCGCTCTTGCGCAACCAGTCGATCGCAATTCTATCGTCGCGCGGCACACCGTACATGCCGCCGGCGTAGATTGCGGCCAGCGTGTACTGCGCCTTGACCTGGTCCTGCTTCGCCGCCTTGCGCAGCCATTCGAGCGCGCGCGCGACGTCCTTCGCGACGCCGGTCCCGCTCCCGTACAGAATTGACAGTTCGTACTGCGCGTCGCGATCGCCGCCCTCTGCCGCAAGCTGCAGCCAGCGCACCGCCTGCTCGGGATCGCGCGGAGCGCCGCGACCCTGCACAAACAGCATGCCGAGCAGATACTCCCCGCGCGGCTCGCGTTGCATCGCCGCACGCTCGATCCAGCGCCGTGCCTCGATCGGGTCGGCCGGACCGCCCGCGCCGTCGAGGAGCATTTGCCCGAGGTTCGCCTGCGAACGCGCGAATCCCGCTTCGGCCGCCGCGCGATACCAGCGGCGCGCTGCGGCGAGATCACGCTTTGGCTGCGGCGCACGCTCGTAGAGTACGCCCAGGTTGTGCATCGATTGGACGTTGCCCGCGCGCGCCGCACGCTCGAACCACTCGATTGCCTTTTCTTCGTTGCGCCGCACGCCCTGCCCGCGCAGGTACAGGTGGCCGAGCAGGTGCGCCGCTTCGGCGTCGCCCGTGCGCGCCGACTCCTCGAGCAGGGCACGCGCCGTCGCGTCACCGCGCATCGCTTTGCGCATCCAGTCGACGAGCTGCGCGTCGTCTGCCGCCCAGCCGGCGAGCGGGAGCAGAAGCAGCAGGATGGCGAGCGCGCGGCGCACGGCCTTTACTCGGCTTCGCGCTGCGCGGCGCGCGCGAGCTGCGTGTACAGCTCGACGAGCGCGCGCGCCGTGGCATCGATGCCGAAGCCTTCCGCGGTGGAGCGCGCCACGCGCTGCAGCGCGCCGCCGCGCAGCGCGCGGTCGGCCTGGTGCATCGAGCGTGCGAGATCCATCGCGTCGTCGGGCGGCGCGACGAATCCTCCGCCGCGCTCGCGCAGGACATCGGCGGCGCCGCAGCGCTCGCTCGCGATCACCGGCAGCCCCATCGCGAGCGCCTCGAGCACGGTGTTGGGAAACGGGTCGTAACGGCTCGGCAGGACGAGGCAGTCCGCGCCCGCGTAGTAGGGTCGTACGTCCTCGCGTGCGCCGACGAAGCGCACGCGCGCCGCAACCCCCGCGCGGCGTGCCTGGGCCTCGTAGCGCGTCGCGTCACGATCCTTGCCGACGACTACGAGCCAGAATGCCTGTGAATTGGCGTAGGCCAAGGCCTCGATCGCGGTGTCCAGTCCCTTGCGCTCGAATCCGGATCCGACGAACAGGAACACCGTATCGCGCGGCCCGCAGCCGATCTCGCTGCGCGTGCTGCCGCGCCAGGCCGGCGCGGCGCCGGGGTTGAACTGGTCGAGGTCGACCCCGCTGTAGATGACGTGCAGCTTTTCGGGCTCGATCCGGAATCCGCGCAGGATCTCCTCGCGCACCATGCGCGAATTGCAGATCACCGCGCGCAGGCGCGGATGCTCGAACATGGCGCGCTCGGCCGCGCAGACGTAGCGGTGATAAGGGCTGAGCGCCAGCGCGAGCCGCGTCGCAGCGGATCCGCGCGCCCCGCGAATTTCGAGCCAACGCCTGTGCACGCCGTCGCCGGCGCGATAGATGTCGCAACCCGGGATGCGCTCGTGCGACTGCACGAGGTCGAAGCCGTGCCGCCGCCACGCGGC
Organism: Betaproteobacteria bacterium; assembly: GCA_022340705.1. Taxonomy (GTDB): domain Bacteria; phylum Pseudomonadota; class Gammaproteobacteria; order Burkholderiales; family SG8-39; genus SG8-39. The sequence goes on from JAJDNJ010000218.1 coordinate 6,555, forward strand.
ACGCGCCGCACGCGCAAACGAATGGTCGCGCCAGCGGCGCCCGATGTGAAATGGGTCCACCCGGATCACACGCTTTGGCTCCCAAGCTTCCCAGCTGCGCGCGATCAGCGTGACGTCGGTGCCCGCCGCCTCGAGCGCCGGCAAAGCACGCGAAACGAAGCGCTCGGCGCCGCCGAACGGCGTGTAGCGCTGGCGCACGATCGCAAGGCGCAGCTTGGCGCTCATGCCGCACGCACCTTTTCGCTGCGCTCAAGCAGTCGCTGAACGGCAGCGAACACGCGCTCCACCTCGAGCGTGGTCAGGCATTCGCTCACTTTGCCGCCGCCGCAGCCGTCGTTGCCGCAGGGCCGGCAGGCGTGCGCGCTCGTCACCACCTCGTGCGCGACGTTCCACGGCCCCCACTCCAGCTCCCCGCTCGGGCCGAACAGCGCGACCACCGGAACGTCCATTGCCGCAGCGAGGTGCATCGGCATCGAGTCGACGCCGACGAACAGGCGCGCGCGCGCCGCAAGCGCACCAAGCTCCTTGACGCTGAGCTGGCCCGCGAGATTGACGCAAGTCGCGCGCATGCGCCCGACGATTTCTTCGACCAGCTTCGTCTCTTCGCGTTCGGGCGCCGCGCTGAACACGACGCGCAGTCCGCGTTCGGCGATCCGATCGGCGAGCGCGGCAGTCTTGTCCGCGGGCCAGCACTTGAAGCGCCAGCGCGAAGCGGGATGCAGGTGTGCGAAGCCCCCGGTCTCGAGCCCTGCATCCGCGAGACGCTTTTGCACGCTCGCCTCTGCCGTCGCACCCGGTACGAAGATCACGCGACGGTCCTGCGGCGCGGGCTGCACACCGATCCGGCGCACCGCGTCCAGGTTCCACTCGACCATGTGCCGGCGCGGCGTCGGCGGCAGGGCGAAGCGGTGCGTGAAGCTCGCGCTCCAGAAACGATCGCGATCCGGGTAGCGTGGCGCGACGCGCCAGCGCGCACCGAGACTGCGCGCCAGCCAGGCGCCGCGCGGGTGCTCGGAAAGGTGCACAAGCAGATCGTAGCCGCGCGCGCGCAGCCGCGAAAAGAGGCGCCACTCGGCGGCGAGGCGGGCGGTCAGACCCGCGCTGCGCCACGCGCGGCTGACGGTATGCAGCTGCGCGAGCGCCGGGTGGCCCTCGAGCATCGGCCCCGTGTCGTCATACACCAGCGCATCGATCTCGAGCGCAGGTGCTGCCGCCTTGAGGGCGCCGAGCACCGGCGTTGCGAGCAGCACGTCGCCGTGATGACGCAACTTGATGACGAGCGCGCGCCGGCACTGCACCAGCGGTACGGCGTCTTTCAGCATGTGAACACGATAGCACGCAGGCCGCCGATTTAGCGGCCGTGCGCTGGCCGGAACGCCCAGTCAGTTGGCGCGCAGCTCCGCCGTCACGCCGACGGTGCGCCCGGGCAGCGGATAGACGGAGTACAGATCCGGAGTAAAGGCGCTGCGCGCCGCATAGCTGTAGTAGTTCTCATCGAATAGGTTGCTGACGATGAACGCCAGCCGGCCCCAGGGATAGGCGCGCGCGAGCTTGAGGTCGACCAGCGTATACGCAGGAATCTTGGTGCCGGTGTTCGGCTCGTCGTTGTCCATGTACTGGCTGCTGACCGTGGCGAGCTGGCCGATCAGTTGCGTGCGTGCATCCCAGTTCCAGATCGCCGAAAGGTTTAGCTTGTGCTCCGGCACGAGCGGCACGCGCTTGCCTGCGATGTCGATGTTGGTCCCGATCGCGAACGCCCCGCCGGGCAGCACGCCCTCGCGAAAGCGCGCGTTGGTGTAGGCATAGGCCGCGCCAAGCTGCCAGGCCGCTGTCGGCTGCCAGCGCGCCTCGAGCTCCACTCCGCGCCGACGCGAAGGCGGCAGGTTGCGGTTGCCGACTCCGCTCGTGAATGGATCGAGATGAATCTCGTCGGTTACATCCGTCTGGAACAGCGCGACGCGCGTTGAGAGCTTGCGACTGCGCCACTCGAGCCCGGCCTCGTAGGTCAGCGCGTGCTGAGGATTCAGAATCTGGAATTCCGGCGCGAACAGCGCATTGAATTCGTAGATCTCTTCCGCATTGACGAATCGGTAGCTGCGGCCCGCGCGACCATAGACGCTCCAAGCAGCGTCGATCGCGTGACGCAGGCCGACCTCCCAGGCGTACTGGTGCTGCGTCTCGCTCGCCGCCGGCGCCGCGGCGCAAAACAAACAGCCGGGCGCGCCGCTGTCCACCGTATCGCCGGCGTTGTACTTCGCGCGCGCCGAGCGCCAGCCGAGCGTGAGACGCGTTGCCGCCGACAGGTCAATCTGGTCCTCCAGGTATGCTGCCGCGACGGTCTGGCGCACGCTCACCTCGTTGGTGGGCCGCCCGACATTCGCGGCCTGATCGCTGCGGCTCGAATCGTAGTGCCAGCGCCGCCAGTCCACGCCGACGCTGAGACGGTGCTGCAGGCCCGCGGCCGCGAACGCAACGCGCAGGCGCGGTGCGACCGAGAATCGGTTGAGGTCATCGGCGCGGTACTGCGAGAACCCGCCGATCAACGCGAAGGTATCCAGATCCTTGCCGCGGTAGTCGAGGCCGAGAACGAACTCCGCCTCGCCGAATCGCTGGCTGAGGGTTGCGCCCAGACGATTTCCGTCGCGGTGGCTGTAGTCCTGCGGCGTGTTGGTTCCACGCGGGTCGCTCGCATACTGGTCCAGACCCGTCGACGGCCGCACGAGCCGCCCTCCCGGCAGCCGCAGGCGCTGGCGATCCGTGCCGAACTGCAGGTCAAGCGCGCCTTCGCCCAGCGCCCAGCGCAGGTTCGCGGTCGCGTTTGCCTGCTCGTTACGGTTATTGGCACGATAGCCGTCCGAGTAGAAGCCGTAGAGCGCGGCGTTCGCGCCGAGCGTGTTGTTCGTCGCCGCGCCGTAGAGCTGCGCCTCGAAGGTCGAGTAACTCGCCGCGCGCGCGGTCATCTCGAAGGCGCGCCCGCGCTTGAGCGGCGAACGGCTGACGATGTTGATCACGCCCATGGTCGCGCCGTCGCCCTGCAGCACGGCCCCGGTACCACGCAGGATCTCGATGCGCTCGATGTTCGAGAGCGGGATCGACGACCATTGCACGCCGGAGAGATCGAAGTCGTTGAGCGGCTTGCCGTCGAGCAGAATGAGCGTGTTCTGCGACGCCGTGCTCCCGAAGCCGCGCATGTCGACGGCCGCCGCCGCGGCGTTGTTGCCGAACAGGTCGCGCGTGTTGATCCCGACCTCCTCGGAGAGCAGCTCGGGAAGGGTGCGCGCGGGACTGGCTGCGATGTCTTTTGCGTCGAGCACCGTCACGCTCGCCGGCAGCCGACGAGCGTCGCCCTCGAAGCGCGGCGCGGTCACCACCACCGCGTCATCGTCTGCATGTGCTTGCGCGAGCGGCAACAGCGCGGCGAGCCAAGCCGCCAGCACCACCCGCATCCGCACCGCCTGACGCACATCGTCCTCCCTGGCGTCCCGCCGACGCCGTGCGCGATTGATGAAGGCACTGCATGGCCGGTCTCCGGACTCGCGAGAAGGTCGCTAACCCTGGGGCGTCCCGCCTTCCCACGCGCACCGTTGCGGTGCCGCGCAGTGGCATTCCGAGACGCCCCTCTCGCCTACCGTTGCGGGGGCAGTTCGGGCATTGCACGCGCCTCGTCATGCGACGCATGCGCACCCGATTCCCGTTTCACCCGCGGTCGCAAACGCACGCCCGCGGACACCATGCAGCCAACATGCCACCAGCCTGCGCCGGAGGCACGGCAGAATTATCACCCGGATGCGAATCTTGCGCCCCATCGTTTTCGTTTTCGCCCTGGCTTGCGCTGCCGCCCGCGGCGCGCCGGTCGAGGTCCGCGACGACTACGGCAAAACGCTGCAGCTTGCCGCGCCGGCGCAGCGCATCGTCAGCCTCGCCCCCCACCTCACCGAGCTCCTCTTTGCCGCCGGCGCGGGCGCGCAGGTCGTCGGCGTCAGTGACTTCAGCGACTACCCCGCGGCCGCACGTGCACTGCCGCGTGTCGCGAGCGCGACGGGCGTCGATCTCGAAGCCGTGCTCGCCCTCGAACCCGATCTCGTGGTCGCCTGGCCCCAGGCTGCGACGCGGCGCGCCATCGACCGCCTCGAAACGCTCGGCCTTCCGATCTATCGTTCCGAACCGCGTCGCCTGGAGCAGATCCCAGTCACCATCGAGCGCTTCGGCACACTCACTGGCCAGAGCGCAGCCGCGCAGCTGGCTGCGGACGCATTCCGGCGACGCGCCGCGCAACTCGCGGCACGCTATTCCGATCGCGATCCAGTCGACGTCTTCTACCAGGTCTGGAACCGGCCGATGGTCACTGTCAACGGTGCCCACCTCATCAGCCGGATCATCAAGCTGTGCGGTGGGCGGAACGTGTTCGCGGCGCTACCGCTGCTTGCGCCGGAAATCGACCGCGAGGCAGTGCTCGCCGCCAACCCTGAGGTGATCATCGCGAGCGGCGCCGGCGATACGCGCCCGTCCTGGCTTGATCAATGGAAGAACTTCCCGCAACTGCGCGCGGCGCGCGCGGATCAGCTCTACGCCATGCCGGCCGATTTGCTGCAGCGTCACACGCCACGGATTCTCGACGGCGCCGAGCGCCTTTGCGTCATTCTCGAGACCGCGCGCAACGCGCGCCAAAGTGTGAAATAGTTCCTCAAGGGAAACGCTGATCAAGTTCCCGACTTGATCAGCGTTTCATCTGACGTCAGGGGATCACAAGGGGGCGGAGCCCCCTTGTTCCGACCTCGTCGCTAGAAACGTTCCAGGCGCGCATCCGCCTGCTCGACGATCAGGCGGTACAGACGATCGCCAATCTGTACGTGCGCAAAGCGCGCCTGGTCTAGCGGAATGCCATCGGCATTGCCCGTGGCCTGGAAACCGAAGGCGTCCGACGCGACGAGTTCCGCCAGCAGCCGCTCGAGTTCCGCCCCCGCCAGGTCGTCGCCGGTGCGGTCGACGAGCGCACAGGGGCGCCCGCGTCGCGTGCGGCCCTCGACCCGCAACCCCGCGATTTCTGGCCTACCTTCCGCGCCTTGCGGCCTTGTGGAGCCGTTCACGAGGAACCGCCGAGGCAAGCCGCGAATGTGTTCAAAAAGGTCAGGAAACACATGCAGAACATGACCTTATTTCTTGACGCAGCTTGAAAATTGAATGATAGTCCGCCGGTGGATTCGGAGTTCAACACGCTCGAAACCAAGGTCGCGCAGTTCGTCACCCTCTGTGAACGGCTGCGCGAGGAAAACGTCGTCCTTCGGCAACAGCTGGTCAGCGCAGAAAACGACAGCAAGCGGCTAAGCGAGAAGATCAACGCCGCCAAAGCGAAGCTTGAGCGACTCCTCACACGCCTTCCGGGTTGACTCCTTTGTCTCAGCCGATGGCCGACGCCGACGAGAATAGCATCGAAGTCACGCTGCTCGGGCGCGGCTACCGCGTGACCTGCACGGAAGCCGAGCGAGAAGGGCTCCTGCAGGCCGTTGCCTACCTCGACGGCAAGATGAACGAGATCAAGAAGAATTCCAAGGTGACGGGCACCGAGCGCATCGCGGTGATGGCCGCGCTCAACATCGCGCACGAACTGCTCAGCGTCAAAGTCGGCGGATTGGACGTCGGCCAGGTCAAGCGTAGAATCTCCTCGATCGAGGCGAAGCTCGACGCAGCGCTCGCCCAGCAAGAAAAGCTCTTTTAAAGGATTTGGCCGGCACGACCGGCAACGTCGCAGCATCGCGGGGTGCGCCCCCGCTGAGGCGGCGTGACAATTCGACGTCCCCTGCTGTGTTCGATAGGGCTCATATTTCTCGAACCGATAGCGTCCCTTGGTTGCGGCTCCTAGTGTTGCCGTTGTGATCGTCCCACGCATCGCGTGCTGGACGAACCTGAGGTGACCGGTAAGCGACCACCCTGATCTGCAGGGTTCGGGATCGAGCCCACCGGCACGTGCGGGGGGCACCCAATAGCAAGAAGAGCGGCGCGAGAGGCGGACAGAATCCGTTCCCCTCGCTGCGTCTGCTCCTGCGCCCCCGCCAAAAGCAGCCTCCGCGGCGCGCCACGCGCGCCGTCCTACAATCCGGCTGCAATGCGCTATTGGCTGATGAAATCCGAACCGGACGAGTTCTCGATCGATGATCTCCTTGCAGCGCCCGCCCGTCGCAGCGCGTGGAGCGGCGTGCGCAATTACCAGGCGCGCAATTTCATGCGCGACGAGATGAAAAAGGGCGACGGCGTGCTGTTCTACCACTCCAGCTGCCCTGAACCGGGCATCGCGGGGCTCGCCGAAGTCGCATCGAGCGCCTACCCGGACGAGACGCAGTTCGACCGCCGCAGCCCCTATTACGACCCGAAGTCCGCGCGCGAATCTCCGCGCTGGTTTAATGTCGACGTGCGCGGTGTGAAGAAAACCCGGCTGATACCGCTCGCCGCGCTGCGCGCCGAGCGCGCGCTCGCAAAGATGTGGCTGCTGCGCCCGGGCAGCAGGCTTTCGATCACGCCGGTGAGCGCGGCCGAATGGCGCACGATCACGCGCAAGCTGGGCGCGGAATGAGCGCGCCCGCGCATCTCGAAAACGATACGCTGCTGCGCGCGCTCGCGCGCCAGCCGACGCCCTACACCCCGGTGTGGCTCATGCGCCAGGCGGGTCGCTACCTCCCCGAATACAACGCAACGCGCGCTCGCGCGGGCGACTTCCTCACCCTCGCCAAGACGCCCGCGCTCGCGACCGAAGTCACGCTACAGCCGCTCGAGCGCTTCCCGCTCGATGCGGCGATCCTTTTTTCCGACATCCTCACCGTGCCCGACGCGATGGGTCTCGGGCTCGCGTTCGCGGCGGGCGAAGGGCCGCGTTTCGCGCGGCCGGTGCGCGACGAAGCCGCGATTGCGAAGCTGGCGGTGCCCGATCCCGCGCGCGAGCTGCGCTACGTGCTCGACGCAGTGCGCGAGATCCGCAAGGCGCTGCGCGGACGCGTTCCGCTGATCGGCTTTTCGGGCAGCCCCTACACGCTGGCCTGCTACATGGTGGAGGGATCAGGAAGCAGCGACTGGCAGACGCTGAAGACCATGCTCTATGCGCGCCCCGATCTCGCGCATCGCATTCTCGCGCTGAACGCGCGCGCAGTGACGGACTATCTCAACGCGCAGATTGAGGCCGGTGCGCAGGCCGTCATGATCTTCGACACCTGGGGCGGCACGCTCAGCCACGAGGGCTACGAAACCTTCTCGCTCGGGTACACGCGCAGGGTGATCGCCGCATTGCGCAAGGAAGCCGACGGCTATCCTGTACCCTGCATCCTGTTCACCAAGGGCGGTGGCCAGTGGCTCGAAGCGATGGCCGCGAGCGGCGCCGACGCCCTGGGACTGGACTGGACGACCGATCCGCGCAGCGCGCGGCGACGCGTCGGCGCCCAAGTGGCGCTGCAGGGCAATCTCGATCCCATGGCGCTGCTTGCGCCGCCAGAAGCGGTACGCAGGGAGGCGCGCAAGGTGCTGGATGCCTTCGGCCCAGGGGCTGGTCACGTGTTCAACCTGGGGCACGGCATTTCGCAGTACACGGCACCGGAAGCCGTGGCTGAACTGGTGGACGAAGTACGTACTTACAGCGCCAGAATGAGGACGTCTTCGGGCCCGTGAGCCGGGCACCCCGCGGCCGTATCGGGTCGCTGCCTTAGGGCAGTTCAGTCTTGACTTATGCACAAAGGCGTGGTTTGGCGCCACAGCAAGCGCGGAAGGCATGCTTCCCTCGGGGATGTTGTATAACATTCTGAATTTAAAGATTTATTCTGGGTCGCCTCTCTAACCCGTGGACGGAAAAGCAATTTTCCTGCGCTGCGTGAACGTCTTGTGACGCCGTTACCCACATGTTTATCCACAGGCGCAGCAGGCGCCCGGATCGCCTCCTTCGCAGGGCGGCGACGCCCGCGCCCGGCGAACTGAAATGGGCGTACTGCGCGTCGCCCTCGACGTCCCTCTGCCGACGCTGTTCGACTACCTCCCGGGGCCCGGGATCGAGGCGGCCGTCGGCGACCGCGTCGTCGTGCCCTTTGGCACCGGCCGCCGGATCGGCGTGGTCGTCGAGCAGGCCGCCGAAAGCACGCTGCCGCGCGAGCGCCTCAAGCCGATCGAGGCGGTGCGTGACGATGCCCCGCGCCTCGACGCCCAGTGGCTGGCGTTGATGCGCTTTCTCGCAGGCTATTACCAGCGGCCGCTCGGCGAAACCGTCGTCGCTGCGCTGCCCCCGCGGCTGCGCGCGCTGCGTCCTCTGCCAAGCACCGCGGATCTCGTCTTGCGCCTGAGCGCGAATGCGCCGAGCGATCTGCCGCGCGCGCCACGCCAACGTGCGCTGCTCGACACACTGCGCGCTGGGCCCCTGGCCGAGAACGCGCTGCTGACCGGCGAGCCGCAAGATCGCCCCAAAGTGCGCGCCGCGTTGCGCAGGCTGATCGCCGCAGGTTGGGTCGAAGTCACCCCGGAACCGCCAGCGGCGAACCGGGTGGCAGGGGGCACGCGATTCGTCGCGGAACACGCGCTGAACCCCGATCAGTCGGCGGCCTGCACCGATGTGCGTGACACACTCGGTCGTTACGACGCCTTTCTGTTGCACGGCATCACCGGCAGCGGAAAGACGGAGATCTATCTGAACCTGATTGCCGAGCTGATCCGGCACGGCGATCAGGCGCTGGTGCTAGTACCGGAGATCAGCCTCACGCCGCAGCTCGAGGCGCGTTTTCGGCTCGCGTTTCCAGAAACCACGCTGGCAGTGATGCACAGCGGCCTGGAACAGGGCGCGCGCACCGCCGCATGGCTCGCCGCGGCGCGGGGAGAAGCCGCCATCGTGCTCGGTACCCGGCTCGCGGTGCTGGCGCCGATGCCGCGTCTCGGCCTGATCGTGGTCGACGAGGAGCACGACAGTTCATTCAAGCAGCAGGAGGGTCTGCGTTACTCGGGGCGCGACGCGGCCGTGTATCGGGCGCGTCTCGCCGGATGCCCGGTCGTGCTGGGTACCGCGACGCCCGCGCTCGAAACCTGGTTCAACAGCGAGAAGGGTCGCTACCGGCGGATCAGCCTGCCAGCGCGCGCTGCGCCCGGGGCGGTGCTGCCGCGCGTACACACGCTCGACCTCGCCGCCGAGCCGCTTGCGCACGGCATTGCCGAGCGCATGCTCGAAGCAATCGACGCGCGCCTGGCGCGCGGCGAACAAAGCCTGGTGTTCATCAACCGCCGCGGCTACGCCCCGGTGCTCGCCTGCCCGGCCTGCGGCTGGGCCGCCGGTTGCACGCGCTGCACCGCCCATCTGGTGCTGCACGCCGCCGATCGCAGCTTGCGCTGCCATCATTGCGGCGCCCAAGAGGCCATTCCGCGCAACTGCGCGGTGTGCGGCAACGTGGATCTGCGCGCGCTGGGCCGCGGGACGCAGCGCGTCGAGGAGACGCTTGCAGCGCGCTTTCCTGGCGCGCGCATCGCGCGGATCGACCGCGACACCGCGCGTCGCCGCGAGATGCTCGCGCGCACGCTGGACGACATTCGACGCGGTGGCGCCGACATCCTGGTCGGCACCCAGCTGCTCGCCAAGGGTCACGATTTTCCGGGTTTGACTCTGGTCGGCGTGCTGAACGCGGATGCCGCGCTTCTATCAACGGACTACCGGGCCGCCGAGCGCCTGTTTGCCACCCTAGCCCAGGTGGCTGGCCGCGCCGGACGGCGCGAGCGGCCGGGCGAGGTCATGGTGCAGACGCGCTATCCGCGACACGCCCTGTTTGCCGCGCTCGCGCGCCACGACTATGCCGGCTTCGCGGCCGCGCAGCTCGACGAACGGCGCCAGGCGGGCTTTCCGCCCTATGTCTCGGAGGCGATGCTGCGCGCGGAAGCGAAGCGCCTCGAGCACGCGATCGCATTCCTGCGCTACGCACTCGAGCAGGCGGAAGCGCCCGACGCAGTCACCATCTATGACCCGGTGCCGCAGCTGATCACCCGGCGTGCCGGACTGGAACGTGCCAAGCTGCTCGTCCAGTCGGACTCGCGCGCGCGATTGCAGGCGTTCTTGACGACCTGGACCGCGCGGCTCGTGGCCGCGCCGGCAGCGCTCGCGCGCCGCGTCCGCTGGCATCTCGACGTCGATCCCATCGAGACCGATTGAGCGCGGTGCTGCGGGCTCCGATAACCCGATCGCCCTGCCCGCTCGTTAGTAGGATAGCTTCTATAATTCGCGGCTTTTCGCGATGTCAGCAGCCAACGATCCGAAATCCCTTCTCGAGCGCATCCTGAGCGAAGGCCTTGCGCGGGTCGCGCCCAATGCCTCCGGCGTCGACGTTCAGATCGAGCGCCCGCGCAATCCGGAACACGGCGACTATTCCTGCAACCTGGCGCTGCAGCTCGCGCGCGCGCTGAAGCGTAAGCCGCGCGAAATCGCCCAGCAGTTGCTGGAAGCGGTTGCGGGCGACATCGCATCGAGCCGCGCGTTCGAACCGCTCGAGATGGCCGGTGCGGGATTCATCAACGCGCGGCTCTCGCCAGAGGCGCGCGCCGGCGTGGTTCACCGCGCGCTCGCCGAAGGCGCCGAGTTCGGCCGCGCCCGTCCCGCGCGGCGCGAGCGCGTGCAGGTGGAATTCGTTTCGGCCAACCCGACCGGCCCGCTGCACGTCGGCCATGGGCGCGGCGCGGCCTACGGCGCGAGCCTGGCCGCAGTGCTCGAATTCGCGGGCGCCTCGGTGACACGCGAGTTCTATGTCAACGACGCCGGACGCCAGATGGACATCCTCGCGCTGTCGGTTTGGCTGCGCTACCTTCAGGCGCGCGGTACCGTAGTGCCGTTCCCTGAGGACGGCTACCGCGGCGAGTATGTGCGCGACATCGCAGCGCAGCTCACCGATGCGCATGTCGCGCGCTTCGCGCGCGACGTCACCGATGCGAAGGCCTTTCCCGTCGCGCAGCCTGGTGAGGATCCGGATGCCGCACTCGATGCGCAGATCGCCGCGGCGAAAGCTTTGCTGGGCGACGACTGGAGCGCACTGCATCGCTTCGCACGCGAGGCGATGCTCGAAGATCAGCGCGAGGATCTCGCCGCCTTTCGAGTCGGGTTCGACAACTGGTTCTCGGAGGCCTCGCTCTACGAGAGCGGCGCGGTCGAGCACACCGTGCAACGGCTCGCCGAGCGCGGCCATTTGTACGAAAACGACGGCGCGCTCTGGTTTCGCTCGACGCAGTTCGGCGACGAAAAAGACCGTGTCGTGCGACGCGAGAACGGCCAGTACACCTATTTCGCCTCGGATATCGCCTACCACGCCGACAAGTTCGCGCGCGGGTTCGAGCGCGTGGTGGACGTCTGGGGCGCCGACCACCACGGCTACATCCCTCGGGTGCGGGGGGCGCTTGAAGCGCTCGGCCTGGAAGCCGACCGGCTGGCCGTCGCGCTGGTGCAGTTCGCCGTGCTCTACCGCGGCGGCGAAAAGGTCGCGATGGGCAAGCGCTCGGGCGACTTCGTTACGCTGCGCGAGCTGCGCGACGAGGTCGGCAACGACGCGGCGCGCTTCTTCTACGTACTACGACGCGCCGACCAGCATCTCGATTTCGACCTCGATCTTGCGAAAAGCGAGTCGCAGGACAACCCGGTCTACTACGTACAGTACGCGCACGCACGTCTGTGCAGCGTATTCGCCCAGTGGGGCGGCGACGTGGCGCGGCTCGCGGAGGCCTCGCTCGCGCCGCTCAGCAATCCACGCGAAATCGCGCTGATGCGCACGCTCGCGGAGTTTCCGGAAGTCGTGCTCGCAGCCGCGCGCGAGCTCGCACCGCACAGCATCGCGTTCTATGCACGCGAACTCGCGGCGCAGTTCCACAGCTACTATAATGCCGAACGCATCCTCGTCGACGACGAGGAGACGCGCACTGCGCGCCTCGCGCTGTGCGCGGCGGTGCGGCAAGTGCTCGCGAACGCGCTGTCGCTGCTCGGCGTCAACGCACCAGAGGAAATGTAATGGCCCGGCGGGCTACATCACGGCAGATGAAACTGAGGCACGCGCGCGGCGGCTTTTTCCTCGGCGTGATGCTCGGCCTGATCATCGGTCTCGGGATTGCGCTCGGCGTTGCGTTTTACCTCAACAAGACGCCGATCCCGTTTTCGCCGCGCGCCAAGGCAGACGCGAAGGATTCGGCTTCCCAATCACCGAGCATCGCCGGCATGCCGCAGGGCAGTGCCGCGCTGCCGAGCTTTTCGGGGACGACGGCGAGCACCGAAAAGCCGCGCTACGACTTTTACAAGATCCTTCCCGGTGCCGAAGAGCAGTCCACCGGCAAGCCGGCCGCGGCCGCATCGAAACCCTCCCCCGCGCCGGCGCCGACGGCAAGCGCTGCGCCGGCACCGCGTCCGATGGTCACCAGCGAGCCGTATTACATCCAGGTCGGCTCGTTTCAGAATCCGGCCGACGCGGACAATCACAAGGCGCGGCTCGCAATCATGGGCCTGGAATCGAGCGTCGAGCCGACGACGCTGCCCGACAAGGGGACCTGGTACCGCGTGCGGATCGGACCTTTTACAAAACTTGAAGATATCAACCGCGTGCGCCAGACCCTCGCGCAGAACGGAATCAAGTCCACCCTGGTCAAAGCCAGAACCGGGACTACCTCGAAAGTGAACTGACATGGCAGACCGCAGCTTCGTCGACCCGCTTCGCAGACGCATCGTCCTCGCCGGAGCGGGCCTCGCCGCATTCGGCGCCCTCACCGTGCAGGCGCAGCAGGCCGCGCCCGTGGAGGGGCGCGATTACTTCGTTCTCGACCCTCCGATGCCGGTCGAGACGAAAGACAAGATCGAAGTGCTCGAATTCTTCTGGTACGGCTGCCCGCACTGCTACCGGCTGCAGCCCTACATGGAGAAATGGCTCAAGACGCTGCCCGACGATGTCCGGCTGGTGCGCGTGCCGGCGATTTTCAACCAGCGCTGGGCGCGTGATGCGGCCACGTTCTACGCGTTCGAAGCGCTCGGCGTACTGGAGAAGGTGCATCGCCCGTTCTTCGACGCGATCCACAACGACCGGCTGCAAAGCGACAACAAGGAAGCGATGCACGAGTGGCTGCGCAAGCAGGGCATCGATCCGCAGAAGTTCGACGAAGCCGTCGCCTCGTTCGGCGTGCGGAGCAAGGTGAACCGCGCGCTGCAGCTGACGACTGGTTATGGCGTCGACGGCACCCCGACGCTCGCCGTCAATGGTCGCTACCGGGTCGTCGCGATCTCGAGCCAGGAGCACATGCTGGCGACGGTGGACTATCTCATCGGCGTGGAGCGCAAGCGCCTCGCGAAGAAATAGGCGGCGCGCGGAAGGGCATGAGCCTGCGCCTGCTTCGGCTCGCCGTCGTCACGGTTTGCGTGCTTTTCAGCGCCGGCGTCGGCGCTCAGAGCTACCAGGAAGGCGAACAGTACCGGCGCCTCGAGCCGCCGCGACCGGTTGCGCACGGTGACAAGGTCGAGGTCATCGAGTTCTTCTACTACGGCTGCGCGGTGTGCTACGAAGCGGAGCCGCAAGTCGTCCGCTGGCTGGCGCAAGCCGGCGGCAGGGTGCAGTTCGTGCGCGTTCCCGCGGTGCCGCGAGAGCGCTGGGCCGGCTTCGCGCGCACCTACTATGCGCTGGAGACGATCGGCGAGCTCGCGCGGCTCAACTGGCCGCTGTACGACAATCATCACTTCGATGGCCGGCGTCTCGACGAGGAGCCCAACCTCCTGAAGTGGCTCTCGGCGAACGGCGTGGATGCGCAGCGCTTTCGCGAAATTCGCAATTCGGCCGCGGTCACGGCGAAAGTCGAGGCGGCAAAGAAAATGCTCAAGGACTACGACATCAAGCGCGTACCGACCTTCGTGGTTGGCGGCCGCTATGTCACCTCGGTGCGGGCCGCAGGCGGCGTGGACGAAGTGATGCAGGTCGTCGACTTCCTGGTCGCGCGCGTGAAATCCGAGAAGTAATGGGGTCAGACCCCTGTGGATAACTTTGGCGACGTGCCTCGCATCGCGACAGCAGCGGAAAAGTTATCCACAGGGGTCTGACCCCATTACTTGGCGCGCTTCTTCTTTTTCGATTTCGAGCTCAGGCGCAGCATCGCGTAGCTGCCGGGCGCATCCTCGAGCACTTTCAGGCCGCGATCGCCCGGCTTGCGTGCGGGGACCTTGGGCTCGCCGGCGTTGCGCGCGTCCATCCATGCCTGCCAGTCGTCCCACCACGATCCGGGCCTCTGGGTTGCCGTCTCGAACCAGGCCTCGGGCGTCTCCGGCAGCGCGTCGTTGGTCCAGTAGTGGTACTTCTTGGCCGCCGGCGGATTGACGATGCCCGCAATGTGACCCGAGCCGCCGAGCACGAAGCGCACCGGCCCGCCGAGGTAGCGTGCGCCGCGGTAGGTCGTCTTCCACGGCGCGATGTGGTCCTCGACCGTCGAGATGAAGTACGCCGGCACGTCCACCTTCGACAGGTCGATCGGCACGCCGGCGAGCGTGATCCCGCCAGGCACGCCGAGCAGGTTCTTCATGTACATGTTGCGCAAGTAGAAGCTGTGCATGCGCGCCGGCATGCGTGTCGAATCCGAGTTCCAGTACAGCAGGTCGAACGGAAACGGATCCTTGCCCAGCAGGTAGTTGTTGATGACGAACGACCACACCAGATCGTTGGCGCGCAGGATGTTGAAGGTGCTCGCCATCTCGGAGCCCTCGAGGTAGCCGCGCTCGTTCATCTTCTTCTCGAGATTCGCGACCTGTGCCTCGTCGATGAACACACCGAGCTCGCCCGGGGCCGAGAAATCGAGCAGGCTGACGAAGAACGTCGCGCAGTTCACCCGCTTATCGCCCTTCGCCGCCAGCCAGGCCAGGGTGGCGCCAAGGAGCGTTCCACCCAGGCAGTATCCGATGATGTTGACGCTGCGCCCGCCTGTCGCCTGCTCGATCGCATCGAGCGCGGCGAGCGAGCCCTCGAGCAGGTAGTCGTCGAAACCCTTCTGCGCGAGCCGCGCGTCGGGATTCACCCAGGACACCACGAATACGGTGTGGCCTTGCTCGACCGCCCATTTGATGAACGAGTTGCTCGGCCGCAGATCGAGGATGTAGTACTTGTTGATCCAGGGCGGGATGATGACCAGCGGCTGCCTGTAGACCTCGGCGGTCGCCGGCTCGTACTGGATGAGCTGCATCAGCTCGGTCTGGAACACGACCTTGCCCGGCGTGGTCGCGACGTTCTTGCCGAGCTCGAACGCGCGCTCGTCGGTCATGCTGATGCGCAGCTGCCCTTCGCCGCGCTCGATGTCGGCCAGCAGGTTGTTCAGGCCCTTGATCAGGTTCTGGCCACCCGAGGACAGGGTCTCGCGCAGCACCTGCGGGTTGGTGAGCGCGAAGTTCGACGGGGCGAGCGCATCGACGTACTGGCGCGTGAAGAACGCAACCTTCTTCTCCGATTCGGGCGACAGCCCCTCGACGCCGGCGACGGCGTGCTGGATGTGGCGCGCCGCGATCAGGTAGGACTGCTTCATGTAGTCGAACAGGAAGTTGTCGGACCAGTCCGAGTCCTTGAACCGCGAATCCCCTTTCGAGGGCTCTGCCACCGGCGCGACCGGCTGCCCGAGCAGCTTCATCCAGCTCGCCTGCCACAGGTGCATGTAGTCGAGCATCATGTTGGTCGACAGCGAAGCAAGCGCAAACGGATTGCCGAGCATGCGCGCGTACAGATCCATGAACGCCTTCGCGATCCCGAGCTCGTCGGATACCGAAGCGCTGATGCTGTTCGACAGATGGCGCTGCGCGAAGTCGTTCAGGATGCGCGCGGACCGCTCAGCGACCTCGTGATAGACCTTGGCGAGCTCGGCGTGATCCGGGCTCGCGGGCTTGGGCAGTTGCTCGGCCACTGGCTCTCCCCCTTCTTTCTAATTCGATGTTGCGCGGACCTGACTCAGGCGGCGGCCCGTGTCTGCGCGCGCGCCGGCGCGTAGCGTGCAACGCCTTGCGCATCGATCGTGCGTGCAACCTGCCCGCTCTCGTGCAGGTAATGCAGATGTGCGATCGCCTCGCCCATCGCGAAGAAGATCTGGCCGTCGCCGAGCGGCCGCCGGAAGAGCACCGGCAGCACGTCGACCGCGCTCTTGGGCGATTCCGCGCAGGCCACGAGCAGCTCGCGCAGGCGCGCCGCGTGATGGGCTTCGAGCGCCGCGACCCGCGCGTGCGCGCCGCGAAACGGCATGCCGTGCGAAGGCAGCACGAGTACGTCCTCGGGCAACGGCAGGAAGCGACGGATCGACTCGAGGAACATGCCGAGCGGGTCGCCGTCCGGATCGATCGGGCGCACCGCGACGTTGGTCGAGATCTTGGGCAGCAGCATGTCGCCCGAGATCAGCACGTTCGTCGCCTCGCAATACAGCGCGGCGTGCTCCGGCGAATGTCCGTGGCCGCCGATGACGCGCCAGGCGCGCCCGTCGATGTCGATCGTGGCGCCGTCGTTCAAGCGCCGGTGCGATCCCGGGAACTCAGGCACCAACCTGCGGAACAAGTCGCCGCGCCTGGACAGCGCGGCGACGCGCGCCTCGTCAAGGCCGTTCCTGCGGTACAGTGCGCCGGACGCGTCCGGCGTGTAGCTGGCCATGCCCGCGTGGATCGCATGCACGGTGAGGAACTCGCCGCGCGTCATCCATAACGCGACGCCGAAACGCTCGCACAGCCAGGCGGCATTGCCCGCGTGATCCGGGTGGTAGTGCGTGACCAGCACGCGATGCACCGGCCGTCCATCGAGCGCGCTCTCGAACACGGTCTCCCATGCGGCACGCGTGGCGGAATTTCCAATTCCGGTATCGACGATCGTCCAGCCGCCGCTGTCGGCGAGCAGCCAGAGATTGATGTGGTCGAGCTCGAACGGCAGACCCATGCGCAGCCAGCGCACGCCGGGCGCGACATCGCATACCGTGCCCTGCGCCGGAGGCTCGGCAAACGGATAGTCCAGGTCGGCGGAAGTGGCCACGGGGATGGGCTAGAATCCGCGCTCGATTGATGCGCTCAGGCGCACGATCGCAGGCGGCGGCCGATTATCGCCGCATCGCAGCATCCGGGCAACAGCGATCCATGACGTCTCGACCCCGCTCAAACAGCGGCGACAAGGAGCGCGCCGAGTATTCCATCGGCGACCTCGCGCGCGAGTTCGACGTCACGCCCCGTGCGATCCGCTTCTACGAAGACCAGGGCCTGCTCGCGCCGCGGCGCGAAGGCCAGCGACGCATCTACACGCAGCGCGAGCGCACCCGCCTGAAGCTCACGTTGCGCGGCAAGCGCCTCGGCCTGTCGCTGTCCGAGATCCGCGAGCTGATCGACATGTACGAACCGGGGCGCGACGAGCGCCCGCAGCTCGAGCGCTTTCTGAGCGCGCTGCAGAGCCATCGTGCCGCGCTCGAGCAGCAGCGCACCGACATCGAGGCGCAGCTCTCGGAGATCACCGTGTTCGAGAAGCGCGTGCGCAAGCAGCTCGCGCGCGAATGACGAGACTGACGAAACAGAGTTGACGTTTACGTAAACGTAAAGTAGCCTGCCCGGTCTGCCCGCCGCGCGCGCTCGGCTCGCATCGCCGGCGGCCCGTTCCAGAGGTGCCCATGGAATACCCGTTCCTTCGATTCGAACACGGCGAAACGATCGACATGCTGCGCGCCTCGGTGCAGGACTTCGCGGCCAAGGAGATCGCGCCGCGTGCGGCGGAAATCGACCGCACGAACGAGTTTCCGATGGATCTGTGGCCGAAGCTCGGCGCGCTCGGCCTGCTCGGGATCACCGCAGAGGAAGCCTACGGCGGCTCGGCGCTCGGCTACCTCGCGCACATCGTCGCGGTCGAAGAGATCAGCCGCGCCTCGGCTTCGGTCGCGCTGTCCTACGGCGCGCACTCGAATCTTTGCGTGAACCAGATCCGCAGAAACGGCAGCGAGGCGCAGCGCGCAAAGTACCTGCCCAAGCTGATCAGCGGCGAGTACGTCGGGGCGCTCGCGATGAGCGAGCCCGGTGCAGGCTCGGACGTGGTCAGCATGCGCCTGCGCGCCGAGCTGCGCGGCGATCGCTACCTGCTCAACGGCAACAAGATGTGGATCACCAACGGGCCCGACGCCGACGTGCTCGTGGTCTACGCCAAGACGGACGCCAACGCAGGTCCGCGCGGCATCACCGCGTTCCTGATCGAGAAAGGCATGAAGGGCTTCTCGACCGCGCAGAAGCTCGACAAGCTCGGCATGCGCGGCTCGAACACCTGCGAGCTCGTGTTTCGGGACTGCGAGGTTCCGGCCGAAAACGTACTCGGCGAGCAGGGCCGCGGCGTCAACGTGCTGATGAGCGGTCTGGACTACGAGCGCGCCGTGCTCGCCGGCGGACCGCTCGGCATCATGGCGGCCTGCCTCGATCAGGTCGTACCTTACGTGCACGAGCGCAAGCAGTTCGGCCAGCCGATCGGCGAGTTCCAGCTCATGCAGGGCAAGCTCGCCGACATGTACGTGACCTTTTCGGCCTGCCGCGCCTACGTGTATTCGGTCGGCCAGGCGCTCGATCGCGGTGAGACGACGCGCAAGGATGCCGCCGGCGCGATTCTCTACGCTGCCGAAAAGGCGACCTGGATGGCCGGCGAGGCGATCCAGGCCTTCGGCGGCATGGGCTACATCAACGAGACGCCGACCGGGCGCCTGTGGCGCGACGCTAAGCTCTACGAGATCGGCGCCGGCACCTCGGAGATCCGGCGCTGGCTGATTGGCCGCGAACTGTTCGAGGAAACCGCGGCGTGACGATGGCGAATCGCCCTGCCGGCGGAATTCCCGCGCCCGGCGAACTGGGCGAGGTGGTCGCGCTGCACGGGCGCTGGTACGCGCGGCACTGGAAATTCGGCGTGTACTTCGAAGCGCTGGTCGCACGCGATCTGGGCGGTTTCCTGGTCGAGTTCGACGCTGCACGCGACGGCTTCTGGATCGAGCCGGACGACGGCGGCACGGTCGCGGGCAGCATCTCGATCGTCGGGCCGCGCGCGAGCAACGCGCCGGCGCGCCTGCGCTGGTTCATCGTTGACGAGCGCATGCAAGGCCGCGGACTCGGGCGTAAGCTGATGCGCAGCGCGATGCAGTTCTGCCGCGAGGTCGGTCACCAGCACGTCACGCTGACGACGTTCGCGGGCCTGGACGCCGCGCGCGCGCTGTACGAGGCGCACGGCTTTCGTCTGACCGACGAGCACGTCGACCGCAGCTGGGGCGTACCCGTCACCGAGCAGCGCTTTGACTGGACAGCACATTGAGGAGGCACCCATGAAACAGGATCCCGTGGTCATCGTTTCCGCCGCCCGCACGCCGATGGGCGGCTTCCAGGGAGAGCTGAAGAGCTTCACGGCACCCGAGCTCGGCGCGGCGGCGATTCGCGCGGCGATCGAGCGCGCCAAGATCAAGCCCGAGGAGGCCGAGGAGGTCATCATGGGTTGCGTGCTGCCCGCGGGGCAGGGTCAGGCGCCCGCGCGCCAGGCGAGTATTGGCGCCGGCCTGCCGCTCTCCACGGGCTGCACGACGCTGAACAAGATGTGCGGCTCGGGGATGAAGAGCGCAATGCTGGCGCACGACCTGCTCGTTGCCGGCAGCATGGACGTCGTCGTCGCCGGGGGCATGGAATCGATGACCAATGCGCCCTACCTGCTGCCCAAGGCGCGCGCGGGTTACCGCATGGGCCACCAGCAGGCGCTCGATCACATGTTCTACGACGGGCTGGAAGACGCCTACGACAAGGGACGCCTGATGGGCAGCTTCGCCGAGGATTGCGCACAAAAGTACAGCTTCACGCGCGAGGCGCAGGACGCGTTCGCGATTGCCTCACTCAAGCGCGCGCAGCAGGCGAACACCGAGGGCTGGTTTGCATGGGAGACGACCCCGATCGCGATCAAAGCCGGCAAGGACGAGAAGTTCATCGAGATGGACGAGCAGCCGTTCAAGGCCAATCTGGACAAGATTCCGACCCTGCGACCAGCCTTTCGCAAGGACGGCACCGTGACCGCGGCAAACTCGTCCTCGATCTCGGACGGTGCGGCGGCCATGGTGATGATGCGCCGCTCGACGGCCGAGCGCCGCGGCCTCACGCCGCTCGCGACCGTGATCGGTCACGCGACCCACGCGCAGGAGCCGGGCTGGTTCACCACCGCGCCGATCAGCGCGATGCAGAAGCTCTTTGCGCGCACCGGCTGGAGCGCGAAGGACGCCGACCTCTATGAGATCAACGAAGCGTTCGCCGTCGTGACGATGGCGGCGATGCATGAGCTCAAGCTGCCGCATGACCGGGTCAACATTCACGGCGGCGCCTGTGCGCTCGGTCACCCGATCGGCGCCTCGGGCGCGCGCATCATGGTAACCCTGCTCGGCGCCTTGCGCCGCACCGGCGGCAAGCGCGGCGTGGCGAGCCTTTGCATCGGCGGTGGCGAGGCGACCGCGGTCGCGCTCGAGCTGTGCTGATCGCGTGTTGATGCAAGACCATTACGAGATGCTGCGCGAGTCGGTGCGCGCCTTCGCGCAGGCCGAGCTCGCGCCGCGCGCCGCCCAGTGGGACCGCGAAAGCATTTTCCCGCGCGAGCAGCTCAAGGCGCTGGCCGGCATGGGCCTGTTCGGTGTCTCGATTTCCGAGGAATGGGGCGGCGCCGGAATGGATTCGACCGCGCTCGCGATTGCCTGCGAGGAGGTCTCGGCGGGCGATGGCGCGACGGGCACGATCATCGCCGTGAACAACCTCGTCGCGGGAATCCTGGGGGGCTACGGCAACACGGCGCAGAAGGAGCGCTGGCTCAAGCCGGTGGCGCGCGGCGAGATGCTCGGTGCGTTCGCGCTCACCGAGCCGCACACCGGATCGGACGCCTCGGCGATCACGACCCGTGCCGAGCTAAAGGACGGTGCCTACCTGCTAAACGGCGTCAAGCAGTTCATCACCTCGGGCAAGACCGCGGATCTCGCCGTTGTTTTCGCGGTGACCGACAAGGCCGCCGGCAAAAGAGGCATCAGCGCCTTCGTCGTGCCGACGTCGAATCCGGGATGGATCGTCGCGCGCGTCGAGGAAAAGGCGGGCCAGCATGCCTCCGACACCGCGCAGATCGTGCTCGAGAACTGCACCGTGCCGGCAGACCATCGTCTGTCCGAGGAAGGCGTCGGCTACCGCATCGCGCTCGCCAACCTCGAGTCCGGGCGCATCAACATCGCGGCGCAAGCGGTCGGCATGGCGCGCGCCGCGCTCGAGGCGGCGCTCGCCTATGCACGCGAGCGCAAGACCTTCGGCCAGACGCTGATCACGCACCAGGCGGTCAGCTTCCGCCTGGCCGACATGGCGACCAGCATCGAGGCGGCACGCCAGCTCGTGCTGCACGCCGCGGCGCTGCGCGACGCAGGGCAGCCCTGTCTCAAGGAGGCCTCCATGGCGAAGCTGTTTGCCTCGGAAATCGCCGAAAAGGTCTGTTCGGACGCGATCCAGATCCATGGCGGCTATGGCTACGTGTCCGATTTCCCGGTGGAGCGGATCTGGCGCGACGTGCGCGTGTGCAAGATCTACGAGGGCGCGAACGACATCCAGCGCATGCTGATCGGCCGCACGCTGGCGGGTGAGGTCTGAGTGAAAGGAAACCACATGGCAAAACCGATCGACTTCTATTTCGACTTCTCCTCGCCGTACGGCTATCTCGCCTCCGAAAAAATCGAGGCGCTCGCCGCCAAGCACGGGCGCAGCGTGAACTGGTGCCCGATCCTTCTCGGCGTGGTGTTCAAGGTGACCGGGAGCGCGCCGCTGCCGAACCTGCCGCTGAAGGGCGATTACGCCAAGCGCGACTTCCTGCGCTCCGCAGCCTTTCATGGGGTGCCGATGAAATACCCGAGCACCTTCCCGATCTCGGGCGTCGCGCCGACGCGCGCCGTGATCTGGCTGAAAGGCAAGGATCCGGCCAAGGTCCCGGCGCTGGTGAAGGCGCTCTACCGCGCGCTGTTCGTCGACGACGTGAATATCTCCGATGTCGAAAGCGTGATCAAGGTCGCCGCCTCGGTCGGATGCAATGCGGACGAGCTGCGCGCGGCGCTAAACGACCAGGCGATCAAGGACAAGACCAAAGGCGAAGTGGACGCGGCGCTCGCCAAGGGCGTGTTCGGCTCGCCCTACATCGTGATCGACGGCGAACCGTTCTGGGGCATCGACCGCTTCGATCAGATCGAGAAATGGCTCACGACGGGAGGGTGGTGATGTCCGCACCGGCGTTCAGGCTGAAGAAGAACGTGAAGACGCTGCTCGACGAGGCGGCGGCGAAAACCAAGGGCATATCGCCCGAGGCGGCGCAGCAGAAGATGGGCGACGCGAACACGCTGTTCGTCGACATCCGCGACGTGCGCGAGCTCGAGCGCGACGGCATGATCCCGGGCGCGTTCCACGCGCCGCGCGGCATGCTCGAATTCTGGGTCGATCCCGAGAGCAAGTACTACAAGCCGGTGTTCGTCCCGGGCAAGACCTATATCCTCTACTGCGCGGCCGACTGGCGCGCAACGCTCGCCGCCGGCGTGCTCGCCGAGATGGGCATGGACAACGTCCTGCACCTCGAAGGCGGCTTCGACGAATGGAAGAAGGCCGGGCATCCGGTCGGCGCGCGCCCGCACAAGCCGAAAACCTGATTCGCCGCCGATGGGCATCCTGCGCTCCAGCCTCGACATCCGCTCGGAGGAATACCGGGCGAACTACGCACGCATGCAGGGCCTGGTCGCCGACCTGCGCGAGAAGGTCGCGCTCGCCGCGCTCGGCGGCGACGAAAACGCGCGCGCGAAGCATGTCGCGCGCGGCAAGCTCCTGCCGCGCGAGCGCGTGCGCACGCTGCTCGACCCGGGCTCGCCGTTCCTCGAGATCGGCCAGCTCGCCGCGCACGACATGTACGACGGCGACGCGCCGTCGGCCGGCATCATCACCGGCGTCGGCCGCGTCTCGGGGCGCGAATGCGTGATCGTGGCGAACGACGCCACGGTGAAGGGCGGCACGTACTATCCGATGACGGTGAAGAAGCACCTGCGCGCGCAGGAGGTCGCCGCGCAGAACCGCTTGCCCGCCATCTACCTGGTCGACTCGGGGGGCGCGAACCTGCCGAACCAGGACCAGGTCTTTCCCGACCGCGAGCACTTCGGCCGCATCTTTTTCAATATCGCCAATCTATCGGCGGCGGGCATTCCGCAGATCGCCTGCGTGATGGGCTCCTGCACTGCCGGCGGCGCCTACGTGCCGGCGATGTCCGACGAATCGGTGATCGTGCGCAACCAGGGCACGATCTTTCTCGGCGGCCCGCCGATCGTGAAAGCAGCCACCGGCGAGATCGTCACCCCGGAGGATCTGGGCGGCGCGGACCTGCATACCCGCATCTCTGGGGTCGCCGACCACTACGCTCTGAACGACGCGCACGCGCTGGCGATCGTGCGCCGCATCGTGCGCAACCTGAACCTCGGCAAGCGCGTCGCGCTCGAAGTGCGTACGCCGCAGGAACCGCTCTACCCGGCCGAGGAAATCTACGGTGTCATTCCAGACAACGTGGTGCGCAAGCCGCTCGAGATGCGCGAAGTCATCGCACGCATGGTCGACGGCTCCGAGCTGGACGAGTTCAAGCGCAATTACGGCACCACGCTGGTCACCGGCTTCGCGCACATCCACGGCTACCCGATCGGCATCCTCGCCAACAACGGCGTGCTGTTCTCCGACAGCTCGCTCAAGGCGGCGCATTTCATCGAGCTCGCGGCGCAGCGCGGTATACCGCTGCTGTTCCTGCAGAACATCACGGGTTACATGGTCGGCAGGAAATACGAGGCCGGCGGCATTGCCAAGGACGGCGCCAAGATGGTGACCGCGGTGGCCACCGCGCGCGTGCCGAAGTTCACCATGATCGTCGGTGGTTCGTTCGGGGCCGGAAACTACGGCATGTGCGGGCGCGCCTACTCGCCCCGCTTCCTTTGGATGTGGCCGAATGCGCGCATCTCGGTGCTGGGAGGCGAACAGGCTTCGAGCGTGCTCGCGACCGTGCGGCGCGATGGGATCGAGGCGCGCGGCGGCAGCTGGTCGCAAGCGGAGGAGGCCGCTTTCAAAGCACCGATTCTCGAGCAGTACGAGCGCCAGGGTCATCCCTACTACGCGAGCGCGCGCCTGTGGGACGATGGCGTGATCGACCCGACGGATGCGCGCCGCTTGCTGGGACTCGCGATCTCAGCCGCTCTCAACGCGCCAATCGAGCCGACCAAGTTCGGCGTGTTCCGCATGTAGGGAGCGATCGATGTCCGAACACCGCGCGACGATCGACTGGCGCCTTGGCGACGCGTCGTTCGCCTATGAAACTTACTCGCGCAGCCATGTGCTGCGCTTCGGGG
>JAJDNJ010000222.1 GCA_022340705.1 Betaproteobacteria bacterium
CGACGACGAGGTGCTGGTCGTGTTCTCCGGCCCGCACGCCTACGTCTCGCCGCGCTGGTACGCGCGCGCGCCCGCGGTGCCAACCTGGAATTACGCCGCGGTGCATGCCTACGGGACGGTGGCGGTGATCGAGGAACTCGCCGCCAGGCGGGCCGCGCAGCGGCGGCTGGTGGCCGCGCACGATCCCGAGTGGCTCGCGCAGTTCGACGCGCTGCCGAACGACTACCTCGAGCAGATGCTCGGCGCGATCGTCGTGTTCGAGGTCGCGGTGACGCGGATCGACGCGCGCTGGAAGCTGTCCCAAAACCGCGATCGCGAGGAGCAGGAGCTGGTGATCGAAAACCTCGAGCGCAGTGGCGCCGCGGGCGACCAGGCGCTTGCCGCGCTGATGCGCAGGCACTTGGTCTGAGCGCGGCTGAACCCTCCGCCGAGCGCTCGCGCGTCTTCTTCGCGCTCTGGGCGCCCGAGCGCGGCGCGGCCAGGCTCGCGCAGTGGGCGCAGGCGCTGGCGCGCGACACGGGCGGGCGCGCGACGCGCCAGGAGACGATTCATCTCACGCTCGCTTTTCTGGGCGAGATCGAGGCGGCGCGCGTCGATGACGCGATCGGCGCGGCGCGTGCGGTGCGCGCACCGGCGCACAAGCTGCTGATCGAGCAGGCCGTGTACTGGGCGCACAACCGAATTCTCTGGGCCGGACCGCATCGCACACCGGGGCCGATGCAGCAGCTGGCGCGCGAGCTCGCCAAGGCGCTGCGCCACGCGGGGTTCGCGCTCGAGCGGCGGCCGTTCGCCGCGCATGTCACCCTGATCCGCAAGGCGCGCGCGCCGAGCACGCTCCCGCCGCTGCCGCAGGTGGACTGGCCGGTGAACGAGTTCGTCCTGGTGCGCTCGATACTCTCGAGCGAAGGCTCGCGCTACGCGGTGCTCGAGCGCTTTCCGCTTCAGGGACGATCCTGACGCGGCCTATACTGTCTGCCACAGGCGAGGAGGGCATCATGATGGCGACCCGGACCGAACCGCTCAAGGCCTACTGGCAGCCGGGCTGCTCGAGCTGCCTGCGCATGAAGGAGTTTCTCCAGCGCCACGGTGTCGCGTTCGAATCGATCAACGTGCTCGCCGACAAGGAGGCGTTCGCCGACCTCGCGCGCCTCGGCATTCGCTCGGTGCCGATCATCCGGCGCGGCGACGACTGGGCGAACGGCCAGGTGCTGCGCGACGTCGCGCGCATCGCGGGAATCGATTGGGGCGGGAGCCGCATTCTGCCGCCGCAAGCGCTCAAGGCGCGGCTCGATCTCTTTCAGGCCGCCGCGCGGCGCTTCCTCGCGCAGGTCCCGGACGACAAGCTGCCGACCCTGCTGCCGAACCGGCCGCGCAGCTATGCGAGTCTCGCGTACCACATCTTCAGCATCGCCGATGCGTTCCTCGATCATGAGTTGAACGGCACGCGGCTCGACGAAGGCGCGTACAACCGCGTGCCGCGGCCGGGCGAGGAGGGGAAACCGGCGTTGCTTGCCTACGGAGAGACCGTGGCCGAGCGGCTCGACGACTGGTGGCGGACGCGCGGCGGGCAGACCGACTGGAGCCGGCGGGCGGACGTCTATTACGGTCAACAGAGCGTGCACGAATTCTTCGAGCGCACGACCTGGCACTGCGGTCAGCATCTGCGCCAGTTCATGATGGTGCTCGACCAGCTCGGCATCGCGCCGCGGGACCGGCTCGGACCGGAAGCCTTCGCCGACCTGCCGATGCCGGAGAAGGTCTGGGACGACGAACCCGGCGCGCGCTGAGCGGGCGCGGGGCGGGCCCTGCCGCCAAACGATTTCCTACAAATGCTAGTACCGAGGGGTCATGCCACTAATACCAACGGGTAATGCCACGGCGGCCGCAGTGTCGTCATGATGCGACCGTCGAAACGGGGAGCACAGCCATGCTAGACGACAAACAAAAAGACCAAATAGACGAGACCCGGCGCTTCTACGCGGTGCTCGGCGTCGCCACGGGTACGGAGCTCGAGCAGATCAAGGAAAGGTACCGCTCGCTGCTCGTCCACGCGCGGGTGGGGCTCGCCGGCGGGCACACCGACTCGCTGAAACTGCAGGAATTGCGCGAGGCCTACCTCGCGCTGGCCACCGCCGGCGAGCAGCGCGCCGCTTAGGCGCGCGGTATCGTCAGTCCCGGCCTCAACCGCCGCGCGCTTTTTCCTGCATCGCCTCGTACTGCGACGGCGTGCAGCGGGCGCGGGCGAGAAACTCGCGCAGATGCTTGACGTCCTGGCGCCCGATCGTGTTGCCATGGTGCGGGCGATGCAGCACGCCTTCCTGACCGTTGAGCCAGACATGCAGGCGCGCGCCGGCATGCGCCTCGACGCGCGCGCCGAGGTGAGCGAGCAGCGATTCGACCTCGCGGAAGTGAATGTTGGCGCTGATCGGATCGCGAAAAATCGTCTCGAGCAGATTGGCGTGCTTGTGGCTCATGGCGCCCGACTTTAGGCCTTTGCAGCGCCGGCCGGCTTGACCGGGGTCAATAGCCCGGCGCACTGCGCGCCCGGTCTCAATCCGGTCCGCGCGGGCGCGAGGCGCGGACGGCGACCGCGGTCAGCGCGAGCGCGATGACGATCAGCCCGATCCCTGCCCATTCGCTTGCCTGCGGTCGCTCACCGAGCTGGAGCACGCCGAACACCACACCGAGCACCGGCACCGCAAGAATGCCGAAGCTCGCGAGCCCCGCGTCGAGCCGCGCGAGCACCCAGAACCACAGGAACCAGCAGATCGCACTAACGAGGATCGCGTTGTAGAGCAGGGCGAAGACGAGAGTGGGCGTCCAATGCGTCGCGTGCGAGGGAAACAGGAGCGCGAGCAACACGAGCCCTGCGCCGCCGAGCGCCGACTGCCAGGCCGACAGCGCGAGGGTGTCGACGCGGTGGCGCGTCTGCAAGCGCTTGGTGATGACGACGCCAGCGGCCCAGGCGACGGCCGAGGCGAGCGCGAGCAGCTCCGAGAAGCCGGGCGTGACACCCGAGCCGAGCAGCAGCGCGAGTCCCGCGAGCGCGACCCCGAGTGCGGTCCATTGCGCCCGGCCGAGGCGCTCGCCGAGCACCGGCCAGGCGAACAGGGTCACCCAGAACGGCATCGTGTAGCAGAGCACCGCGCTCTTGCCGGCGGCGCCGGAGACGAGTGCCCAGCCGGTGAGCGCGAAGGTCGCAGTGGTCTGCAGCAGTCCGGTCGCGAGTACCGCGCCGGCGTGTGTCAGGCGCATCGGCCGGCGCGTCGCGGCGAGCGCACCGAACAGGCAGAGCGATGCGATCGCGAAGCGCAGGGCGAAGAATTCGTAGGGTCCCGCATCGCGCAGACCCTGCTTCAGCACCACCCAGTTGTAACCCCAGACGAACGCGATGAGCGCGAGCGCCGCGAGTGCGGCGGTGCGCTCGCGCATCAATGCAGCTCCAGCCGTGCGACCAGTCCGCCGCCGTCGCGCGGGGCAAAGTCGAGCGCGCCTCCGTGCGCGCGCGCGATGCGATCGACGATCGCCAGACCCAGCCCCGCGCCGCCTTCGGCGCCGCGCGCCTCGTTCAGGCGGGTGAAGGGCTGCTTCAGGCGTTCAATCTGCGAGGCCGGGATTCCGGGCCCGCGGTCGAGCACCTCGATGACAAGTGCGTTGCCTTCGCGCGCGGCGCGCACCTCGACCGGCGCGCCACCGTGGCGCAGCGCGTTGTTGACCAGGTTGATGACCGCGCGGCGCAGCGCTGTTGGCGCGAGCGCGCGGCGCCCGGCCGCAGTGCGCACGGCGACATCCAGCCCCCTCTTGCGGTAGCCCTCGACGAGTTCTTCGAGCATCGCGTCGACATCGATCTCGGCGCGCGCCTCGTCCGCGCCGCGAGCGTAATCGAGGAACTGGCCAATGACGCTGTCGATTTCGTCGACGTCGGTCGCGATGCCCTCGCGCACCGCCGCGTCGCCCTCGAGCATCTCGAGACCGAGGCGCAGGCGCGCGAGCGGGGTGCGCAGGTCGTGGCTGATGCCGGCGAGCACCGTCGCGCGCTCGCGCTCGAGTGCGGCGAGATCGCCCGCCATGCGGTTGAACGCGCGTGCCACGGTGCGCAGCTCAGCCGGGCCTTTTTCCGGCAGCCGCGCGGGCGTTTCGCCGCGCCCGACGCGGCGCGCCGCCAGGGTGAGCGCGTCGAGCGAGCGGCTGATGCCGGAGGCGACCAGCCAGGCGCCGACCAAGGCCATGGCGATCACCAGCGCCGCCCAGCCGATGTAGGTGGCGCCGAACTCGGGCTCGAGGCGCTCGCGCGGCAGCATCGCCCAGAACTCGTCGGTGTCGATGAAGAAGCTGACCCAGAAGCCGTCGACCCCGTCGCGCGCGTAGGCGAAGCGCGTACGCGCACCGAGAGCGCTGCGCACGCGCGCGACCACCCGGTCGAGCAACGGGTCGTCTGGCAGGGGCTCGAGCTGCTCGCCCGGATCTTCGGGATACAGGCGCAGCCCCTCGCGCTCGTTCAGCTCGATCAGCAGCTCGCTGCGTCGCGCCGGATCCGAGTTGATCAGCGCCGCGCGCGTCAGGTTGACCACGCTCACCGTCTGCTGCGCGATCTCGCGCGCGCGCGGCTCGCGCTCGTTCATGCGGTAGAGCTGGAAGGAGGCGAGGATCGAGACGACGAGCAGGGCGCCGATGAGCGCGAACGAGCGCGCGAGCAGCGAATCGGTCACCGGATCACTTCGCGTTGCCGTCGGGCACGAACACGTAGCCGAAGCCCCAGACCGTCTGGATGATGCGCGGGTGTGCCGCGTCGTCCTCGACGATCTTGCGCAGGCGCGAGATCTGCACGTCGATCGAGCGGTCGAAGGCCTCGTATTCGCGCCCGCGCGCAAGCTCCATCAGCTTGTCGCGCGACAGCGGCGTGCGCGGGTGCTGCACGAGGACCTTGAGCACCGAGAATTCGCCGGTGGTGAGCGAGACCGGCTTTCCGGCGCGCATCAGCGCGCGTGTGCCGACATTGAGCTCGAAATCGCCGAAGCGGTGAAGCTCGGTCGCCGCTGCCGGCGCGCCGGGCGGGCCGCCCGGGGCGCGGCGGCGCAGAATGGCGTTGATGCGCGCGACCAGCTCGCGCGGATTGAACGGCTTGGGCAGGTAATCGTCGGCGCCCATCTCGAGGCCGACGATGCGATCGACCTCGTCGCCCTTCGCGGTCAGCATCAGGATCGCCGGTCCCGCGTTCGCTGCGCGCAGGCGCCGGCAGATTGCGAGACCGTCCTCGCCGGGGAGCATGAGATCGAGCACGATCAGGTCGAAGCGCTCGCGTGCCAGCATCTTGTCCATGGCGGTGGCATCGGGCACCGCGCGCGCCTCGATACCCTGCTCGCCGAGGTAGCGCAGCAGCAGCTCGCGCAGGCGCTGATCGTCGTCGACAACCAGGATGCGGTGCTTGAGTTCGGTCATAGAGTGTCAGGGTAGCGGTCGGCGCGGGCGCGGCGGTAACAACTTGTCATCCCGCCCGCGGCTCAGACATGCATTGTTACAAATTCGCGCCCCGGATGCGGGACTGCGCGTTCCCGCCTCGGTAGGATGGATGGCGTGAAATTTTCGATCCTTTCGACCGCTGTCTGCGTGCTGGCTGCCGGCCTCGTGCTCGCCGCAGGGCCTGCCGAGGCGCGCGCGCCCTGGGCGCAGCGCACGGCGGACCGTTCCGCGCTGGCGCGCATCCTGGCGCAATCGCGCGGGCAGATGAGCGATGCCGAGCGCGCACGCCTGCGCCGCGACCTGAACGCGGCGCCGCGCGAGCGCGGGCGCAATGCTAGCCGGTCGCGTGACGGCACTCGCATGACGCCGCAGCAGCGCGAAAGCCTGCGGCGCGACATGCGCGACGCGAA
This sequence comes from Betaproteobacteria bacterium, assembly GCA_022340705.1. GTDB lineage: Bacteria > Pseudomonadota > Gammaproteobacteria > Burkholderiales > SG8-39 > SG8-39. The sequence continues at coordinate 5,871 of JAJDNJ010000222.1, forward strand.
CCGCCAGCTCGACCGCAAATCGCGCCGCGGGCGCAACGGCGATCGCGGCGGCGACCGTCGGCGCGAGCGGCGCTAGGCGCCGGTTACAGCTGCTTACAAGCCGGGCTTCCCGGTAACAGATCCGTCACCATTTCGTACAGCCGCGGCGCGCGCCACCGCGCAGACTGGCTCCATGTTCGCGTGACATGGTGTCGCGCGGCACGACGAAGGAGACGATCATGAGAAAGATGCTCATCCCAATCGCGCTCGCAGCGACGCTGGCCTGCGGGTTCGCGCAAGCTCAGGAGCGCAGCTACGGCGGCCGCTCGGCGAGCGGCGGCGACCGAGTCGATGCGCGCCAGGCGCGTCAGACCGATCGCATTCGCAGCGGCATGGCGAACGGCGACCTGACGCGGCGCGAAGCCTCGGCGCTGCGCTCCGAGCAGCGCGGTATCCGGCAGATGGAGCGCCACGCGCGCGCCGACGGCGTGGTGACCCCGCGCGAGGGCCGGCGGCTCGAGCGTGCGCAGGACCGTTCTTCGCGGCACATCAACCAGCAGCGCCACGACCGTCAGCAGCGCGCCGGCGGATGGCGCGGCCATGATCGCGGGCGTGCCGCCTATGGGCGCGGCCACAACCGGGGCAACCACTATGCCTACGGCCATCGCAACAACCGCGGCAATCACTATGCCTACGGCCATCGCAACAACCGCGGTAATCACTACGCCTACGGTCATCGCAACAACCGCGGTAACCACTACGCCTACGGCCATCGCAACAATCGCGGCAACCACTATGCCTATGGCCACCGCTACAACCATCGGCCGCAGTTTGCTTCGCGCGGCGGGCGCTTCGGCCGACGCTAAGTCGAGCGCAGGGTCAGTCCAGCAACCGGCGCCGGGTAATCCTCGGTGCCGGTTCGCTTTTCAGGCCGGCGCGTTGGTCTGCGGCAGGTGGGCGATCGAGTTGGCGTAGTAGCCGAGCAGCGCCAGCTCTTCGGCGCGCGCGCGATACAGGCCGTCCTGCGCGTCGACCAGGCGACGCAGCGTGAGCATGCGCAGTCCGACCGTAAATGCGTAATCCAGGTCCTGGCGCGGAATGTAGACCTTCGCGCCGGCGGCGCGCAGGCGTTCGAGCAATGCCTGGGCCTCGGCCTTGAGCGCGATTGCCGACCAGGCTGCGTCCGGCCGCGCGACAAATACGCTTGCGATCAGCGCCACCGGAACCACGGGAACGATGGCGCCGACCACCGCCATCAGCCGCGCGCCGAGCGCGGCCATCTCGGCGCGGCGCGCCTCGCCGGACAGACGCTGGAAGTCGACCGTGCGCTCGGCGCAGTAAGCGCGCATCGAGATCGGTGCGCCAAAATTCACGCAGGCATAGCCAAACCGGTGCCATTCGCTCCGCGCCATCAGCCCGAGGTTGTGCAGCACGAAGCGCAGCGTGGTTGCCAGCGCAGACCAGCGCCCGCGCCGCTCGGCCTGCGGATCCTCGGCGCGCAGCAGGCTGCGGTCCTCGAGCACCCGGTCGTAGTTGATCCCGAGTGGCACGAACACCAGGTCGCGCTCGCCCTCGAGCGCAAAGCCGCGCAGCATGTAGTCGATCACGCCGAGGCGCGGCTCGCGCATGCGCCCGTCGCGCGTCAGGCCGCCCTCGGGAAACACCGCCTGGGGAACCCCGGCCTGGGTCGCCATCACGATGTAGCGCTCGAGCACGCGCCGGTAGAGCTCGTCGCGCGAGTTGCGCCGCACGAAGTACGCTCCCATCGCGCGGATCAGCGCCGACAACGGCCAGATGCGCGCCCACTCGCCGACGGCGTAGGACAGCGCGGCCTGCTCCGCGGCCAGGTACCCGGCCAGCACGTAGTCCATGTTGGAGCGGTGGTTCATCACGAACACCACCGTCGCGTTCTCGGGGATGCGCCGGATGCCCTCGGAATCGACGTAGCCGATACGCACGCGGTACAGGCCCTGCGCGAGCTTCTTGCCGAGCCAGTAGCCCGTGCGGAAATAGAGGTAGGCGTTGAACGCGGGGACGATCTCGCGCGCGTAGCGCTCGACGCGCCTGAGTACCGCTGGCAGCGGCGTCGCGGTCGCGGCGGCGTGCTGCTCGGCCGCCTCGAGCACCCGCGGGTCGCCGAGCAGGCGGTGGATCAGGATCTGGCGCCGCGTGCGCTGGAAGGGGCGCACGCCGATGCGCAGGCGCTCGCCGAGCTCGTCGATGACGCGGTTGGCCTGGCCCGCGACGAACCAGCGGATGGCCGGCATGACCAGCTTGTCGTATGCGGCCCAGGCGGCCAGCAGGCCGATCGGCAGCGCGATCCACAGCGGGATCGAAAGAGTGCTCCCCATGGCTTCCTCCCGGCGCGAGCGTAGGGCGCGCCGGGCCGCCAGGCAAGCGAGGCTCAGGTCGGGGTCGCCGCGGATGCACCGCCGCGCGTCGCGCCGACGCGGTACCAGTCGATCCGGCGCGTGCCGATCATCGCCGCGGCGATGAGCGCGAACATGAGAGCCGAACCCATCAGCAGGGCGTGATCCTCCATGCGCAGGATCGCGTAGAGCAGCGCATAGAGTGCGCCGAGTGCGGCG
>JAJDNJ010000151.1 GCA_022340705.1 Betaproteobacteria bacterium
ACGCCGCTCAACGTCACCGGCCCGGAGAAGACGAGCGTGCGTAAGCTCGCCGAGGCCTTCGCCGAGCGACTCGGCAAGCGGGCGCTGTTGCAGGGGACGGAGGCGCCGAGCGCCTGGCTGATCGATACGCGCGCCGCACAGGCGCTGTTCGGCCGGCCGCGCGTGCCGCTCGAGACGATGCTCGACTGGGTCGCTGACTGGGTCGTGCGCGGCCAGCCCGCGCTCGGCAAGCCGACGCACTTCGAAACACGTGATGGGCAGTACTGAGCCGCGCGAGCATGCGCTCGGCGCAGCGCAGCTCGAAGCCTGTCTGGCCCTGTCGCAGGCTGCGGGCTGGAACCAGAACGCCGCCGACTGGCGCCTGATGCTCGAGATTGGCCGCGGCTGGGGCCTTTCGCTCGCCGCCGGTACGCTGGTGGCCTCGACGCTGGTGCTGCCCTACGGCGCGTTCGCCTGGGTCAGCATGGTTCTGGTGCTGCCCGAGCATCGGCGCAAGGGCTACGCCTCGCGTCTGCTGCGCCGTGCGCTCGGCGAGCTGCGCGCCGGACAACTCACGCCGGTGCTCGACGCGACGCCCGCGGGTCGCGCGGTCTACTTGCAGGAAGGCTTTCACGATACCTGGAGCTTCCAGCGCTATCAGTTGCGGTCGCGGACGCTACAGCGAGCGGATCGGGCCGACGGCATTCGTCCTCTCGCGGAGCACGACTGGCCGCGGATCCTCGCGCTCGACGCAGGCGCGTTCGGCGCGCGCCGCGAGCGCCTGCTGCGCGCGCTCGCGGCGCGCTTGCCGGCAGCCGCGCTCGTGCTCGAGCAGGCAGACAAGATTCGCGGCTTCCTGCTCGGTCGCGATGGGCGTGAAGCGTGCCAGCTCGGCCCGCTGGTTGCCGATGCTCCGGAGGCGGCGATCGCGCTGCTCGACGTCGCGCTGGAGCGCGTATCGGCGCCCCTGTATCTCGATGCCGCAGACCACGCGGCTGCGCTCGTCGCCTGGCTTGCGGCGCGCGGCTTCGAGGCACAGCGACCGTTCACGCGCATGGTGCACGGCGGCGGACCGGCGCCCGGTGATGCGTCGAAGGTGATGTTGGTCGCCGGCCCGGAGCTTGGTTAGGCCGGCGGCTCTCCGAGATTGCGCGTTGGGGCGGCACCGTCCGGCTTGCGGGTGATGTCGTCGATGTGGCTGAGATCGTAGCTCTTCGAGCGCAGGTCATCGATTCGCTCGTTCACCCAGGCATCGTCGACCGTTGAGGTCTTGTAAATGAGGTAGTGCACGAGAAGCACCATGCTCCAAATCGCGAACGGCCAGAACGCCCACCAGGGCGCACCACCGACGATGTTGGCGGCCGTCAGGCCGATATTGACGACGAGGTACGCGGCGAGATGACGGCGGAACCAGCGCCGGCTCGACAGCAGCGTCAAGCCCGCTTTGGCATCCCAGGCCATGCCCCGGATCAGTCGCCGGAGGGGGTCGGCGGCAGATTCGAATAGGCGCGCGCCACCGCGACCAATCGCCGGCAATAGAAGAGCCAGGCGAGCATCGCACAGACCAGCAGAACCTTATCCATTGCGCCGAGATTCGGATGAAAGCCGTAGACCGCGAAGTACGCCAGTCCGGCGAGCGGCGGGGTCGCGCACCAGACTGCGGCCCAGGGATGCCGGGTCGTCCCGAGCAAAATCGCCGAGCAGGCTACGGTGAAGGCGTAAACCGACACGATCACGGAGCCGCTATGCGGCAGCTTGCTGGACAGAGCGGTCACCGAAATCAGCCCGCAGAGCACGCCGACGAATAGCGCGTAGAAGTGCAGCTCATATTCCGCCTGGCGGCGCGTGAGGTGCTGGGCCGGCACGAGGTACGGCGTGCGCTCGTCGTCCCAAATGTATTTCTTGAAGTACTTGTCCAGATCCATCGCGGGCCCCGCACAGGCGGGGCGCTACTCGCTGCCGGTGAGGATCTTCGAGGCGAGCGCCTTGGCGCGCTCGTCCGGCGGGGCGGTCGAGTCGACCGCTTTTTCGAGCGAGACGCGCTCCTTGCCTTCGATTTTCGTGCCACGTTCCTCGGGCCACTCGAGCGTCATGAGCGGGAATCGCCGATTCGGATCGCCAAACAGTACGAGCGCGGCCTGCAGCCAGACGGCAATCCCGGCAAGGCCCGCCACGATCAGTCCGAAGACCAGCACAGACTTGATGATCCAACGATTGGTAAGTCCAACGGTCGAAGCCGAGATCTCGTGCATCTCGTACGAGGTGACGGCATACCCCCAGGAAAAGTACACGATCGTCGCCGTGTAGGGCAGAAGGAAAAGGGTGATGCCGAGAAACTCGAGCCAGGCCTGCTTGCGGAACGCGAGGTTTTCTCTGATCAGGTCGACGCGCACGTGCGAATTGTGGATGTAGCCGTAACCAAGCACCAGCGCAAAGAGTGCTGTATGGAAATGCCACTCCAGTTCCTGGAGCATGGTCGACTCGAACATGCGACCGAAGGTGTGCACGAGGAACACCTGCACGCCGTGCAGCTTGCCCTCGTCGTCGAGCCAGGAAATCTTGCGCGCAATGACGTCGATTACCGTGAACAGCACCATCGGCAGTGCGAACCACGAGCCCCAGCGGCCGACGAAATCGACAAACTTGCGCAGCCACTCGGACAGCCGCAGCGCGAACGGAATGTCCTCGACCTCGCGGTCGCGTTCTTCGGCTTCGGCAACTTGGGCGGTTGCGGGTGGGCCGTCTGTCATGATGTCAACTCTTCGGGTCTAGTCCGTCGCGGTGATCAGCCACAGCGCGATTTTCGGGAAGCTGAGGACCATAATCACCGCCAGCAGCTGGAGCAGCACAAACGGGATGATGCCTTTGTAGATGCTCTGGATCTTGACCTCACGTGGCGCAATGCCCTTGAGGTAGAACAACGCGTAGCCGAATGGCGGCGTCAGGAACGAGGTCTGCAGGTTGACTGCCATTAGGACGATGAACCAGTAGGTGATCAGCTCCTTCGGCAGATGGTCGCCGAAGTCGAGCGTGCTTACCAGTGGGGCGAACACCGGCAGCACGATCAGCGTGATCTCGATCCAGTCGAGAAAGAACCCGAGGACGAACACGATTCCCATAACGAGAAACAGAAAGCCCCAGTTGGAAAGGCCCGAGGACTGGAGTAGGTGCTCGACAATGTCGTCGCCGCCGAGCGCACGGTAGACATAGGCGAAGCAGGTCGCGCTGATGATGATGAAGAACACCATCGCCGTGGTGCGCGCTGCGGTATGACAGACGCCCTCGAGGACGTCGTACTTGAGCCGCCCGTTGAACAGCGCCAGCAGCATCGCACCGAAGGCGCCGACCGCACCGGCCTCGCTCGGCGTCGCCCAGCCGAGCAGGATCGAGCCCTTGATCATGCCGATCAGAAACACCGGCGGAAAGAAGGCCCTGCCGAGCAGCTTGCCCATCTGCCCTTTCGGAACCTGCAGAAGGTGCGGCGGCAGTGGCGGCGCCATCGTCGGTTTGAGCCAGGCGACCATGAAGACGAACAGCAGGTAGAGAACGGCGAGCGTCAGGCCAGGTACGATAGCCGCGGTGAACGCATCACCCGCGGACACCGACAGCAGGTCGGCCATGATGATCAGCATGATGCTCGGCGGGATCAGGATGCCGAGCGTGCCGGAGGCGGCGATCGTGCCGCAGGCAAGCGCATGGCTGTAGCCCTGGCGCATCATCGTCGGCAGCGCGAGCGCGGTCATCATGGTGACCGACGCGCCGATGATGCCGGTCATCGCGGCGAGAATCGTACCCATGATGGTCACCGCGAGCGCCAGCGCGCCGGGCACGCGCTTGAGGATGACCTGCACGCAGTAGAGCAGGTCATTGGCGATGCCGCTGCGCTCCATCATCACGCCCATGAAGATGAACGCGGGCACCGCAACGAGGACAAGATTTTCCGCCGCCTGGCCCCAGATACGCGGCAGGAAATTGAAGAACTCGATCAGCTTGAACGTGCCGGCGAAAAAGCCCAGCAGGCCAAACAGCATTGCCAAGCCGCCGAGGATGAAGGCGACCGGGAAGCCGGAGAACAGCAGGAACGCAAGCGTGATGAACATCACGAGCGGCAGGTAATCCTGCACGAAATACAGCAGCTCTTCGCGGGAGTCGGCATCCAGCCCGGCGATGTAGGCGTAGCCTGCGCCGAGCAGGATCAGCAGGACGACCGCCACGACGTAGCGGTTGGCCAGACGGCTGCCAATTCTCAGCAACAACTCCATCGCGTCATCCGCAATCTTGGGCCGGTTTTCACCGGAGTCGAAAAAAGGCCGGGGCGCTGTGCGCCCCGGCAGTGGTTACGTACTGCTAGTGCGCCGGATTCTGCGCACCGGTGTAGGGCTTCTTACTTCAGATACGTCGGCTTCATAGACTGCGCCTCGCCCCAGATCCGATATTGCTCGCGGAAGGCATAGAAGTTGTCGGCGATCTTCTTGAATTCCGGATCCTTGGCCGACTCCTCCTTCACCACTTCGTTCCAAGCCTTCTCGAACGACGCGAGCTCATCGTCGGTCCAACGCCGGTTGGTCACCCCGTACTTCTTCACGTTCTCCTGCATCGCGGCTGGGTTGCGCCACTCGGTCTCGGCGTACGTCCAGGTGGTCTCCTCGCCCAGCCCCAGCTGCAGAATCTTCTTGAAGGTCTTCGGCAGAGAGTCGTACGCCTTCTTGTTCATCAGCAGCTCGTTGCACGAGGTCTGCTGGTGCCAGCCCGGGAAGTAGTTGTTCTTCGCGATCTGATAGAAGCCGAGCTTCTGGTCGATCGAAGGCATCGAGAACTCCGTCGCGTCGATCACGCCGCGCTCCAGCGCCGGATAGATGTCGGCAGCCGCAAGCAGCTGCGTCGACACGCCGATCTTCTGCATCACTTTCGCGCCCAGGCCGAAGAATCGCATCTTCATGCCCTTGAGCTGATCGAGCGACTTGATCTCGTTCTTGAACCAGCCAGAAGTCTCCGGACCAATGCAAAAGCTGGTCATCGCGATCAGGCCGTGCTTGGCATACAGTTCATTGCGCAGCTTGTCACCGCCGCCGAAGATCTTCCATGCATTGAACTCGCCGAATCCCGGACCGAACGGCACGGTGGTGAAGAACGACACCGAGGCCCCGAGCTTGCCGGTGTGGTAGCCAGGCGTGGTCCAGCAGGACTCGACCGAGCCCTTGGCGGCAGCGTCGAAGCACTCGAGCGCAGGCACCAGTGCGCCAGGCTCGTAGAACTTGATCTCGAATTTCCCATCGGTCGCCTCGCTGATGTTCTTCGAGAAACGAACGCCCGAGGTGCCCAGGTGCGGCAAGGTGCTGCCGAAGGCGCTCTGCATCTTCCACTTGACGCGTTTCTGCGCCAGTGCGCTGCCCGACGTTGCAGCCAGGCCCAGCGCCACGCCCGCAGCGACGAGCTTGAGTGTGGTGCGTACTTTCATGTTGTCTCCCTCCTTGTTTCGCAAGATGGTTTCGGCGCCAGTGGTCTTGCGTACCGGGCCGCGTGACTTACCCGAGTCCGCGTCCTCGGCGCGGATCGGCGGCCATCATAATTCAGCCCTGTGCGATAAGCCAAACCATTATTTAGTCGCGCATTGCGGCACTGCAGCGAGCGCGGCCCATGTCGACCCCGATCTCGAACGCCCGGACGAGCGCTGCATCGTTGGCGACGCCCTGCCCCGCGATGTCGTAGGCAGTGCCATGCGCCGGCGTGGTGATCGGGATCGGCAGACCGCCGAGTACGGTGACCCCGCGCTCGAACCCGAGCAGCTTGATCGCGATTTGTCCCTGGTCGTGGTACATCGTGACGACGCCGTCGAACCGGCCGGCGCGTGCGCGCAGCCAAACCGTATCCGCCGGATACGGCCCGCGCGCATCGATCCCGTTCGTGCGCGCGGCCTCGACCGCCGGGGCGATGATCTCGATCTCCTCGCGCCCGTAGTTGCCGCCGTCGCCCGCATGCGGATTGAGCGCGGCCACGGCGAGGCGCGGGGCGGGGAAGCCGGCCGCGCGCATCGCCGAATCGGTGAGCGCGATCGCCTCGACGATGCGCGGAACGCTGAGCCGCTTGGCGACCTCTGCGAGCGGCAGGTGCGAGGTGACCCGCGCATTCCACAGCCGGTCGAGCACGTTGAATTCCCCATGCGGCCCGCTAAACGCGAGGAAATCCGCCGCGAAGCGCAGCTCGTCGTCGAAGGTCATGCCTCCGAGGCGCAGCGCCTGCTTGTTGAACGGCGTGAACACGATCGCATCCAGCTGCGCATCGCGCGCGAGACCGAGTGCGCGGCGAAAGTTTTCGAGCGCCGCGCGCCCTCCCGCGGCCGATACCCGCCCGAGCGGCAGCGCAGCGGGATCCGCGTTGGCACGATCGTCGACGTCGACCGCGGGCAGCGTCACGCCAGCGAGTTTGGCGCCCGCCGCGAGCTGGCGCGCATCGCCGATCACCTTGATAACAGCCAGCGCGCTGGTCTGCGTGCGCGCGAGCAGCTTTGCCGCCAGCTCGGCGCCGATTCCCGCCGGATCGCCAAGCACCAGGCCGATGCGCGGGCGCGGCCCATCCTCGCCTATCATCACCGTGTCCGTTCTCGCTCGTTCATCCGCCATGAACCCGGACGACCTTCCGATCATCGACGCACACCAGCATTTCTGGGATCTCGATCACAACCGCCATCCCTGGCTGCAGGATACGCCGCAGATCCCGTTCCGCTACGGAGACTACACGGCCCTGTGCAGGAATTACCTGCCGGACGAGTTTCGGCGCGATTGCGCCGGGCACCGGGTGGTGAAGACCGTTTATGTCGAGGCCGAGTGGGATCCGCGCGACCCGGTCGGCGAGACGCGCTGGGTGAGCGGGCTCGCTGCCGCGCACGGCATCCCGAATGCGATCGTCGCGCAAGCCTGGCTTGACCGCGGCGATGTGGCAGATGTGCTCGCCGCGCAGGCCGCGTTTCCCCTGGTGCGCGGCGTGCGCCACAAGCCGCGCGCCGCGGCCTCGGCCGACGCGGTAGCGACCGCTGCGCCGGGCTCGATGGGCGACGCGCGCTGGCGCGCGGGCTACGCATTGCTCGAGCGCCACGGGCTGCATTTCGAGCTCCAGACGCCGTGGTGGCATCTGGCCGAGGCGGTCGACCTCGCGCGCGCGTTCCCGCGCACCCGGATCGTGCTCAACCACACGGGCCTGCCCGCCGACCGCAGCGCCAAAGGGCTCGCCGGCTGGCGCGCCGCGATGCGCGCCCTGGCCGAGTGCCCGAACGTCGTGGTGAAGATCTCCGGCCTCGGAATCCCGGGGCGCGCCTGGCAGATTGAGGACAACGCACCGATCGTGGATGCCGTCATCGACGATTTCGGGGTCGAGCGCTGCATGTTCGCAAGCAACTACCCCGTCGACGGACTGGTCGCGACCTACGATACGATCATGGGCGGCTTCAAAGCGATCGTCGCCGCGCGCCCCGAGGCCGCGCGCCGCGCGCTGTTCCACGACAACGCTGCGCGGATCTACCGCATCGCCTGACCCGGGCTCCGCGCGATGCGGACCGCGGCGCACCGCGGTCCGCATCCGCGCTACTTCGTCATCTTGATCGACTTGTCGAGAAACTGGTTGGTGTAGATCGTCTTCACGTCGAAAGGCTTCTCGATCCCGACGTAGGTCTTGACCAGCTCGTAGTCATCGGACATGCGCTTGGGGTCGAGGTAGCCGAGCGCCACCTCGCGCGAGAATTTATCGCTCATCAGCACCTCGACCAGCTTCCAGTTGGTGAGCTCATTGTCGAACTTGAGCGCGCCGTTGGCGTCGACCAGTGCCTGTACGCAGGGCTTGGGATCCTTGACGCAGGCCGCGAACGCCTTCTGCGTCACCTTGACGAACTTCGCGACCAGCGCCTTGTTCTTGGCGAGGAAGGCGCCGTTCACCAGCACCGTGTTGCCGTAGGGATTGAGCCCGATGTCGCGCCAGGCCACGAAGCCCATGTCATCGCCGAGCTCGCGCTGGAAAATGTGGTGGATGTTGTAGAAAGACGTGGTGATATCGACCGACTTCGACTTGAGCGCGCCGATCTTGGCGTTGGCCGCGACGTTCACCCAGGTGACCGATTTCGGATCGATGCCGTTCGCCTTCGCGATCGCGGGCCACATCGCGCGGGCCGCGTCGGCCGCCGGGTTGCCGATCTTCTTGCCGGGGAAATCCTTGATGCCCTTGATGCCCGAGCTCTTCAGCCAGTACAGGCCCTGCGGCGAGTTTGCATAGACGTTGAACACGCCCACGACGTCGGCGCCCTTGCCCTTGCCGACCAGCGCCGTGCCCATGTCGGCCAGCCCGATCGGGTTCGCGCCGGCGCCGACCTTCTGCACGGCGAGCGCCGAGCCCTTGCCCGGCTCGAGGTTGAGGTCGATGCCTTCCTTCTCGTACCAGCCCATCTTTTTGGCGTAGTAGTACGGCGAGTGATCGCCGCCCGGTACCCAGTTGAGGATGAAATCGATCTTTTCAGCGGCCGCGGCCGGCGCGGCGAAGGCGGCGAGGGCGATCAGCCCCACGACGAATGAGTTGCGGCGAGTCATATCACAGTCCTCCTTGACGAATGCGCGGCGATGGTAGCGACGCGCAATTCCGGGTGTCAACGCTCCCGGCGTTGACGCATCCCGGGGCCCGGGCTAGCTTACGCGCCTTCCGTGAGCGGTGCATTAACCAGACAGTTAAAATGCGCCGGGCGCGCATCCACTGCGGCGCCCGGCCGACGGACCTGAGGAGCCTGTCGTGAGCCATGATTTCATCGTCATCGGCGCCGGCCACAACGGCCTCGCCTGCGCCGGCTATCTCGCCAAGACCGGCGCGAAGGTCCTGGTGGTGGAGCGCAGCGCGCGTGTCGGCGGGGGCTGCCACACCGAAGAGGCCACCCTGCCAGGGTTCAAGCACAACCTCTGCTCGGTCGTTCACACCAACATTCCCACCAGCCCGGTTTATCGCGACCTCGAGCTCGAGCGCCACGGCGTGAAGTACGTCTATCCCGAGCATCTGCGCGGGACGATCTTCCCCGACCATCGCAGCATCGTGATGTACCGGGAGCCGAAGCGCATGGCCGCCGAGCTGGCCAAGTTCTCAGCGCGCGACGCCCGAACCTACACGCAGCTCGTTGAGGACTACGGCGAATTCATCGAATCGACCTATCTGCCTCTGATGTATTCGCCGCCGCTCGCGCCTTCGCTGCAGAGCGCCGAGCTGGAAAAGTCGGCAGAGGGGCGCACGCTGCTGCAATGGCAGGCAAGCACGCCGGTGCAGCTGCTCGACGAGCTGTTCGAGAGCGCGGAAGTGAAGGTCCATTTCCTCGCGCGCCTGACCGTGCTCGGGTTTGCGCCGGATCAGTTCGGCCAGGGATGGATCTGCCTGTTCCGCATCCTGAAGGCCGAGGCGCCGATCTGCGTGGGTGGGTCCGAGCAGCTGGCGATCGGTCTGCGCAAGGTGATCGAGGCGCACGGTGGCGTGGTGCGCACTGGCGTCGAGGTCAAGCGGGTCCTGCTGAAGGGCAAGCGGGCGGTGGGTATCGAGCTGGCCGACGGGACGCGGGTCGATGCCGCCAAGGCGGTGATCACCAACGTCGAGCCGAGAAAGAGTTTTCTGCAGATGGTGGGCGAGGAGCACTTGCCGTCTTCCTTCGCGACGCGCGTCAAGAACTACCACTCTCGCGGACGCTCGCTGTTCTGCCTGCATCTGGCGCTGTCCGAGCCGCCCGAGTACCGGGCCGCCGCGCACAATCCGGCGGTGAACACCGCGTTCAGCCAGGAATTGTTCGGCGCGAGCGTCGAGGACCAGGTGCGCGCGTACCAGGAAATCGCGCAGGGCCGCCCCCCGCAGAAGGAAATGCTGCAGATCACCCTGCCGACGCTGTTCGATCCGTCGCAGGCGCCGGCCGGCAAGCACACCGCCGTCGTCTGGCAGTACGCGCCCTACGCGGTGCAGCCCGGGGGTGCGGAGGGCTGGCGCAAGCTGAGGGACGCGTACGCCGAGCATCTGCTCGAGCTGTGGAAGTCGTACGCGCCGAACATGACGAAGGACAAGATCCTGGCGATGAAGATCCAGGATCCTTCGGATACCGAGCGCCTGAACGACAATCTGGTCCACGGCGTCGACGTCGTTGGCGACATGACGCCTGACCAGATGGGGTACTTCCGGCCATTCGCGGGCTGGTCTAGCTACCGTTCGCCGGTCGAGGGACTCTACATGTGCGGCGGCTACTGCCACCCGGGCGGCGGCGTGCACGCCGGCGCGGGGCACAACGCCGCCGGCGTGATCGCGGAGGATTGCAATCTCAAGAAGTGGTGGGACTGATGCGCCAGCGCGAGGCGCGGTTCACTGTCAATGCATCGGCCGCGGAACTCTGGCGCTTCATTCGCGATTTCGAATCCCTGTGCACCTGCATCCCGGGCGTCGAACACATAGAGCGGCTGGACGACAGCAGCGTAGAGCTGACCGTGAAAGAGAAAGTCGGCGTCGTTCCCCTGATCGTCGATCTGACCGCGCGCATTGATGCCGAGGACCCGCCGCGCAGCCTGCACGCGGTCGCGAAGGCCGAGCACCTGACCATGGAGATCGACGTGGTGCTCACGGAATCCGGCGCGCAGACAGAATTGCGCTCGCTGTTCAAAGTCGTCGGCGAGGGGCCGCTCAAGCCCGTCGTCGACCGCCTGTTCGAGCGCCGAGCGACCGAGCGGACCGCGCAGTTCGCCGAGTGCCTCGCGCGGCGCTTCGGCGCCGATGCGCCGGCCGGGAGCGAGACGCGGCGCAGCCTCGCGCCCGCGACGGCCGAAACCACGGGCTTGCGCCGTTGGCTCGTTCGAATCTGGAACCGCCTCCGGGGGGCGTCGCCCTCTGCGGGAAAATAGGCGCGGAGCCCAGGAGATGCCGCAACGTTGGACCGATCTTCCCGCCGACATCCTCGCGCTGCTGCGTCGCGGGACGGTGATCCCTGCGCATCTGCTCGCGCTTGACGCCGAGCGCCGCCTCGACGTGCGCCGTCAGCGCGCGCTGGCGCGCTATTACCTCGATGCCGGCGCCGGCGGGCTCGCGGTGGGCGTGCACGCCACCCAGTTCGCGATCCGCGAAGCCGGCCTGTACGAAGAGGTGCTGCGCATCGCGGCGCGGGAGGCTGCCGACTGGACCAATCGACCGGTGGTGCTGATCGCCGGCCTGTCGGGCGGGACCGCGCAGGCGCAGCGCGAGGCGCGCATCGCGCGCGACGTGGGATACCACGCCGGAATGCTCTCGCTTGCGCCGATGAAGGGCGCTTCGGTCGACGAGCTGATCACGCATTGCACCGCCGTCGCCGCGGAGATTCCTCTCGTCGGCTTCTATCTGCAGACCGCGGTCGGTGGCATTGCGCTGCCGGTCGCGTTCTGGCGCCGCTTCGCCTCGATCGAAAACGTGGTCGCGGTCAAGGTGGCGCCGTTCAACCGCTACCGCACGCTGGATGTCGTGCGCGGCATCGCCGCGGCACGCGCCGAGGACCGGGTGACCCTTTACACGGGCAACGACGATCACATCGTGCTCGATCTGACCACGCCGTTCGCGGTGATGCGCGACGGGAGCGAGCTGCGCCTGCGCATCCGCGGTGGGCTGCTCGGCCACTGGAGCGTCTGGACAAAAAGCGCGGTCGCGCTGCATGCGCGGATCCAGGATGCGGTCGCGGCCGGGCGCATCGACGAGGACCTGCTCGCGCTCGACGCGCGCGTCACCGATTGCAACAGTGCATTCTTCGACGTGGCGCACGATTTCGCCGGCTGCATCGCCGGCTGCCACGAGGTCCTGCGCCGCCAGGGGCTGCTCGAGGGCATCTGGTGCCTCGATCCGAAGGAAACGCTCTCCGCCGGGCAGGCCGACGAGATCGACCGGGTTTACCGCGAGCACGGCGACCTCGCGGACGACGATTTCGTGCGCGCGAACCTGGACCGCTGGTTGGACTGAGCCGGGTACCGCCGATTAGGAGACGGGATGGAAGCAAGCTCCAACACCCTCAGCCGGACCGTGCTCGCAGTGCTCGCGCACCTTGCGCTGCTCGCAGCCTGGTACCTGTTCGTTTCGATCGGCGACGTGCCCAAGTACGTCATGCCTTCGCCCCAGGCGACGGTCAGGGCGCTGTTCGAGGAGAACTACAACTGGTGGCTGAACACCGGCGTCACCGCGCTGGAAATTTTCGTCGGCTATTTTCTCGCGCTGGCCGTCGGCGTGACCCTGGCGCTCCTTTTCACCTGGTCACAGACGCTCGAGGCGTTCTTCATGCCGCTGCTGGTCTCGCTCAACATGATCCCGAAGGTGGCGCTCGGCCCGCTGATCATCGTCTGGTTCAAATACGGCATCTTTCCGAATTCGATGATGGCCTTCTCGATCGCCGTATTTCCGATTCTGCTCACCACCGCGCGCGGCCTGCGCGAGACGGAGCCCGAGCTGCTCGACCTGGTGCGCGCGCTGCGCGGCTCGCGCTGGCAGGTGTTCACCAAGATCCAGCTACCCGGTGCGCTGCCCTACATCTTCTCCGGCATGAAGGTCGGCGCGATACTCGCCGTGGCCGGGGCGATCGTGGGCGAGTTCCTCAGCTCGGACAAGGGCCTCGGCTATCTCATGCTGCAGGTGCAGGTCACGCTCGACACGCCGGCGATGTTCATGGCGGTCATCCTGATCACCCTGATCGGCGTCGCGCTCTACGGCAGCGTCCTGCTGCTCGAGCGCCTGCTGGTCGCGAAAGACGCGCGCATCGCGTGACCGAGTCCTTCATTCACCTGGCCGGGGTCAGCAAGGCCTACCGCCGCGGCGGCGAGACGCACCTCGCGATCTCCGATGCCACCTTCGATGTCATGCCGGGCGAGCTGGTGAGTCTCGTGGGACCTTCGGGCTGCGGCAAGTCGACACTGCTCAAGGTGCTCGCCGGGCTGCATCCGCAGGATTCAGGCGAGGTGCGCATCGGATCGAGCACGCATGCCTTCGACCCTGCGCGCGACGTCGGCATGGTGTTCCAGGCGCCGCTGCTGCTCAAATGGCGCCGCATCCTGCAGAACGTGCTGCTGCCGGCCGAAATCCTCGGCCTGCCGATGGCCGAGGCGCGCGAGCGCGGGCGCGCGCTGCTGCGCCTGGTCGGACTCGAGGGCAGCGAGGACAAGTATCCCTACGAGCTTTCCGGCGGCATGCAGCAGCGTGCGGCGATCGCGCGTGCGCTGGTGCACGATCCCAAGCTGGTACTGATGGACGAGCCCTTCGGCGCGCTCGATGCGCTGACGCGCGAAAAGATGAATCTCGAGCTGCTGCGCATCTGGAAGGAATCGGGCAAGACCATTCTCTTCGTCACGCACGGCATCTCCGAGGCGGTGTTTCTCGGCACGCGGGTGATCGTGATGACGGCCGGCCCCGCGCGCATGGCGGACAACATCCCGATCGAGCTGCCGCGCCCGCGCACGCTCGACATGAAGACGCATGAAATGTTCGGCGAGTACACGCGGCGCATTTACCGGCTGCTGGGAATGGAGTAGGCGGTGCTGGGGCGCACGGGCGACACGGCTGGCACGGGAACGCAGCGCTATGCGATTCTGTACGGCGACATCCACAACCACAATGCTCACGGCTACGGGATCGGCTCGATCGAGCGCTCGCTCGAAGTCGCGCGCGGCCACCTCGATTTTTTCGCGTTCACCGGCCATTCGAGCTGGCACGACATGCCGACGATGGAAGGCGGGCGCGAGCGGCACTGGATCGACGGCTTCAAGCGCCTCAAGGAGACCTGGCCCCGGGTGCAGCAGGTCATCGCCGAAGGCAACCGCGATGGGTCGTTCTGTGCGTTCCTCGGTTTCGAGTGGCATTCGTCGCAATGGGGCGACCAGTGCGTCGTGTTTCCGCAGGACCATCGGCCGCTGTTCTACGCGTCCGACGTGGAGACGCTGCGCCGTTTCTGCCTCGAAGAGCGCGCGCTGATGATCCCGCACCATCTCGCCTATCCGACCGGCAGCCGGGGCGTGAACTGGGCGGTGTTCCGCGAGGACTGCACGCCGGTGGTCGAGATCTATTCGGAGCACGGCAACTCCGAGCACGACCGCGGGCCGTTCGACTATTTCACGCACTCGATGGGAGGACGCGATACGACGAACACCGCACGCGCGGCGCTGGGCAAGGGTTTGCGCTTCGGCTTCGTCGGCTCCTCGGACGACCACGCCGGCTTTCCGGGCGCCTACGGCGAGGGACTGATGGCGGCACTGGTCACCGATTTCACGCGCGAGGGGATCCTCGAGGCAATCCGCGCGCGGCGGACCTACGCGCTCACCGGCGATCGCATTGCGCTCGATTTCGCGGTCGATGGCGCCCCGATGGGCGCGAGCATCGCCGCGGGGCGGCGCGCCGAGGCGGCGTTTCGGGTCGCCGGTCGCGACGAGCTCGACGTGGTCGAGCTGATCCAGGACGGACGCGTCGTGCACCGCGCCTATGCCGAAGAGCAGGTCGACGCGGCGCGCGCGTTCGAGCAACCCGTGCAGCTGCGCCTCGAATGGGGCTGGGGCCCCTGGGCGGCGCTCGCGCTCGACCGCGTCTGCGACTGGGCACTCGAGCTGACCGTCACGCAGGGACGTCTGACGCGCTTCTATCCCTGCCTGCAGTCGATGCCCTTCGACGAGACCCGCCGGCATCGCTTCGAGCGCGTCACGCGCGGCGGCGCGGACGGGCTCGCGATCCGCTCGTACACGGCGCGCAAGAACGCGTACCGCGAAAATCCCAATCAGAGCGTCGTGCTCGAGGTCGTCGGCGGCGCGGACACGATCCTGACGGTCTCGCTCAGCGAACCCGCGGCGCAGCGCGTCGAGACCCGGCTCGGCGATCTGCTCGAGCGCTCGCACAACCTGCGCACCGGACCGTTTCCCAGGGAGAGCTGGCAATGGCACCGGCTGGTGCCGCTCGCGGCCTCGGCGCTCGAGGATCGCGTGACGCTCGACCTGCCAGGGGGGCGCGCCTATGCCTATCTTCGCGCGCGGCAGAAAAATGGCCAGCTCGCCTGGGCGAGCCCGGTGTTCATCAATTACGTCTGAGCGCGGATGGCCGAACGGGAGGATCCAGCATGAGCGCGGGAATGCGCAGCATCCATGGCGTCACTCACTACGAAACGCGGCGAGCGGCCGAGGGCTATACGCTGTTCGCGCCGATGTACGGGCGCAACGTGTGGCTGATCGACATGTGGGGCATGATCGTGCACCGCTGGCAGACCGAAAACCTGCCCGGCAACTATGGCCAGCTGCTGCCCAGCGGCCGGCTGCTGTTCGCCGGGCGCACGCTGCCGCCGGCAATCCCCGAGTTCGCCGGCAACGGCGGGCAGCTCGTCGAGATGGACTGGGACGGGCACATCGTCTGGGAATACCGCGACCCCTATCTCAGCCACTGCTTCGCGCCGCTCGCCAACGGCAACGTGCTCGTCGCCAAATGGCGCGCGGTGCCGCGGGCGATCGCCGCCCGGGTGCGCGGCGGGCGCCCGGGGACCGAGCGCAACGGCGAGATCTACGGCGAGGCGGTGCAGGAGATTTCGCGCGACGGAAAGGTCCTCTGGGAATGGCTCAGCTTCGAGCATCTCGACCCGGAGCTCGACGTCATCGGTCCGATGCACCCGCGCGATCGCTGGACCAATCTCAATTCGCTCTACGAGATGCCGGACGGGAACATCCTCGTGAGCTTTCGCTGCACGAACACGATCGCGATCATCGAGCGCGCGAGCGGCAAGCTGGTCTGGCGCTGGGGCCCCGGGCACATCGCCGGCCAGCACCACCCGACGCGGCTCGAGAACGGCAACATCCTGCTGTTCGACAACGGCGCGCACCGCGAGACGACCACCATCGACTACTCGCGCGTCATCGAGGTCGATCGCGCGAGCGGTGAGATCGTCTGGGAGTACAAGGAGAATCCGGTCTTCGACTTCAACAGCTTCATCTGCTCCGGCGCGCAGCGCACGCCCCTGGATACGACGCTGATCTGCGAATGCACCAAGGGCCGCCTGTTCGAAGTGACGCGCGAGGGCGATATCGTGTGGGAATACATCAGCCCGTTCTACTACGAGCACCCGATCTTCGGGACCAACAACATGGTGTTCCGCTGCATGCGCTACGCTGCCGGCGATCCGGCGCTGCGCGGCGCCGACCTGGATCCCGGGCGCTACGTCGATTTTAACGCGCTCGTGCCGCGGCGCTTCGTGCGCAGTCCGCGCAGCCGCGAGGCGCTGCGCACGAGCTACGCCACGGGCGCGACCATTCGGGGCGGGCATTGAGCATTGTGCGTGCCGCATCGGGACGCGCGAAATCGCAACATGACGCAGCACAACTGCAAAGGAGGGGACCATGAGTAAGCTGGCAAGACTGTTCTGGACCGCGGTATTCCTGTCTTCGACGCTCTGGCTGGGCGCCGCGCAGGCGCAAGGCTATCCGTCGAAGCCGATCACGTTGATCGTCACCTGGCCCGCGGGCGGCAGCACCGACGTCATCGCGCGCCTGTTCGCCGAGCCGCTCGGCGAGGCCCTCGGCCAGCCGGTTGCGGTGGTCAACCGCGCCGGTGGCGGCGGTTCGCTCGGCACGATGGCCGCGCTCGACGCGCCCAAGGACGGCTACACCATCCTCATGACGACGAGCGGCAACCACGTGCTCACGCCTCTGAAGAAGGACGTCGGCTATACCTATCAGAACTTCGTGCCGATCGGGCAGCTGGTCGCGGCGACCATCATGCTCGCGGTGCGCGCCGATTCGAAATGGAAGACGCTCGACGATTTCGTCAAGGACGCCAAGGCCAATCCGGGCAAGTACACTTTCGGCGCGGTGCCGAACGGCATGCCGCAGCTCACGCTGAACGGGCTTGAAAAGGCGGCGGGCATCAAGCTCGTGCACATTCCGCAGAAAGGCGGCGCGCCGGGGGCGAAGGCGCTGCTCGCCGGCGACGTCGACGTGCTGCCGGCAAACGCGGCGACCGTGGCCTCGAATCTCAAGGCAGGCAAGATGCGCGCGCTGGCGATGTTCGGCGAGCAGCGCGACCCCGCGTTCCCCGACGTGCCGACCGCGAAGGAGCAGGGCTACGCGGTGTTCGGGAGCCCGTTCGTCGGTGTCGCAGTGGCCAAGGGCGTTCCCCAGCCCGTGATCGACAAGCTGTCCGCCGCGGTGGAGAAGGTCGCGAAGAGCGCGGACTTCCAGGCCAAGGCGGAGAAGACTGCGACCGTGATTACCTATCTGCCCGCGAAGGCGTTCGGGGCGGTGTGGGCGCGCGACTGGAACACCTACGCGCCGATGCTGAAGGGCAAGTGAGCGCGAGCGAAGCGCATCACAATGGTGCGTGATGCGTGGGTCGCGCTTGCCGTCGCGGCGGCAAGCACGGTTTCGCTCTGGGACCTGTGGCGCACACCGGCCACCGGTGCGTTCGTCAAGACGACGACGTTTCCGATGGCGCTCGCCGCACTGATGCTCGTACTCGCACTCGTGCTGCTCGGCGCGACGCTGCGTGATCGCGCGCGGCGGGCGCGCCCGGCGCCGGGCGGGTCCGGCGCCACGGTGCGTGTGATGCTGCTTGTGGCGTTCACCGCTCTCTACATCGGCGCCCTGCCCTGGTTGGGCTACCTGGTCTCGAGCGCGGTCTATTTCGGCGCGGCTTCGCTCGCCTTCGGCAACCGGGACGCGCTGTCGATCGTGATCGCGATGATCGTGGTTCCCCTTGCGCTGATGCTGTTCTTCGAGAAGTACATGATCGTGCTGCTGCCCTCGGCAGGGCTTTTCGGGTGAGCGCGTGATCGACCTCGTGCTCGGCGCGTTTGCCGAAGTGCTCAGTGCGCAGACGCTTGGGCTGATCGCGATCGGCCTCGTCGTCGGCATCGTTATCGGCGCGATTCCCGGACTGAACGTCCCGCTCGCGGTCGCGATCGCGCTGCCGATCACGTTCAAGCTCTCGCCGATCGGCGGACTCGCGATGCTGGTTGGCATCTACAAGGGCGGCACTTACGGAGGCTCGATCTCCGCTGTGCTGATCAACGTGCCAGGCACGCCCGCCGCCGCCGCCACCGCGCTCGATGGCGCACCGCTGACGCGTCAGGGCAAGGCCGGCAAGGCGCTGCGCATGTCACTCTACGCGTCGATCATCGCCGAGATCCTGAGCGACATCGCGCTGATCCTGTTCGCGGTTCCGATCGCGTTCGTCGCCTTGAAGGTCGGTCCGCCGGAAACCTTTTCGATCGGCCTGTTCGCGCTCGCGCTGATCGGCGTGCTTTCGGAAGGCAACATGCTCAAGGGCCTGATGGCGGGGGTGCTCGGCCTGTTCCTGTCGACCTTCGGCGTGGATCCGCTGACCGGCGACTTCCGGCTCACCTTCGGCGTCTACGAGCTCTCCGGCGGCTGGTCGTTTATCGCGTTGGTCATTGGCGTGTTCGCGGTCGCCGAGGCGCTGATCCAGGTCGAAAGGCGCGGCGTGAAGCCGATCTCCACGGGTAAGGTGCGCCTGTCCGAGCCACAGCACCGGCTCGATCGCGAGGACTGGCGCCGTGCGCTGCCGGCGATTGCGCGCAGCGCGCCGATCGGCGTGTTGATCGGCGCGATCCCAGGACTCGGCGCCGCGGTATCCGCCTATCTGAACTATGGCCTCACGCGCAACCTGTCGAAGCATCCCGAGCGCTTCGGACAGGGCGCAATCGAAGGCGTGGCCGCTGCCGAAGCCGGCAACAACGCGGTGACCGCATCGACCTTTGTTCCGCTACTGACTCTGGGCGTGCCGGGCGACGTGATCACCGCGATCATGCTCGGCGCATTTATCGTCCATGGCCTGGTGCCGGGTCCGGCGCTGTTCGAAAAGGAGTCCGCGTTCGTCGCCGCGTTCTTCGTCATGATGATCGTGACGACGTTGCTGCACCTGGTGATCGGACGAATTGGTTTGCCCCTGTTCGTGCAGACCACGCGCGTGTCGAACAAGCTGCTGTTTCCCGCCATCATGGTGCTGTCGGTGACCGGGGTATTCGTCGCGACGAACAGCTTCTTTGACATCTTCGCGATGCTCGGTTTTGGTGTGCTCGGGTATGTCATGGTCAAGTCGGGATTTCCAGTGGCGCCGCTGCTGATCGGTTTCATCCTCGGCCCCTTGATCGAGGTGGGGCTGCGCCAGAGCATGATCATGTCGCGCGGTGGACTGGACATCTTTTTCACGCGCCCGATTTCGGCCGTCTTTCTCGCGCTTGCAGCCCTTACGGTGCTGACGGTCGCTTGGCGCGAGCGGCGCGCCGCGCGCAGATCGCGCGCGTCTGATGGAGACTCTGGATGAAGATCGAACGCATCGATGTATTGCCCCTGCGTCTGCCGCTCAAGGCGGTGGCGACGCTTTCGCGCGGCGTCTCGCGCACCATCGAGGAAGGGAAGCAGCTCGTCCTCGTCAGGATGACGGCAGACGATGGCACGGTCGGTTGGGGCGAAGCGGGACCGAGTCGGCGCTGGTCCGCGGAGACCGTGCACTCCTGCGCGACATCGATACGCCACGTGCTCGCGCCGGTTCTTGTCGGGCGCGATCCATTCGACATCGCCGGCCTTCACGCCGCGATGAATGGCGAGCTCGCGCCGGGCCTCGATCCGGGTCAGCCGATCGCGAAGGCCGCGCTCGATCTCGCCGCGCACGACCTGGTGTGCAAGAAGCTCGGAATCAACCTGCAGACCTGGCTCGGCGCCAAGGCAGCAGATCGGATCACGCTGTCCTGGCTCGTTTCCGCACCCGGACTGCAAGAGCTGGAACGCTCCGTCGAGCAGGGTCTCGCCGAGGGATATACGGCGTTCAAGGTCAAAGTCGGGCACGCGCCGCAGGAAGACATCGCGCGGGTGCGCCGGGTCATCGAACTGACGCCCGGCTGCGTGGTGTGGCCGGACGCGAACCAGGGCTACACGCTCGATCAGGCGCTGCGCGCCGCGCGCGGATTCGAGGCCCTCGGCGTCGAGCTGTTCGAGCAGCCGATCCCGATGTCCGAGTTCTACGGCATGAAGAAGCTGCTGTCGGCCACGAGCATGAACATCGCGCTCGACGAGGCGGCGATGGGGCTGCCCCTGGTGATCGATCTGATCCGGCGCGACGCGGTCGAGGGCCTCGTGGTCAAGGTGAACAAGACCGGCGGCATCTTCTACGCGCGCCAGCTCTGCGACCTTGCGCGCAACGCTGGCTTCAAGCTGATCGGAAGCGGACTGATGGACGCGCCAATCGGATTCGCGGCATCCGTCCACTTGTTCGCCGCCTACGGGATCGAATTCCCCTGCGATCTGAATGGGCCCCAGCACATCAAAGAAGACTACCTCGCCGAGCCGCTGCCGATGGATGGCAGGCAGGCGCTCGTGCCGCAGCGGCCTGGCCTCGGCGTGATGATGGACGAAAAGAAGATCGCGGCGATGGCGCTCGCGCTCTGAGCTCTTGTCGAGCATGACGACAACAGGGCCACGCCGCAGGCAGGCGCGTACGAACGGTTCGGCGCGCGACCCGGAGCGCACGCGCCGCCGGATTCTCGAGGCGGCGACGGCCGAGTTTGCGCGCCACGGCCTCGGCGGCGCGCGCATCGATCGCATCGCAGGCCGCGCCGGCGCCAACAAGCGCATGCTGTACTACTACTTCGGCGACAAGGAGCAGCTGTTTCTCGCGGCGCTGGAGACGCGCTATGCGCACATCCGCGCCGCCGAGCACGCGCTCGACCTCGCGCACCTCGAGCCGCGCGCGGCGCTCGAGCGGCTCGTGCGCTTCACCTGGGACTACTGTCTCGCGCATCCCGAATTCATCACCCTGCTGAACAGCGAGAACCTGCACAAGGGCCGCCACCTGCGACGCTCGAGACGCGTGCAGGCGATGCATTCGCCGCTGGTCGGCATGCTGCGCGAGGTGCTGCGCCGCGGCGAGCGCAGCGGTGCTTTTCGCGAAGGCATCGACCCGGTGCAGCTCTACATTTCGATCGCCGGCGAGGGCTACTTCTACCTCTCGAACCGCTACACCTTGGGGCGAATCTTCGGCCGCGACCTGATGAGCCGGCGCGCACTTGGCGCGCGGCTGCGGCACATGTCCGAGTTCGTGCTCAGCGCGGTGCGAAAATAGAGCGATGCGAATTGCGTTGTGCAACGAGGTGATCGCGCCGATGCCGTTTCCGGCGCAGTGCGACTACGCAGCCAAGCTCGGCTACGACGGACTCGAGGTGGCCCCGTACACGCTGTCCGAGGAGCCGCAGCGCATGGGCGCCGCGCAAATCGCGGTGGCGCGCGCGGCGGCCGAGGAGGCAGGCGTCGCCGTTACCGGGCTTCACTGGCTGCTCGTCAAGCCGGCCGGCCTGTCGATCAGCACCAAGGACGCCGCGGTGCGACGGCGCACGCTCGACGTGATGTACGCGCTGGTCGACCTCTGCGCAGCGCTCGGCGGGCGCTATCTGGTGCACGGCTCGCCGCAACAGCGCCGGCTCGAGCCCGGAGAGACGCGCGCGGCGGCGACCGAGCGCACGCGCGAGTGCTTCGCCGCGGTCGCCGAGCGTGCGCAAAAGGCCGGTGTGACCTACTGCGTCGAGCCGCTCGCGCCGGACGCGACACCGCTCATCAATACGCTCGAGGAGGCGGCGGCTCTCGTCGACAGTGTCGGCAACCCGGCACTGCGCTCGATGCTCGACTGCAGTGCCGCGAGCCGCACCGAGCGCGCTTCGCTGCCCGAGCTGGTCGAGCGCTGGGTGCCCAAAGGGATGATCGCGCATGTTCAGGTGAACGATCGCAACCGGCGCGGACCGGGGCAGGGCGAGCAGACCTTTGCGCCGCTGTTTGCGGCGCTCAGGCGCACCGGCTACGCGGGCGACGTCGCGGTCGAGCCGTTCGACTACGTGCCCGACGGACCGAGCGCGGCAGCACGCGCGATCGGCTACCTGCGCGGCATCCTCGAAGCACTCGAGGCGCATTGAGCGATGGCTGCGGAACGCGCCCCGGCATTCACGATCCGCGCGCTCGAGTTCTACGAGCGTCCGGTAGCGCTGCGTCTGCCGTTTCGCTTCGGCATGGTGACGCTCGAGCGCGCGCCGCAAGCCTTCGTGCGTGCGCGCGTCCGGCTCCCCGACGGCATTGAGGCCTGGGGTGCGGCGGCAGAAATGATGGTGCCGAAGTGGTTCGAGAAGGATCCGACGCGCTCGAACGAGGCCGACGTCGAAGCGCTGCGCGAGTCGCTGCGCAACGCGCGCAGCGTCTACCTGTGCGGCGCGGCCGACACCGCGTTCGGCCACAGCATGGCGCACTATGCGGAGCTCGGCACCAGGGGGTTGGAAGCGGGCTACGGCGCGGCGCTCATCGACCGCGCGCTTGCCGACGCGCTGTGCCGCGCGCGGGGAATCTCGTTCTTCGAGGCGGTGCGCCACAACCTTCTCGGTATCGGACCCGACGCCGCGATCGACGATCTTGCGGGATTCGACTGGACGTCCTTCCTCGCGGGCCTGCGGCCGGCGCCGACGATTGCGGCGCGCCACACGGTGGGTCTGCTCGATCCGGTCACCGCCGCCGACGCGGCGACGCGGGTCGACGACGGCCTGCCCGAAACGCTCGAGGAGGTCATCGCCGCCTATGGCCATCGCTGGTTCAAGCTCAAGGTCGGCGGAGACCTCGCCGCCGACCTGGAGCGCCTGTGCGCGATCGCGGCGGTGCTCGATCGCATCCCCGGTGGCTATGCGGTGACGCTCGACGGCAATGAGCAATTTGCGGACGTCGAGGGCGTGGTCGCGCTCTGGCGCCGGATCGCCGAGACGCCCGCGCTCGCGCAACTGGCGGCGAACGTCGCGTTCATCGAGCAGCCGGTGAAGCGCGCGGCCGCGCTCAGCGCCGACTGTCGCGCG
>JAJDNJ010000232.1 GCA_022340705.1 Betaproteobacteria bacterium
GGGGCCACGTCGCCCATGATCGCCTTGCAGGTGGTGGAGCGTCCCACGCCATTGCGGCCGAGCAGGCTGACGATCTCGCCGTCGCGGACGTCGAAGCTCACGCCGTGGAGGATGTGGCTCTTGCCGTAGTACGCGTGTAGATCATGGACTTCAAGCATCGCTCAGTCGACCTCCTCGCCGAGGTAGGCTTCGCGCACTGCCGGATTGCCGCGAATCTCGTTCGGCGGCCCGCTCGCAATGACCTCGCCATAGACCAGAACGGTAATGCGGTCGGCGAGCCCGAACACCACACTCATGTCATGCTCGACCATGATCAGCGTTTTGTTCTCTGTAATGCGGCGCACCAGCTCGACCGTGTGGTCGGTCTCCGATCGGTTCATCCCGGCAGTCGGCTCGTCGAGCAGAACGATGTCGGCGCCGCCGGCGATGGTGATGCCGATCTCGAGGGCGCGCTGCTCTGCGTAAGAGAGCACGCCCGCGGGAACGTCCGCGCGCGAGGTCATGCCGATGTCCTCGAGCACCTGTCGGCTCCGAGCGTTGACGTCGTCGAGTTCGTCGACGTCACGCCAGAACGAGTAGCGGTAGTTCATCGCCCAGAGCATTCCGCAACGCACGTTCTCGAACACGCTCATGCGCGGAAAGATATTCGTAACCTGGAAGCTGCGCGCCAGCCCCATGCGATTGATCTCGTAGGGCGGGCATCCGGTGACGTCCTCGCCGCGCAGCCGGATTCGGCCAGCGGTCGGGAGATACTTCGCGGTGATCAGGTTGTAGAGCGTCGATTTGCCCGCGCCATTCGGGCCGATGATGGCGTGGCGCTCGCCTTGCTCGACTGCGAGATTGACGCCGCGGATGATCTCGGTCGAACCGAAGCTCTTGTACAGGTCGATCAGCTCGATCGCCGTGCTCACCGCTCGCCCCTCCCTTGCGCCTGCGCACTCGCGGCCTCCCAGGCCGCCACCAGTGCCGGCGCCATGCGCCGTGCGACGAAGAATCCTCCAACGGCAAGCAGGCCGAAGACGATCCAAGGCGTCGGCTGCTCGACGTTCAGGCTCATCCAGAACAGGCGCTTCGTCGACTGTCCGACCGCACGCACGCTGAGGTAGTGCAGCAGTTCGAGCATGCCGATCACGCCGATCGCGCAGCACAGCGCCGGCACGCCGACCTTGAGGTAGGGTAGGGCGAGCGTGCGCAGCTTGCGTACCCGGTAGATCGGCAGATGCATCATGATGATGCCGGTCAGTCCGGTGGGCGCGTACATGACCGTGGCGACGAAGATCAGGCCGACGTAGAACGCCCAGATTTCGGTGTAGTTCGAAAGCAGCGTCTGCAGCAGGGTATAAACGACTGCGCCGACGATCGGTCCGGCGAAAAAGCCGACGCCGCCAATATAGGCCTGCAACAGCACGATGCCCGAGGTCACCAGGTTGACGGTCTCCTCAGTGACGATCTCGTAGTTCAGCGCGAACAGTCCGCCCGCGATGCCGGCGAAGAATCCGGCGGCCATGAACGACAGCAGGCGGACTCGCCTCTGCGAATAGCCGACGAATTCGGCGCGCTCGGGGTTGTCGCGCACCGCGTTCGCCATCCGTCCCAAGGGCGTGCGCGAGAAGCGGTACATCAGCCAGGCCGAAAGCATCATCCAGCCCGCGATCAGGTAGTACACCTCGACCTCGCTCCCGAAGCGATGGCCGAAAAATGGCGTCAGGTCCGTGCGATCGGCGGTAATGCCTTCCTCGCCGCCGGAGAACTTGACGAAGATGAGCGACGAGGCGGCGATCATCTCTCCGATGCCGAGCGAGATCATTGCGAACACGGTGCCTGCGCGGTTGGTCGAAAAGCTGCCGAACAGCAAGCCGAAGAACAACCCCGCCAGCCCGCCGGCGATCGGGGTCAGCGGTAGCGGCATAAAGAATCCCGCTCCCCCCGCGAGCTGGATGAGATGCATCGCAAAATAGCCGCCGAGCCCGAAGTACACCGCGTGCCCGAACGAAAGCATCCCGCCCTGGCCGAGCAGCATGTTGTAGGACAGGGAGAAGATCACCATGATGCACATCTGGTTGAGCACGGCGATCGCGGTTCCCGAGCGCGCGACCTGAGGCAGCAGCACGACGAGCACCAGCGCAGCCCACCAGATGGCGTTGCGCCGGAGAAAGCTGCTGCGACCGGGCGCTGCGGTGTTCGCGACGGCCATCAGACTTCGCGTTTTCCGAACAGCCCGGTCGGGCGGAAGATCAGGATCAGGACCAGCAGCAGGTACGGCAGAATCGGGCCGATCTGCGCCACGGTGACGGTGTACAGGTCGCTCAGCGCGCTCGTCTTGCTGGTCGAGATCCCGATTTCCGCGAACAGGTCCTCGAGGGAATAGTCGACCGCGACCGCGAAGGTCTGCAGCATTCCGATCAGGAGCGAGGCGAGGAACGCCCCCCACAGCGAGCCGAGCCCACCCACCACGATCACCACGAACACGATGCTGCCGAGCACTGCCGCCATGCCGGGGAAGGTGCCGAGCGCCGGACCGGCGATCACCCCGGCGAGGCCGGCGAGCGCCGAACCGACGCCGAACACGCCCGTGAACACGAGCGGCACGTTATGCCCGAGCATCGCGACCTGATTCGGATGCGTAATCGCGGCTTGGATGATCAGCCCGACCCGGGTGCGGGTGAGCACGAGGAGCAGCGCGATGAAGATCCCGATTGAGACCGCGAGCATGAATGCCTTGTAGGCTGGAAAGTCAGTGCCCCAGAGGGTGAACAACGGAACGCTGAGGATCTCCGGCTCGCGGTAGTCCATGGTCTGCTTGCCCCAGATGAGCTGGATGGACTCCTCGATCAGGAAGGCGATGCCGAAGGTAAAGATCAGTTCGGCCACGTGGCCGTAGCGGTGCACGTTGCGCAGCCCGTAGCGCTCGATGAGCGCGCCGACCACGCCGACCAGAACGGGCGCAATGACCAGTCCCGGCCAGAAGCCGACCTTGGCGCTGATCGAGTACGCGAAGTAGGCCCCCAGCATGTAGAGGCTGGCGTGCGCGAAGTTGAGCACGCCCATCATCGAGAAGATGAGCGTCAGGCCGCTCGAAAGCATGAACAGCAGCAGGCCGTAGACCAGGCCGTTCAGCAGAGAAAAGACGATCAGCTCGAGCACGCGCGTGACAGATCGGGCAGCAGCGAAACAGCGGCGATCGCGGATCCGGGGCGCACGGGCGGCGCGCGCCCGGCGTCCGCGGAGGACGTCCGGGCGCTGTGGTCCGCGATGTGCGCGCCTACGGGCGCTTCATCTTGCAGGTGGTCGGGGTCGACGCGACGTGGGCGCTGACCTCGGACTCGGTCAGCAGCCCGTACCCCGAGTGGTCCATGTCGAACTCGATGCCCTTGTTGGTGTGCACCGAGATGCGAATCGGCATCTGCAGCTGGTGATCGGAGGCCCGCATCGTCACCACGTCGCCCCAGATGGTCGTGTATCGCATGCCTTCGAGCGCCGCCGCGACCTTTGCCGGATCGGTGCTTTTGGCTTTGTTGATCGCGTTCGCGAGCATGTGCACCGTGTTGGAGATGCGCGGCTGGGTGAAGTTTTCCTTGTCGTTGTACTTCGCCTCGTAGCGCTTCTCGAGATTACGCCAGGCGTCGGTGAGCGGCGGGTTCGATGGACCTTCATGCACGAGGCGAACCTTGCCGACGCCACCCGCACCAATCGCCTTGGTGATGCCGTTGCCCGCGGCGTAGTAGGTATAGAAAGGAATCTCGAGGCCGGCGTCGCTCGCCGCCTTGGAGAGATTGAGCATATCGGCACCCCAGTTCCCGGTAATCACCGCCTGCGCGCCGGAAGCCTTGATTTTGGCGATGTAGGGCGAGAAATCCTTGACCTTGCCGATCGGATGCAGCTCGTTGCCGACGATCTCGATGTCCGGGCGCTTCAAGGAGAGGTCCCGCACGGCGGCGGCGGCGACCGCCTTGCCGAAGGAATAGTCCTGGCCGATGATGTAGATCTTCTTCATCTTCTTGTTCGCCGCGATCACGTCAGTCAGCGCGTTCATCTTCATGTCGGCGTTGGCATCGAAGCGGAAGTGCCAGTAGCTGCACTTCTCGTTGGTCAGGCTCGGGTCGACCGCGGAGTAGTTGAGATAGAGCACCCGCTTGTCGGGCTCGCGCTCGTTGTGCTTGGCCACCGCGTCGATCAGCGCGTTCGCGACGCCCGAGGAGTTGCCCTGCATGATGAACTGGATGCCGTCGCCGATCACGCGCTTGAGCTGAATCAGGCTTTCCTTGGGCGAGATCTTGTTGTCGAAGCCGACGACGACGAGCTTCCTGCCGCCCAGCACGCCGCCCGCCTTATTGATTTCGTCGGCGGTGAACTGCGCCTGGCGCAAGCCGCTCGTTCCGACCGCGGCGAACGGTCCGGACAGCGGATCGATAAACCCGATGCGCACCGGATCCGCCGCGAGCGTGGGAAACGCGACCAAGCCGGCGGCGAGCACGGCAGCGAGGCGCGTGAACTGTCTACGATCGATCATGAGCTCCTCCTCCCAAGTAAGAAATCTCCGCCGGCCGATCGGTTCGGCCGAGGTTCCACGAGTGTCCGCAGGTTTTTGAGTGCTGTCCAGCGCGGGGCGAAATTTTGCCGCTCCGGGTTCGAAATTTCCCGATATTGCGCTGCAGCAGCAATCTGCCCGGTACGCGTCGAATTTCGCCTTTGAGCAAAGTCAAAGCCGGCTCGGCGCTAGCCGCTGTTGCGCAGTCCTGCGGCGACCCCGTTGATCGTCAGGTGAATGGCGCGCTTGGTGCGCTCGTCGGTGTCGCCCGAACGGTAGCGCTTGAGCAGCTCGATCTGCAGGTGGTTGAGCGGATCGAGATAGGGAAAGCGATTGCGGATCGAGCGCGCAAGCGTCGCGTTATCCTCGAGAAATTCGCTGCGCCCGGTGATCGCGTGCAGCCAGGTGCGCGTGCGCTGCCACTCGGAGGCGATCATGCCAAACACGCGCTCGCGCAGCGCCTTGTCGGGCACCAGCTCGGCATAGCGCGAGGCGATGCCGAGATCGGTCTTGGCGAGGACCATGTCGATATTCGACAGTAGCGTGCGGAAAAACGGCCAGCGCGCGTACATCGTGCGCAGCACTTCGAGCGAACGGCCTTCGCGCTCGACCCAGGTTTCGACGGCGGAACCAAAGCCGTACCAGCCCGGCAGCATCACCCGACACTGGGTCCAGCTGAATACCCAGGGGATCGCGCGCAGGTCCTCGAGCCGCGCAGAGCCCTTGCGCGACGCCGGCCGGCTGCCGATGTTCAGATCGGCGATCTCGGCGATCGGGGTGGACGCGCGGAAATACTCGAGGAAGCCGGGCGTCTCGCGCACCAGCGCCCGGTAGGCGCGCAGCGCGAGCGCCGAAAGCGATTCCATCACCTGCGCATCGTGGTCACGCTGTGCGTCGGTGCGCGGGCGCTCGGCGAGACTTGCCTCGATGACCGAAGCGACCAGGATCTCGAGATTGCGCTCGCCGGACTCCGGATCGGCATACTTGCTCGCGATGACTTCGCCCTGCTCGGTGAGGCGTAGCGCCCCGTCGACCGTGCCGGCGGGTTGGGCGAGGATCGCGTCGTAGCTCGGCCCGCCGCCTCGACCGATCGATCCGCCCCGACCGTGAAACAGGCGCAGGCGAACGCCATGCCGCTGCGCGACTTCGAGCAGCGCGCTCGACGCCTTGTACAGCGACCAGTTCGAGGTCAGAAAGCCACCGTCCTTGTTGCTGTCGGAGTAGCCGAGCATCACCTCCTGCGTATCGCCGCGCGCGGCCACCCAGGCGCGGTAGAGCGGCTCGCCGAGCGCGGCGTCGACGATTTCGTGCGCACGCTCGAGATCGTCGATCGATTCGAACAGCGGAATGATGTCGAGATCGAGGCGCGGGGTCTCGCCGGGCCGCAGCAGTCCCGCCTCGCGCAGGAGGACGCCTACTTCGAGCAGGTCGGAGACCGAGGTGCAATGCGAAATTACGGTGTGCGGGACCGCGCGCATGCCGAAGCGCTTGTGACCTCGAGCCGCCGTGTCGAGGATCGCAAGCTCGCTGCGGGTCGTCGCCGAGTATTCCAGATGCGGCGAGTGCAGCGGCCGCGGGCTGACCAGCTCGCCAGCAAGGAGTGCCACGCGCGCTGCTTCATCGAGATTGGCGTAGTCGGATTCGACGCCGGCGCGCGCCAGGAGCTCGGCCACCACCCGCTCGTGCTCGCCGGCATCCTGGCGCAGGTCAATCGGCGCGAGATGAAAGCCGAATACGCTCACCTGGCGGCGCAGGTCGCGCAACGCGCCCTGCGCGAGCACACCCGCGCCCTGCGCTTGCAGCCCGCGCGCGACCGCGTCGAGGTCCGCGGCGAAGGCCTCGGGGCCGGCGTAGGCCGGCTGCGCAACGATCGGCGCGGGGCGCGCCTCCATGCCGGCCAGCGCCTGAGCGCTCGCCGCCAGGCGGGCGTAAATCGCGCTGAATGCCCGCCGGTAGGGCTCGTCGCTCCGGTAGGGTGAATCGTCTCCAGACGCCGCCGCAAGGGCCTCGATCTCGGACGGTGCGGCCTTGATACGCGTCGACACCGAAAGCGCCTTGCCGAGCGCATCAACCGCGCCCAGGTAGAGCGCAAAGGCGCGGCGCGCCTGTTCACCGAGCGCGTAGTCGAGCACTTCCGCGGTGACGTAGGGATTGCCATCGCGGTCGCCTCCGATCCAGCTGCCGACGGAGAGAAACGGGGGCAGGGAACCAGCGGTATCGGGGCCGAAGCCCGGGATCAGCGCGGCTTCCAGCGCCGCGTAGACCTCCGGAATCACGGCGAAGAAAGTCATGTCGAAGTACGCCAGACCGTTCGCGATCTCGTCCTTCACGTCGAGCTTCGCCAGGCGCAGCATTGAAGTGAGCCAGAGGCGCAGTACTTCGCGCTCGAGCGCGGCATCGCGTGCCGCATCCTGCGGCAGGGTGATCAGGCGCGCGATCTCGCGCTCGCAGTCGAGGACGCTCTGGCGCTGGACCTCGGTCGGATGCGCGGTGAGCACCGGGCTGACCTGGGCGCGCGCGAACCAGGCGCGCAGCGCTTCGGTGGTGACGCCCGCTTCGCGCACCCTGGCGAGCGCGTGCGCGAAGCTTCCGGGCTGTGCCGACCCCTGCGCCTCCGTGTGCGCGCGGCGTCTGCGGTGCTGCTGCTCGTCCTCGGCGATGTTGAGCAGCTGCGAGAAATAGCTGAATGCGCGGACCACGTGCAGCGTCTGCTCGATGTCGAGCGCGTCGAGCTGCGCGTCGAGCTCCGCTTTGATAAGCGCGGTGTCCGCCTCGGGGTCGTCCTCGCCGCGCCGGAAATTGACCGCGGTCTGACGGATCGATTCGATGCGCTCGAGCATCGCCGGGCTGACCTGCGCACCGATCACCTCGCCGAGCAGCCGTCCGAGGAGACGCCGGTCCTCGCGCAGCTGCGCGTCCTTCGGGTCGGAAAGACCGTTCGTATCGGGTGGCATCGCATATCGATTATAGGGGCGCGCCCGCGCCGAGCTTGCGCGTTGCCTATGCTCTAATCGAGCGCCGCACCGGAACTCAACATGACCGCACGCATCCTGATCGCGCAAGCGAAGCACGAGACCAACACCTTCTCCCGACTCGCGACCGATCTTCCCGCCTACGCCAAGCGCATGCTGCACACTGGCGACGAGATTCCAGGCGCGGTGCGCGGGACGAACAGCGAGCTCGGCGGCTTTCTCGAAGTCGCCGAGCGGGAACGCTGGCGAACGTCGTTCGCCATTGCGGCCGACGCCACGCCCTCGGGCAGGCTGACACCCGAATGCTGGGCGCATATCAAAGGCGCGATCCTCGAGGCGCTCGATCGGAAGGGACCGTTCGACGCGGTTCTGCTCGCGCTGCACGGCGCGATGGTGACCGAGACCACCGAGGACGGCGAGGGCGAACTGCTGGACGAGATCCGGCAGCGCGTAGGCGGCGGGGTGCCGATCGTGTCGACCCTCGACCTGCACGCCAATGTGAC
>JAJDNJ010000276.1 GCA_022340705.1 Betaproteobacteria bacterium
ATCCTGAAGGCGACCGCGCTGCGCGCCGATGGCGACGTCTCGGGGATCGTCGGCCGTGCGGCGTCCGAGATCGCGCTGGAAAATCCGGAGACGATGTTCGTGACGCTGTTTGTCGGCATCCTCGATCTCGTGACGGGCACCGTCGAATACTGCAACGCAGGGCACGAGCCCCCCTTCGTCGGCGGCGCCGGGCGCAGCCTCGAGCGCTTTCCGATCGCCGAGGGCCCGCCGCTCTGTGTCGTCGAGGATTTCGCCTACGAGACGAACTACCGGGAGCTGGCGCCGGGCCAGTGGATCTGTGTGCTGAGCGACGGCGTGACCGAGGCGACCAGCGCCCGGGGCGAACTGATGGGGGCTGCGCGGGTCGCGGCGGCGCTCGGTACGTTGCCGGCCGACGCTTCGGCCGGCGAGGTGCTCGCGCATGCGCGCGCCCAGGTTTCCGCCTTCGTCGGCGATGCGCCGGCGGCGGACGACCTTACGTTGCTGGTCGTGCGCTGGATCGGGCCTACCAGCGCGATTCCCGTCGAGGACGAGGAGACAGAGCTAGCGGACGTTGACCTCGACGCGCCGATTGCGCGGCTCTGATACGCCGTCGGCGGTGCGCACGAGCGGCTCGCGTTCGCCGCGTCCCGCGGTCTCGATCCGCTGAGCCTTCAGTCCCTGCTGCATCAGCGCCTTGCGCACCCGCTCGGCGCGCGAGAGCGAGAGCCGATCGTTCGACTCGAGGCTGCCGACCGTGTCGGTATGTCCAATGAGCACGATGTCCGGCACCGAACGCCGCTTGAGCTCGGCCATCGCCTTGTTGAGCTCCAGCTTCGATGCCGGGGTCAGCTCGTCGGTCCCGGAAACGAAGTACAGGTTGAAGGACACCGGTCGCGCCGGCAGCGCGCCGAGCGCCACGCCGAACTCTTTCTTCACCTCGGCTGCGCTCGACGTCTCGCGATGTTCGCCGCCTTCTGCGTCGATGCGGCTGGTCGCATAGGCCGAGTGCAGTACGGTCTCTTCGCCATTGCGCTCGACGACCACGGTACCAACATGGCCGTCTGCGCTGGGCAGCACGACGACCGTCTGCGGGGGGGCGCCGAAGAGCATGAGCGCGGCCGCGTACAGGCCGATGATAATGGCACCCACAGCCGCTGCTCCCTTGTGCGATCAGTCGACTTTGACGACGAAGTCGGTGCCGCGTACGGCCATCACCGTCGCCGGGGTATGCACCCGCATGGCGTCCGGCGACTGCTTGACCATCTTGCCCGAGACCACCGCGAGGCTGCCCTTGGCCAGCGAGGCGTCGAATTTGCCGGCATGGGTGGTCGAGTCAAACGAGTACTGATCGATCGCCAGCCTGCTGTTCGGCCCCAGGGAGAGCAGGCAGTTGTCGGCCATGGTGACGCCCAGGCTGCCGTCCACGCCGGTAACCAGGGTGTCCGACTCGAGGATCATCATCCCGGCGGTGGCCGGAAGCTCGTTGCCATTGCGTAGCACGCTCGCGGCGCCCTTGACGGTCTTCACCTGCCCGGCGTCGCCTGCCGCCAGCGCAACGCTTGCAAAAATTGTGAGAATCAGCGTCGCCAGCCAGCGCGTCGCAAGTACACTGGATCTGCTCATGAGCGTTCTCCGTATCAGGTGTTGCGCCAATTCTAGTCGGGTCTTCGCGCGGTTCTATAATCCCCGCGAGACACAAGGATAAGTGGGTCGGCGGCAAACGTAAAGAACATGAAGATGTCGGCAATTTTCCCCGCGCGTCTGGACGCCCTCGCGTCCGTGGTCGCGCTGCTCGAGCGTTTCTGCGCCGCAGGCGGCGTGGGGCACGATGATCGCCTGCGCCTGAACCTCGTGATTGAGGAATTGTTCACAAACACGGTTCGCCATGGCCATGGGCGGGATAGCGAGGCGCCGGTCTGGATCGGGCTCGGCGAGTCTTCCAGCCAGCTGACGCTCGAGATCGAGGACACCGCGCCGCCCTACAACCCGTTTGCACGCAAGGTGGCGGTCGACGTTCCGCTCGAGGAACGCCGTATCGGCGGGCTTGGCGTGCACCTGGCGCGCGAGCTGTCCGCGCGCTCGGAGTACGCCTATATCTTCGGGCGCAACTGCGTGCGCCTTCAGCTTCCGCGCGACGCCTAAGGCGCGGCGCAGCGCATGCGCATCGCGGTGATCGGTGCGGGCCCCGCGGGCCTGCTGTTCTCCTATCTGGTGAAGCGCCGTTTCCCGGGATGGCGGATCGACGTCTTCGACCAGAATCCGGCAGGGGCCACTTTCGGCTTCGGCGTGGTGTTCTCGCAGGGTGCGCTGGGCTTTCTCGAGCGCGACGCGCCCGACCTGCATCGGCAGCTTGCCACGCGCATGGAAAGCTGGCCGATGCAGCGTATCGTGCACCGCGATACGGTGATCGACATCGATGGCAACGGGTTCTCGGCGATCGCGCGTCTGGCGCTTAATCGCTTCCTGCAGGCGTTGTGCGCGGAAGTCGGCGTCTCGATGGCCTTCGGACGGGAGATCCGCGACCTTGGATCCGTTGGTGGTGCCGACCTGATCGTCGGCGCAGACGGCGTGAACTCGTTGGTGCGCCGAAGGTTCATGGAGCGCTTCGACCCCCAGGTCGAATGGCTGACCAACAAGTTCGCCTGGTACGGCACGACGCGATCCTTCGACTGCCTCACGCTGACCTTCCGCGAGAGCCCGGACGGGGTGTTCGTGGCGCACCACTATCGCTACAGCCCGGACATGAGCACCTTCATCGTCGAATGCGACCGTCCGAGCTGGGAGCGTGCCGGATTCGAGCGCATGTCCGACGCCCAATCCCGTGCCTACTGCGAGCGGGTGTTCGCGGCGGACCTAGACGGGCATCCATTGG
The DNA here is from genome assembly GCA_022340705.1 of Betaproteobacteria bacterium. Classification (GTDB taxonomy): domain Bacteria; phylum Pseudomonadota; class Gammaproteobacteria; order Burkholderiales; family SG8-39; genus SG8-39. The sequence continues at coordinate 2,855 of JAJDNJ010000276.1, forward strand.
TATCGAACAAGTCGATCTGGCGCAATTTTCCGTTGCTCTCCAACCGTCGCTGGACAGCGGGAAACGCGGTGCTCATTGGCGATGCGCTGCGCACCGTGCACTTCTCGATCGGCTCCGGAACGCGCCTCGCCTTCGAGGACGCGATCGCGCTCGAGCGCGCGTTCGCCGAGGCCGGGACCGATGTTGCGGCCGCGCTGGCCGGCTTCGAGCGTGCGCGGCGCCCGGTGGTCGAAAAGATCGTCGAGGCGGCGAACGCGAGCTCGTTCTGGTACGAGGACATGGCGCGCGCGATGCGTGCATCGCCCTGGCGCCTCGCATACGATTACATGACCCGCAGCGGCCGCATGGATGAGGCGCGGCTGCGCGAGCAGGCGCCGAAATTCATGGCGTGGATCGACGGGCAGCGCGGAGGCGGCGGATGATCGACAGGCAGCAGCGCGCACAGGTGCGCGCGTGGATTGACGACGCGGAGCGCGTGGTCGCGCTGACCGGGGCGGGGATCTCGACCGACTCGGGCATTCCCGACTTTCGCGGCCCGCAGGGCGTGTGGACCAAGGATCCGCGGGCTGAAAAGCTCTCCGACATCCGTTACTACATGTCGGATCCCGAGATCCGCAAGGCGTCCTGGCAGAGCCGCCTCTCACATCCGGCCTGGAGTGCACGGCCGAACCGCGGGCACGAGGCGTTGGTCACGCTCGAGCGGCGCGGCAAGCTGCACGCGCTGGTGACGCAGAATATCGACGAGCTGCACCAGGTCGCGGGCAACTCGCCCGAGCGCGTCATCGAGGTGCACGGCACGGTGCGCCGCGTGGTGTGCATGTCCTGCGGCATGCGCGCACCGATGCAGAAGGCGCTCGAGCGAGTGCGCGCGGGCGAGGCGGATCCGCCCTGTCGCAGCTGCGGCGGGATCCTGAAGAGCGACACGATCTCCTTCGGCCAGGCGCTGGTGCCCGAGGTCATCGAGCGCGCGATGCGCGTGGCGGAGGAGGCCGACCTGCTGCTCGCGATCGGCACCAGCCTCCAGGTTTTTCCGGTGGCCAATGCCGTGCCGCTCGCCAAGCAGGCCGGCGCGCGCGTGGTGATCGTCAACGCCGAGCCGACGCCCTTCGACCGCCTGGCGGACGCGGTGTTCAACGCGCCGATCGGCGAGGTGCTGCCCGCGATCTGCACGGCGGCGGAGACGCGCTGAGCGTTGCTGCGCGCGGCCGACGCCGGATGGCTACGCCGGCCGGATGTTCTGGTTCACGCGGAAGAAGTTGTCCGGGTCGTATTTCTTCTTGATCCTTGCGAGACGATCGTAGTTGGCCCTGAACGAGGCCTTCACGCGTTCCTGGCCTTCGTCCATCATGAAGTTGACGTAGGCACCGCCGGAAGAGAACGCATGCACCGCGTCGAAGTAGTCCTTGCACCATTTGGTCACCATCGGGGCGTTCGCCGGCTGCGGGTCGACGCCGACGATCACCAGGGCGAAGTTCGCGTCACGGTAGCTGAACGCCGTATCTCGGGGCTTGACTTTGTGCGCCGCTGCGTCGATCGGGTAGATATGAACCTGCGACAGGCCGGCGGGCATTTTCGAAGCCTGCGCGTAGTGTGCGGCGATCGCCTCCCGGCTGAACTCCTTGACGAAATCGGCACGCCAGTACCATTGCAGACCCGGCGGCAGCAGCGGGTCGAACAGGCTCTGCAGTACCGGAAACGGCATCGGCCCGACATGGTCGAGCACGGGCTTGCCCACCTTGCGCATGGCTTTGGTGGCTTTGTCCGCCTTTTGCGGCGCGGCGGTCGAGCACCAGATGACCGCGCACACCTTCTTGCCGTGCAGTTCGGGCGGAAACAGCGGTACCGGCGGGACGGTCAGAAAGGCGAAGAAGCCGCTGATGTCTTTCGGCGCGGAGAGAATGAACTTCTGGTAAGCCTCCATCACTTCGCGGGCCTGCTCGATCGGCCAGAAGGTCGGGCCGGCGGTCACCATCTTGACGGGATGGAGGCGAAACTCGAACGAGGTCACGACACCGAAATTGCCGCCGCCGCCGCGCACCGCCCAGAACAGGTCGGGATGCCTCTTCTTGTCGGCGGTCACGAAACGACCGTCGGCGAGCACCATGTCGACCGAAAGCAGGTTGTCGATCGCCAGGCCGTAAGGCCGCGTCAGGTGGCCGATGCCGCCGCCCAGGGTCAGCCCCGCGACGCCAGTCGTCGAAACGGTACCGCCCGGCGTCGCCATCCCGAAGGCGTGCGTGGCGTGATCCATGTCGCCGCCGGTGCACCCGGGCTCCACGCGCACCGTGCGCGCCGCCGGGTTCACGCGCGTCGAGCGCATGCGTGACAGGTCGATCACGAGGCCGTCATCGCATACGCCCAGGCCGCCGCCGTTGTGACCGCCTCCGCGAACGGCGGTGAGCAGCTTGTTCTCCCGCCCGTATTCCACCGCCGCGATGACGTCCGCCGTGTCGACGCAGCGGGCGATGACCTGCGGCCGCCGGTCGATCATGCCGTTGTAGACCTTGCGCGCTTCGTCGTAGCCGTTGTCGCCCGGCAGAAGGATCTGGCCGCGGAAACGCGCGCGCAGTGTGTCGACTGACATGAAACTTCCTCCTCGAAAAAGAAACGTGGGAAACGTCCCATGTGACAGGGGTCAAATTCGTGGGTTCCCCGAATGGCCGGCTGTCGGATAGGCAGGGCGCGAGGGGATTGTCCGCCGCTTTGCGCCGCGGCAGCAAGACCGCTCCTGCCCTGCGCGGCGAGTTACTCGGCGGCGACGCCTTCGAAGCTGCGGATGCCGTAGGCATGCACCGGTTCGGCGCGCCCGCGCAGCGCGAGCGGCCCCAGGTCGGTCAGCTCGAGCGCGGGGGGCTCGCCGAGCGCCTCGAGCGCGGCCTGCGAGACGATGAAGCGCAGGCCGACCTCGCGCGTCGCTTGCTCGAGGCGCGCGGCGGTGTTCATGACGTCGCCGTGAAACACGATCGCGCGGCGCTGGTCTCCCACCTCGCCGGCGATCACTTCGCCGAAATGCAGCGCGGCGCGCAGCTCGGGCTCGACGCCGAAGCGGGCGCGGAAGCGATCCGCGCGCGCCCCGAGGGCTGCGCGCATCGCGAACAGGCAGCGCAGCGGGCGCGCATGGATTGCGCCCTCGGTCTCGGTCCAGGTGACGACGATCTCGTCGCCGACGTACTGGTAGATCTCGCCGCGCGCCTCGGCGACCGGCTCGGCGACCGCGGAAAAAACCGCCGACAGGAAGCGATGGGCGTCGAGCGGTCCGAGGCGCTCGGCGATCGCCGAGGAGCCCACCACGTCGACGAAAAGGAAGAAACGGCGCTCGGCACGCGGCCTGCGGTAGCGGCCGAACACGAGGTCGCGGAAGGCGCGCCGGCCGAGCAGTGTCGCCGCCTGCAGCACCGTGACGAACACGAACGTGACTGCGAGCGAGAAGGCGACGGTGATCGCGAGCGTGCGTGGCGTTCGTGTGCTGGTGATGGCGCTGGCCCCGAAGGGGAGCAGATCGGGCACCACGGTGACCGCAACAATCACGATCGCGCCGTAGACGACACACTTGCCGAGAGCGACGGCGAGGAAGGGCAGGGCGTTGAGACGTCGCAGCGGGCCGGCACGCAGCAGCAGCATCTCGATCGCGCCGATGCTGCCCGAGATCAGAAGGCCGCTGATCGCTCCCGACAGGGCGATCGACAGGCGGCGCAGCTCGCCGCCAGGCCCCGCGAGCGTGACGACGAGCACGACACCGTAGATCGCGCCGATCGCCGCGCCGACCACGGCGATACGCGCGAGCAGCTTCAGGCGTTCGCGCTGCAGCGCGGGTAGAGACATTGCGCCTGCCGTCTCAGGCGACGGCGAAGTAGCGCCCGCGGTCTTCGCGCACGCGTCCGTCCGCGAGCAGCGCTTGCAGATGCTGCGCCGTCGTGCGCCGTTCGGCCGAATCGACGAAATCGAGCGCGTAGCCCTGTGGATAGAGGAAGCGCTGCGCGACCAATGCATCGAGCGACGAAGGACGTGACGCGAGGTAGGCCGCGATGGCCTCTTCGCGCCGGTCGAGCTTCGCAGCGTAGGCCTCGAGCAACTCGAGGAAGACCCTGTGCTCGGTGATCACGCCCTTGTGGTGCGAGGTGACCCAGGTCGTCGCCGGTATGTCCTTGACGCGCTCGAGCGTTCGGCGAAAGTCGGCCAGGCTCGAGGTCGCGTCGCCGTAGTACGGCCCGAAAGACGACAGATCGATGTCGCCGATGAACGCGACGCCCTCGGGCTCGACGAGCAGCGCGCAGTGCCCCGCGGTGTGGCCGGGCAGGTGGAACGCGGTGACTCTGGTTCCGCCCAAATCCCAGGACGCAGCGTCCTCGTAGGCTTGCGCATCGGGCCGCGCGACCCAGTGGAAGTCGCGCGCGATGCGCGCGCGGAAGCGATCGAGCACCTCGGGTGCGTAGCCGTAGTGCTTCCTCAGCCCGTCCCAGCTGCGCACCGCCTCGACGTCTGCCGCATGCGCGAGCACGCGAGCGTCGGGCAGCAGGTGCAGGCCGGCGGCGTGGTCCTCGTGCATGTGGCCGAGGATCACGAGATCGGTGCCGGCGAGCTCGGCCTGCAGGCGGTTCGCGACGAGCGGCGTGTCGAACACGACCCGGGTGTCGCGTCCGCGCACGACGACCTGGTTGCCGTCCGGGTACTTGCCCGACTTTTCGCCGAAGTAGACGGTGAGTGCGCCTTTCTCGAAGCGCGGCGCGCTCATCCCCTGCCCACGAATGGCATCTTGGTCGCCATGATCGTCATGAACTGGACGTTGGTCTCGAGCGGCAGGTTCGCCATATGCACGACGGCCTCGCCGACGTGGTTCACGTCCATCAGCGGCTCGACGCGAATCTCGCCGTCGGCCTGGGGCACGCCCTTCGCCATGCGCTCGGCCATCTCGGTGCGCGCGTTGCCGATGTCGATCTGGCCGCAGGCGATGTCGTACTTGCGCCCGTCGAGCGAGGTGCACTTGGTCAGCCCGGTGACCGCGTGCTTGGTCGCGGTGTAGGGCGCCGAGTTCGGGCGCGGCGCGTGCGCCGAGATCGAGCCGTTATTGATGATCCGACCGCCGCGCGGCGACTGGTCCTTCATGATGCGGAACGCCTCCTGGGTGCAGAGGAACATGCCGGTCAGGTTGATGTCGACCACGTTCTTCCACTGCTCGACGCTCAGCTCCTCGAGCGGGATGCCTGGGGCGTTGATCCCGGCGTTGTTGAACAGCACGTCGAGCCGGCCGAAGGCTTCCTTGGTCTTCGCGAACAGCGCCTTCACCGACGCCGGATCGGCGACGTCGGTCGGCAGGCAGAGCCCATTCTTGCCATCTGCGCCGGCCTCCTTCTTCACGTTCTCCAGCGGCTCTGGCCGGCGACCGGCGAGGACGACGCGGTAGCCGGCGCGCAGCAGCGCGAGCGCGGCGGCGCGTCCGACGCCCGTTCCGGCGCCGGTGACGATGGCGACTTTTCCAGCGATGCTCATGCGCAAATTCCTCTCTGACTGGCTGACGTTTCGGGTCGGGCGAGTGTAAACCTTAAACGCGTGGTTGCCGTGGCGAGGGCGGCACGGCACCATTCGGTGCGAGAGGAGTGTTTCGCATGATCCGTCCTGAGCAGAACGATCTGATGACCCGAGTCGGGCCGGGCACGCCCGCGGGCAGTCTGCTGCGCCGCTACTGGCAGCCGGCGGCACTGGTCGACGAGCTCGACGCCGACCCCGAGCGGCCGCTGCGCGCGCTGCGCCTGCTCGGCCAGGACCTGGTGCTGTTCCGCGATGCCGAGGGCCGCGCCGGCCTGATCGACCGCGACTGCCCGCACCGCGGCGCCGATCTCGCCTACGGCCGGCTCGAGAACGGCGGGCTGCGTTGCGTGTT
>JAJDNJ010000278.1 GCA_022340705.1 Betaproteobacteria bacterium
TGATGTCGGCCACGCCCTTGTTCTTGATCGTCTGGCGCATCAGCGTGGTCGCCATCGCCTCGAATCCCGGCACCGCCTGCACCGCGCTCGGGATGTTCCATGCGATCGATTGGAACCACTCCGGGCCGAAGGGCATCTTCATCGGCATCGCCGGGTTGCCGAGCGGGCTGACGTGCAGGTCGGAGATGTCCTTCTTGAGCAGGGTCAGGCCGTAGAAGGTGAAGAAGATCGATACGTTCCAGCCCAGCGCGGCCGCGGTCGACGAAAGAATGAACGGCGGGTAGGCCCAGTCGAGCGTTCCTTTGGTGGCGATGATCGTCATCGAGGGCGTCGTCTCCGCGCGGCGCTTTTCGAGCGCGGCCTCGAGCTTTTCCGGCAGCAGTTCGTCGAGGCGCTGCTTGATCAAATCGTCGATCAGTGCGGTATTGGGTGCGGCGTCCATGGTCGTCTCCTCCGGTTTGGTGTCTAAGCCAGGCTGCCCGCCAGCAACAGTATTAGAATTTAATGAAATATTTCCTTCTTGGCCAGTGGCTTAGGCAAAGGCTTTTTGATCGCGGTATCAACCGACGCGCTGCCTCAGGCCCGCGCCAGCCCGCCACGCGGCGGATTGATCCCGCTCAATCCCGGTAAGATGGCGCCCTTTACGCTGGGGCTGCCATGAAAGCACGCGATGTCATGACTCCGAACGTGGTCACGGTGACCGCCGACATGAGGGTCCCGGAGATCGCCACTCTCATGATCGAGCGACGCATCAGCGCCGTTCCCGTCGTCGACCCGAGCGAGCACGTCGTCGGGGTCATCAGCGAGGGCGACCTGATCCGCCGTCCGGAGCTCGGCACCGACCGGCCGCGCTCGCGCTGGCTGCAGTTTTTCATGTCCGATGAGGATCGCGCGCGCGACTTCACCAAGACGCACGGCCTTGTCGCTAAGGACGTGATGTCGCAGCCCGTCGTCAGCGTCTCGCCGGATGCCTCGCTCACCGACGTCGTCAATCTGATGACCCGGCGCCGCATCAAGCGCGTCATGGTGATCGAGCATGGCAAGCTGGTCGGCGTGGTCACGCGCGCAGACCTGCTGCGCACCCTGCATGCGCGCGAAGCGCTGCCCACCGAGAGCGTGCCGCAGGACGATGCGAGCATCCGCGAGCGCATCCTGAAGACGATCGACGACGAGGGCTGGGCGGCGAGCGCCATCATCAACGTCCAGGTGACCAACGGCACCGCCTACCTGTGGGGTGTGGTCGACTCGGACGAGCAGCGCAAGGCGATCCTCGTCGCGGTCGAAGGCGTGCCCGGCGTGCGCGCGATCGAGGATCACCTCGGCAAAGTCCTCGCCGGCTGAGCGGCGATGCCCGGCTGCGCGCCGGGCCGGAGTTCAGCGCCCCGCCTTGACGTCGGCGCCGTCCATCTGACGGCGGATCTTCTCCAGGTCGCGCTTGGCCGGCGCAAATGGAAACGACAGGATGTCGCTCGGGCTCGAGTCACCGTAGGGCCGGTTGCAGGCAGAGACCTCGTTGTCATCCTTGCCGGGACAGCCCGAGGTGCGAAACGGCTTGCCCGACGCGATGATCGGTTCGAGCGCATCGCGTGCGAGGCCGAAGTCAGTGACCCGGCCAGCGCCATCAAAGGTCATCTCCTCGACCCGGCGACCGGCGTAATCGATCAGGAAGCGTCCGAGCTGCACGCGCCGCCACTGGCCCCGGTCCACCGGCGGCCAGTCCTCCATCAGCGAGCCCTGCTCGGGGAAGAAGGCGAACATGTGGTTGTGCCCGCCCATGTCGCGGATGCGTTGCGCGACCTCGAGGATCTCGCGCTCGGTCTCGCCCATGCCGCAGATCAGATGCGCGCCGAAGCGCTCCGGACCGAAGACCTCGGCCGCCCACTCGATCGTGCGCCAATAGCGCGCAAAGTCATGCGGACTGTCGACGCCCTTGCCGCGCGTACGCTCGAAGATCTCGGGTGTCACCGCATCGAGCGCGACCGTGAAGATCTCCGCGCCGAGCGCCTTGAGGCGCACCAGATCGCCGCGCTCGAGCGTGGTCGGGTTCGACAGGATCGAGACTGGCACCTCGGGCACCGCCTGCACCCATTTCTCGAGCAGCACAAAGGTATCGTCGTTCGAGCGCGGGTGCGTGATCATCGAGATGCACATGCGCTGAAAGCGGCCGCGGTCGCTGCCCGCGCGCACCCGTGCGATCACCTCGTCATAACGCGCGGTCGGCCAGTCGACGCGGATGAAGTTGCGGTCGGCGTAGTCGCGCGCCTCTTCTCGATGACGCGCAAGCCCGCAGTAGGCACAGTTCGCGCGGCAGCCCTCCGGATAGGTCACCAGCAGGTTGAGGCAGTGCGTGCAGGCCGTGCGGTGCATCTTGCCCGCGACCAGCCCGAGCGTGATCGCCGCGGCGGTGCTCATCTGCACGTACTCCGGCGAGCGCATGTCCGGGGTGCGCACATGCGGATTCGGCCGGTAGAAGTTCAGCGGCTGCACGTTTTCGATCGATTGCGCGCTTGCGTCCATGGGCTCTGCCGCCTAGAACTCGATATCGGTACGGATCACCGCGATTCCCGCGGCGGCGCATTTTTCGTCGGCTTCACCGCCGGGCGCGCCCGAGACGCCGATCGCGCCGAGTAGCGAGCCGCTCGCTTCGATCGTCATCCCGCCACCGACCGCCGCGACGCCGGGCAAGTGGCGCACGCCGCTCTGCGGCTTGCCGGCCTGCGTCAGCTCGGCGAGCTCGCCCGTGTTCGTGCGAAAGCTCACCGCGGTCCAGGCCTTGGAGCGCGCCATGCGCGGCGTGTGCGCGCCGGCGTAGCGGTCACGCAGCAGCACCTGGACCACGCCCATGCGGTCGACCACCGCAACTGCAACCTGGTAGCCGGCGTCGCGGCAGCTGGTCAGCGCCGCCTGCGCCGCCTTCAACGCCGTCTCCGGCGTCATGAACTTGACCTCGAACGTGCCTTGGGCCTGCGCGGTGCCGGCCAGCAGCAGCCCCGCCAGCGCGGCGATTAGTTTCGATTTCATGTCTCGGTCTCCCCATGCTGGTTCAACTGCGGCTCGTCAGCTGCGTAATACTCGTCGAAGGCGATCCATCCGGCACGGTGTGTCTCATCGCGCGCTGCGCGGTCCGTTCGCCAGATACCCGCCATGCGCCTGCGCGCGCCCAGTCCGCGCGCAAGGCTGGGCTCGAACTGCTCGCGCATTTCTTCCTCGTAGACGGCGAGCGCAGCGCGATCGCCCGCCAGGGTGCCGGCCACCGCCTCGCCCGCGCGCTCGCCCGAGGCGACCGCCGCCGCGATGCCCGCCCCAGTGATCGGATGAGTGAAGCCCGCCGCGTCGCCCACGAACACGACGTCGCCCTCGACCAGCCGCGCGCGCAGCCCGCCGACCGGGATCGGGCCGCCGGTGCGCAGCAGGATGTCGGCGCCGACGCGACCTTCGGCCACCAGCGTCTCGTGCAGCGCGTCGAGCGGCGCCTTCATGTCGGACTCGAAGGCCGGATCGACGCCGAGCCCGAGGTTCGCGACCGTGCCCTTGGGAAACAGCCAGGCGTAGCCGCCCGGCGTCTGCGGCGAAAGCCAGATGTCGGTGTCGCGCTGCGCCCGACGCAGCGGCACGGTGTATTGGCGCGTCGTGACCAGCGGCAGGCGTTCCACGCCGAGACAGGCGGCGACCGCGGACTGCGGCCCATCGGCCGCGACCAGCAGCCGGTAACCGACTTCGCGCAGCCCCGTCGCGGTGCTGATCCGGGCGCGGCGCGCGCCCGTGTCCAGGGTGCGCAGCACGCTGTCGGTCCACAGCACCGCGCCGGCCGCGCGCGCCGCGTTCGCCAGTCCCTGATCGAACCGGTCGCGCCGGATCATGAGGCCGTGAAACGCGCGCTGGCTGCGCGCGCCCGAGGGCAGCGCGGTGTCCATCGCATCGACCGACTGCGCGCGCGCCTCGGGTGCGGCGTAGCGCGCCAGCGGCAGCGGAATGAATTCGGCGCACTGCACCGGGATCCCGATCACCTTCTTGCGCTCGACGCACAGCACCGAGGCTCCGGCGCGGGCGGCCGCCGCGGCCGCGCTCGAGCCGGCGGGTCCCAGGCCGATCACGAGCAGATCGACGTTGCGCGTCATCGGCTCAGCCCGCGACCACCGCGATGTTCGCCAGGCGCCGCCCGCGGCGACGCTCGTGCGCGACGATCAGCGCCGGGTCGATGCGCGCGGCCTGCGCGTCCTCGAGCGCGAGCACCTCTTCGCCCACCGCGATCGAGCAGCAGGCGGGCGTGACTTTGACGTCGCGCCCCAGGCGCAACGCGAGATCGACGATCCCCTCGGCCGGGTGCGCGATGCCGGAAAGGCCTGCGAGCACGGCGTAGGCGTCGATCTCCAGCTTGGCGCGCCCGGCGGGACGCGCGCAGCCGAGCAGCAGCGGCAGGTCGGGCAGCGCGCGGCGCGCATCGAGGAAGAAGCGGCCGACCTCGGCCGACCCCGGCGTCGCGAAAGGGCGCTGCGCCGGCGCATAGAACGGCATCGCGACCACCAGCACCAGCGCCGAGGGCCGATGGCGCGCAATCATCTCGAGCGCCGCCCATTCGCCGAGCAGGCGCCCGTAGTGCAGGCCGAGGACGATATGCGGCACCACCTTCATCGAAGTGTCGACCAGCGCCTCGAGCGAGCGCTCGAAATCGGCCACCGGCCGGCGCAGGTGGTAGACCTGCGAGATCGTGTCCTGCGCGCCGATCACGTCGAGCATCGCGGCATCGACGCCGGCGGCCTCGATTCGGCGCGCCATCGCGCGGTCGACGAGCGCGGTGTGGATCGCGATGCGAAACTCCGGATAGCGGTCCTTGATCCGGCGCAGCGTCGGCAGGAACGGACCGTACTCGACCTCGTCGCGATGGTTCGAGCCGCCGCTGAGCAGCATCCCCTTCGCGCCCGCCGCGATGCGCGCTTCGACCACGCGCCAGAGTGCTTCCGGCGAGGTCGCCGGAATCATCGGCTCGAGGATCTTCGCCTTGCAGTGATCGCATTGCAGCTTGCAGGCCCCGCCGGTGATCGACACCGCGGGCCAGGCCGATTGGCCGCAGGCAGAAATTTCGCTCGTCGAGTAGGCCTTGAAGGTCGGGGTGTAGAAGTGAATCCCACCCTCCTTTTGCGGCGCGCGCTCGAACTGCTCGACGAGCGCGCGGTCGAACCGCGCCGGCTCGAGCGCCTCGACCTCCCCAATCAACTCATTCCAATTCACCACTCACCCGCTTTTTCTGAAAGTAGGGCACTGCACCGCAGCACGAAGTGCTGCGGTGCAGTGCATCGTTGTTCTTTAACAGCCCGCAAAGCCGTCTGCTGTCATCTTCGCCTCGAAGGCCTTCATCGCGGCGTCACCGGTGACGAGCGAGGCCGCGTCGGCATCCCAGTTCGCCGGCTTCATCTTCACCAGCCAGCCATTGCCGTAGGGATCGGCGTTGATCGACTTCGGGCTGGCGCTGACGGCATCGTTCACCGCGACGACCTCGCCGCCGATGGGCGATTTGACCGGGCCGACCCACTTGCCGGACTCGACCGTGGCCGCCGACTTGTTCACGTCGACCGAACGGCCGACTTTCTTCGGGGTGTAGGCAACCACCTCGCCGGCGAGCGCGCAGGCGTAGGCGGTCATCCCGATCGTCACCGTGCCGTCGGCCTCCTTGCGCACCCAGACGTTGCTCTCGACGTTGTAGTACAGATCGTCGGGAAGGTTGCAGTTCTTGACGGACGCCATCTTCGTCTCCCTAAAAGAAAAGCACTTTGTCGCAGGTCAGGATCATGTCGGCGAGCACCCCGCCGCTGGAAACCTCGTCGACTTCCGGAATCAGGTTCACCGGCTGGATATCGTAGCCCGGCAGCGCCGGACGGCAGGCGTGGAACTTGACCCCGACGGACTTCGCATCGCGCATGAACTCGATGATTTTTTTACCGCCTTCCATCGCCGTCAAGTTCTCGGCGACGCCGTTTTGCACCAGGCGCACGCCTTCCATGGTAAAGAAGATGGTCACCTCGGCGTCCATCGAAGCGAGCAGCGCGCCCATGAAGAACGGCGTCGCGCAGCGCTCCGGCGAAGACGGGCCGCTGGTCATCACGATGACGACCTTCTTCTCGTCGTGATCGAGGATGTGCGGCTCGGCCACGGCTGGGCCTACCCTTCGAGCCGCTTGCACTCGATGCCGTCCGCGCGGCAGCGCGCGCAGAAGCCGGCTTCGGCCTCGGGGCCGGTCAGCAGGCCGGCGAGCGCCTGCTCGATGTCCGTCTCGGGCCGCACGCGCGCGATCCACTCCGCGTAGGGATCCCGGTTGATCCGCTCCGGCGCCGCGAGCACGGCCTCGTTCGCGGCGGCGATCACGCAGTCGAAGGGATTCGGCACCGGGCCGGCCCACTTGCCGGTCTCGACGGTCGCGACCGGCTTGCCCTGCGGCCGCCGGCTGCCCGGCCGGCGCACGCGCACGTGCATGATCTTGCCGGCCCGCGTCTGCGAGATGTCGGTCATCCCCACGCTCACCTCCCCGTCCTTCTCGACCCGCACCCAGATCTGGAATTCGGCGTCGTAGTAGAGCTCGGGGCGGAATTCGCAGTTGTTGCAGGGGCGCATGCCCCTAGAGTATGCCCTTGTCTTCGAGCAGGTCGATGGCGTCGCTCACGTTCTCGTGGATCGCCAGCTTGCGCGCAGACAGGCCGAGCGCGAGCCCGAGCAGCTGCGTGAAATACAGGATCTTCGGCTTGGTCTGGATCCCGAACTTCAGCTCGGCGCGCACCTGATGCATCTCGAGCCCGGAATGGCAGGTCGGGCATTCGGTCGCGATCACCTCGGCGCCGCAGTCCTCGGCCGCCTGCAGCAGGTTGAGCACGAGCTGCGTCGAGGTGTCCGAGTCCGACAGCGTGTGCGCGCCGCCGCAGCAGGCGGTCTTCAGAGGAAAGTCGACATTCACCGCGCCCGCGGCCTCGAGCAGGTCGTCCATGAAATGCGGCTTGTGACTCGATTCCGAGCCCGGGCCCTGATCCTTTTCGGGAAAGATCTGACGCGGCCGCGTGTACATGCAGCCGTAGTAATTCGCAATCTTGAGACCCTTGAGCGAATTGCGGATGCGCGCCTTGATGCCGTCCGGGCCGAGCGTCTCCATCAGCCACTCGAGCAGGTGCACGGTGCGCACGTCGCCGCGGTACACCGGGTCCTCCGACTTTTGTGCGAGATCCTGCACGGTTTGCATCGTCTCGTCAGAGGTCGCGCACTCGTACTCGGCTTTCTTGAGATTGTGATAGCAGCCGTTGCAGGGCGCCATCACCGTGTCGTAGCCCATCTTCTCGGAGGCGATCGCCAGATTGCGCGCCGACATGTAGGTCTGCAGCATGGGATGGACGTTCTTCACCTCCATCGCGCCGCAGCAGTTCCAGTCGTCGAGATCGTGCATCTCGAGACCGAGCTCCTTGACCAGCGCGCGCGTCGAGCGGTCGTACGGTCCGCCAGAGCCCTCGAGCGCGCAGCCCGGGTAGTAGGCCACCTTAGCCATGCGCCTGTGCCTTCCTCTTCTGTTCGTCGACGTAGGCCCGCAGCACCTCCCCGGTACGTCCCCAGGACCGCGTGCGCGGCTTGAACAGCATCGCCCAGCCCATCTTCAACGGCCCGACGATCGGCAGGCGGGCGATAAACGGCAGGATGCGTTTCTCGCGCAGCAGCGGCAGGTTGTTCATGCGCGCGATGAACACGCCGAGCCAGCCCTTTTTCATCAGCTCGATCGCATCCTCTCCGGTCTTCTTGAAGAAGTTGAACATCACCTCGCTGTCCTCGATCCGCCCGCGCTCGAGGCACTGGCGCGTGAACTCCTCGTCGAACAGCGTGGGATTCGAGCGCGTCGTGTGCCCCTCTTCCTCGAGCCAGTGCGCGAGCGCCTTCATGACGCCCTCGGGCCGCACGTCCTTGGGGCAGATGTTCGTGCACTTGTTGCACGACACGCACTGCCAGATGATGTCCTTGTCCTTGACGATCTCCGAAGTCAGCCCGAGGTTGGTGCAGTAGATCCAGTAGCGCGGGTTGAAGTCGGTATTGATCGCGTACATCGTGCACGCGTTGGTGCACGAGCCGCACTGCCAGCAGCGATGCACGTTTTCGCCGCCGGGCAGCGCGCGAATCTTCTTCTGGAACTCCGGGTCGTAGTCCGGCACGGTGCGCGGCAGGATCGTCGTGTTCCAGTGCCCGGAGACGTCGATGCCGTCGATCACCAGCTTCTCGGCCGACAGCAGCCGGTCTGGGTCGATGAGCGATTTTTCGTGGATCGGCATGGTCGCTTAGGGTCCGGGTTTCTCAGTGGAGCGTGGGCGCGCGCCGCACGCGCGAGCGGCCGCGCACGCGCTCGGGGTCGATGCCGAGCAGCTTGCGCAGCTGCTCGTCGGCGGTACTCCCGCGCATGAAATCCGAGCCCAGAGTGCCCCCCGTCATGGCGCGGAAGTAGTCGACGTAGGCCATCGCGAACAGCAGATCGGCCCACCAGTGGTGATCGCGGTAGATGCCCTGCTCTGCGACGCGCTCGACGATCCAGTCACGCGCGGCACCGATGGTCTCTGCGTTGGCAACCAAGGCCACGCGCGCGGCGTTGTCGGGCACGTTCATGAGCTCGCGCAGCGCGCCGCTCGAGGTGCCCGCATCCCAAACCCAGCGCGTCATCAGCGGCTGCGCTTCCGGCTCGGCGAAATGGAGCAGCTCGGCGGCGAAATCGTGCGCTGCGCCGCGCAACTTGCGGTCGCGCATGCGTGCCTCGCGTCCTTCGGCACGCGCAAATGGCAGCGCGGCGCAGAACTCGGCGATGCGCGCCTCGGCCGGCGTCGTGCCCTGGAGCAGCGCCTCGACCGCGGCGCGCAGCGCACCGTTCTCCATGCGCTCCAGAATCGGAAACAGCTTGCGCCGGGCGGTGAACACCGTTTCGAGCAGCGCGCGCAAATCCTCGACGCCGAGCGCAGCGCGCCGCGCCGGGTGGAGCACGTCCGCGAATAGCCGGCGCTTCGCTTCGAGGCCTTCGACATAGGCGCCGAGCCCCGGTCCCGCTTCGGCCAGAGACAGAAAGGCGGAGAAATGCTTGTCGAAGCGCTGCGCGTCGAGCGAGTGCATCGCGTCGGGTGGACCGCGCTCAGGCCGGCTGCGCGCTGCGCGCCTGGAGCTCGCCGACCGCGCGCATCGCCATGGCAAGGCCGTGCGCGATGCAGCTGTCGATGTCCTCCGGGGCGAGCGCCGAGCCGCCGACGTAGATGCCGGGACGCGTCGAGCCGAAAGTGCTGGTGTAGTGCTCGCCGCGCTCGAGAAAACCGTGCTTCTCGAGACCGACACCGAACACGCGCGCGATCTCCGGATTGTCCTCGTTCGGATCCATGCCGATGGCGTGCACCACCAGGTCAAAGGGGATGACGATCGGCCGCTTGACCAGCGTGTCCTCGCCTTTGACCAGCAGGCGCTTGCCGTCGGGCGCGATCGTCACCTCGGCGATGCGTGCCTTGACGAACTTGGTGCCGAATTCCTCCTGCGAAGTCCAGTAGAACTTGTCCTCGTAGAGACCGAAGGTGCGGATGTCCATGTAATAGATATAGACGTCGGTCTCGGGCGAAAGCTCCTTGATCTCCATCGCCAGGTTGGTCGACACCGTGCAGCAGATCTTCGAGCACCATTCGCGCCCGATCTGCCGGTCGCGCGAGCCGACGCAGAGCAGGATCGCGACGCGCTCCGGCGTGCGGCCGTCCGACGGGCATGCGATCTTGCCGGCGCCGACCATCTGCTCGACCTGAGTCGTCGTCACCACGTCGGGGAAGCTGCCGAAGCCCCATTCCGGCTTGTTGATCGCGTCGAAGTGGGTGAAGCCCGTGGCGAGGATCACCGCGCCGGCCGCCACCGTCTCGCCGTTGGACAGCGTCGCGCGAAAGTCGCCCGCCTCGCCCTCGAGCGCGGTCACCTTGGTCGAGGTGTGCACGCCGACGTTCGGGTGCGACGCGACGCGCGTCACCATGCGGCCAATCGCGTCCTTCGCCCATTCGCCCGAGGGCACGAGCTTCGCGTAGCCCGATAGGATCGGCGCGCCGCCGAGGCGATCGGCCTTGTCGACCAGCACCGCCTTGCGTCCGACCGAGGCAACGCCGTGCGCCGCCGCGAGACCGGTCGGCCCGCCGCCGACGATCAGAATCGTGTCGTCCATCTCAGGCCGCCGCAAGCTCGGGTTTGTACAGATACTCGATCTTGCCGGCCTTGACCTCTTCCAGGTAGGCCTCGAAGCGCTTCTTCGCATCGCTCCACGACAGGCCCATCTTCTCGACCACTTCCTCGCAGGGGCTCGCATGCCACTGCAGCTGCACGATCTTGAACGGATCGGCGCCGCAGGCAAGCGCCGCGAACTGGATGTCGGCCATGATCGGCAACGACACCTTCTGGGTGTGCGCCTGTCCGATCCAC
The DNA here is from genome assembly GCA_022340705.1 of Betaproteobacteria bacterium. GTDB lineage: Bacteria > Pseudomonadota > Gammaproteobacteria > Burkholderiales > SG8-39 > SG8-39. The sequence goes on from JAJDNJ010000278.1 coordinate 10,441, forward strand.
TGGTTCTTGTCCATGGTGGTGACGCAGCCGGTGTCGATGCCCAGCATCAAGTCGGCGTTCGCCTCCTCGCGCGCCACGCGGATCTTGCGGTCGACCGTGAACGAGCGGGTGAACTCGCGCTCCGAGATGATGTGGCGAAAGCCGAAGCCACAGCAGTCGTACCAGGTCGAGTAGTCGATCACCTGTGCACCGAGCGCTTGCGCAATGCCGGTGCCGGTCGCCGCGCGGTTGCCGTCGAGCACCTCGGGGTCGTAGATCGCGTCCTCGTGCACCATTTTCGAGTAATGGCAGGCCATGTGCACCGTGGCACGGATGTTCGACACGTCGATCTTCTGCAGCTTGGACGCGATGTCATTGCGCATCACGTGCACCCAGTCGGAGTAATGCACGATCTCTTCCGGGATCACGAGCTTGCCGTCGACCAGCCGGTTGAGCTTGCCGAGGATCTTGGTCACCCGCTCGCGCAGCGCGGCGTTCTCGATGAGGTACTTGCGTACCTCCTTGTAGTTGCCGAACGAGGTGCCGCAGTGGACCAGCGGAAAGAAATGCCCTGCGTCGTGCCCCAGGCGCTTGCCCGAGACGTAGGACTGGTGGAAGTTGCGCAGAAACACGGCCGCGAGCGACTCGACATTGCCGATGCCCGAGCCGTGGTAGTTCCACGCCGTGCACGAGGTCTGGTCGGTCTCGTCGAGATAGTCCCTACCCGGCACCATGCCGAGCTCGTTCATCGTCCAGAGCAGCGAGGTCGGGTAGCCGGGGATGTTGCCGCACTGGCCGCAGCTCTTGTGATGCCAGAGCTGCGCAGTGGGAATTTTCTTGTCCCAGCCGAACAGCGTCTTGACCACGCGCGGCTGGTGCGCATCGGTGATGCGGTGGACGATGATTTGCCCTTCCTTTTCCAGCTCCCACATGTGCTCGCGCACGTCGTCCATGCGCTCGCCGAGGTCCACCTCGCGCCGGTCGACGCGCTTTCGCACCCAGTCGGTGGCCTTCTCGGCATCCGCCGGCGACAGATTCGTCGGCTGGAAGAATGCGCCGTGGCCTGCGATTCCGCCGGTCGGTTCGCTCATGCGTCCTCCTTGTCTTCCTGTTCCTCGAGCCAGTCCGCGTACTCTTCGCGCTTCTCGTCGATGAAGTCCTCGATCACGTCGAACAGGTTCTCGTCCATCGTCTCGAGCTGCTTCAGCACCCCGGTCTCTTCCCAGATCGTGTACATCTCGACCGAGGTCTTGATCGCCACTTCCCAGGCCGTGTCGGTGGTCTGCAGCGTCTTCATCGGGATCGCCTTGCGCAGCGTTTTCAGGTCGCCCTCAACCTTCTGGATATTGGGACCCCAGTCCGGAAAGTGATCGGGCTGGATCATGTCCGGCGAGAGCTGATTGCCGGTCGTGATCAGCTTCAGCATCACCCGCCCAAAGGGCCGCAGCACGTCCTTCGCCGACTGGAACCCGTGCTTGATCGCGACCTCGCGCATGATCGCGACCAGGCCGCCGGGCGAGTTCTTGAACGGACAGCGTGCCGCGCAGGTCATGCACTGTGCGCAGGCCCAGATCTTCTCCTGCATCGCGTCGTAGATCTGCTCGACGTTCTCGGTCCACAGCAGCTGCACGATCTCGCGCGGGCTGTAGTCGTAGAAATGCGCCGACGGGCAGGTCGCGGTGCAGATGCCGCAGTTCAGGCAGCCGTTCAGCTCGTGGTCGTAACGAAAATCGCTACGGATGTCCTCGAAGACTTCCTGCATTTCGGCGTAGGTCGCCATCGGCAAACGCTCCGGTCGGCTGGCGCCGAGGCCCTACTTGCGCTTCATGTAGAAGGTGTACTCCTTGTTCTCCTCGCTGGAGGACAGGAGCTGGTTGCCCGTTTGCTTCGCAAAGGCTTCGAAGTCCTTCACCGAGCCCGGGTCGGTCGCGACAATCTTCAGCACCTGGCCCGTTTGCATGTCGGTAAGCGATTTCTTCGCGCGCAGGATGGGCAGCGGGCAATTCAGTCCGCGCGCATCGAGTTCCTTGTCGAACTGCATGGTCATCTCCGTCTCGGTTGGGACGCTAGGTTATAAGGCAGGCGCACACCCGATTCAACCGGCGCCGCCCGGACCCGGAAACCCTATTCATGTCAGGTGCTTTTATTAGCGTTCGCTAATATATCAAATGCCTCCGCGCACCGCCGCCAAACCGATGGGTGCAGCGCAGCATGCGCGCGGCGCCACCCACCTCCTTCGTTAGGCAAACGCGCGGTAGTAAAGGTTCTGCGGGTGATTCGCCTCAGCGAAGAACACCCAGCGTTCCGCGAGCAGCCCGAGCCACTGCACGAGCGGCGCCGCGACGAACCAGACCGCGGCGCCCTGCGCGAGGCCGACCCCCAGCAGAAGCGCCGGCAGGACGAAACCAGCGCCCAGGAAGCTCCACTTCATCGCGCGCACGAAAGTCTGCGGGCGGCAGTGAAAGAACTCGCGCGTGTTGAACGCGCTACCGAGAAATCCTGCCGCGCTCTGCGCGATGCGCGGGTGCTTGATCCCGATCGCCGTTGCAAGCGTCGATTTCGGCCTCAGGCGCGCGTTGCGCAGCAGCGTCGCGACGCGCCCGAGCAGGCCGAGCGCAGTCAGTGCGAGCGCCGCGAGCGCGTAGCCACTCGCCGCATCGAGCCCGTCGAGGCGTGCGAGGGCCGCCGCCACCGAGAACCCCGAGGCCGCGCCAAGCACGGTGAAATTGACGACCGTCAGCGGTGTCGCCCATTCCTGCAGAAAGCGCAGGCAGGCGTAGATCATCCCCGTGCACAGGTACAGCGCGAGGCATGTGATTCCGCCGAGCAACCCGATCCAGGCGAGATGCGGGCGCAGCGCAGCGCCCGCTTCGAGGTGCGCGCCGCCGTACAGTGCCACGAGCCCCATCAGCGCGGGCAGCGCGATCACCTCGCGCGACAGCCACGAGCTGCGCCACTGCGCGGCGCTGCGCCAGGCGCGCAACGGTCGCCCGAGATGAAAGAACGAGGCCGCCAGACCGCCGATCAGCAGCACGAGCGCGAGTGCCGCAGCGCGCGCGACGAAGACCTCGGGCAGCGCGCGCCAGGCTTCGAAATGCGCGCCGAGCTCGGCCGCAAGCATCGCAAGAAACAGTCCCTGCCCCGCGCCGATCAGCGTGGTGAGCAGAATGACCGAGAGCGCGGGCCGCATCCTTCTACCAGGTGGTGACGTCATCGAGCGCCGGCGTGCCGGGCGCCGGACGCGGCAGCTTGCCGTCGACCTTGAGCGGATTGTCGACGCGCATCAGCTCGTCGCGGTGTACCGTGATCTCCGTGCGACGGCGTGGAAGATAATGGTTCGCCGGCTGCGTGCCCCACTCCGGCATCAGCGCATAGCCACCCTGCTCGCGGATCGCACGCGACACCACCGACTCGGGATCGTGCACGTCGCCGAACAGGCGCGCGTTCGTCGGGCAGGCCAGCACGCAGGCCGGCTTGCGCTCGGCCTCGGGCAGTGCCGCGTCGGTGATCCGGTCGACGCACAGCGTGCACTTCTTCATCACTTTCTGCTGCTCGTCGAGCTCGCGCACGCCATAGGGACAGGCCCAGGCGCAATACTTGCAGCCGATGCACTTGTCGTAGTCGACCAGCACAATGCCGTCCTCGGCACGCTTGTAGCTCGCACCGGTCGGGCAGACCGGCACGCAGGGCGGATCCTCGCAGTGCAGGCAGGACTTCGGGAAGTGCACCGTCTGCGTATCCGGAAAGCTGCCCACCTCGAAGGTTTGCACCCGGTTGAAGAACGTGCCGCTCGGATCCTCGCCGTAGGGACGCTCATCGCCCATCGGCCCGGCCGGCCCGGAGGTGTTCCACTCCTTGCAGCTCGTCACGCAGGCATGGCAGCCGACGCAGACGTTTAGGTCGATGACCAGGGCGAGCTGGGTCATGACGCGCGAGCCTCCGCGCCGCTACGAAGCTCGGCCTCAAAACGAGGCCAATACCTCTCGTGCTCTTGTTCATTCTGGC
>JAJDNJ010000001.1 GCA_022340705.1 Betaproteobacteria bacterium
CGTCTTGCCAATCACCACGCCGGCATCGTCGTCGGCACCGGAGATCTTTCCGAGCTCGCGCTCGGCTGGTGCACCTACGGCGTGGGCGACCAGATGTCGCACTACAACGTGAACGCCTCGGTGCCCAAGACGCTGATCAAGTACCTGATCGGCTGGGTCGCCGGCTCGGGGCAGTTCGATCGCCCGGTGACCCGTGCGCTCGAGCGCGTGCTCGCCACCGAGATCAGCCCGGAACTGGTGCCGGGCAGCAAGCATGGCCAGCCGACCCAGCTCACCGAGGCGGTCATCGGTCCCTACGCCCTGCAGGACTTTCACCTCTACTACACGCTGCGCTTCGGCTACGCGCCCAGCAAGATCGCGTTCCTCGCCTGGAGCGCCTGGCAGGGCAAGGACGGCTACGGGCTCGCCGAGATCCGCAAATGGTTGTCCGTGTTCCTGACGCGGTTTTTCCAGACCAGCCAGTTCAAGCGCAGCGCGCTGCCAAACGCGCCCAAGGTGGGCTCGGGCGGGTCGCTTTCGCCGCGCGGCGACTGGCGCGCGCCGTCCGACGGCAGCGCGGCGGCCTGGCTGGCCGATCTCGAGCGGGTGCCTCCAAGCGAGCGCTGAAACTGCAACGGTTCACGCACCCGCGTTGATCGTGGTCAAGCGACGCCGCGCTGTGGCCTCTAGACTGGCTTCATGCTGCGCGCGCGCGTAGGCCTTGCCGGAACGCCGCGTTTTCCCCTCCTCCTCCTAGCGGCGCCCGGCGGCGTTGCGCGCAGCGATTCTCTTTCGGGCTTAGCGGGCCGAGGCGAGCCGGGCGTTTGCGAGCTTGGTGACGTCGAAGCCTTCGCAGCTGCTTAGCAGGCCGCCGCAGGCGTGACCTTCGCGCGCAGCGTCAATCGCGCGCTGGTAATACACCCGCGCCGCGTCCTCGAAACCCAGACCGTGCGCCGCCTCGCCGAGCATGAAGTACGACAGGTCGGAAAGCGTGTCGGCACGCATCACGGAAACCGCAAGCTCGCGCCACGCGCCATCGCGGTGATAAACCGCCCACTCGCGTTTGTTCGCACGATACGTGAAACAGCCGAACGTGCAGTTCAGCGTCACCTCGCCCCGCCGGAAGCGTTCAACCTCGTCCGCCACAAAGGTCATCGCATCCGCCGTCTTCGCCGTGCGCTTGGCATAGGCCTCGCGCGTCTCCTCGCCGGATCGGATCACCACGCGCTCGTTTGCCGCCTCGGGCACTGCGACAAAGTTGGGCACGCGCTCCGCGCCCTGCGCCTTCGCCGCAAGATAGAGTGGTTCGACCTTGGCCACCAATGCCTGCAGCTGCGCGATGCGCGTTTCCGGTGCCGGGTGCGTCGAGAGAAACTCCATCGGCGCGTTGGAATCTTCCTTGGCCATCTTTTGCCACAAAGTCACCGCGGCCTCGGGGTTGTAGCCCGCGCGCGCCGCGAGTTCGATACCGATCTGATCGGCCTCCGATTCAGCCAGGCGGCTGTGCGGCAACTGAATGGCAAGTGCCGCCGCAATCGCCCCGATATCCAAGTTGCGATTGAAATCGTTACTGTTGCGTGCGGTGAGCGCCGCCAACGCGGTGACCCCCACACCAACGCCGATCGCGGTCGAAATGCCCTCGCGTGGGTGGCTCGCCAGCGCATGGGCGATTTCGTGCCCCATGACCTGCGCCAGCTCATCGTCAGTCGCGTGCAGCTTGGTCCAGAAGCCGGTGTAGATGCCCATCTTGCCCCCGGCCATACAGAACGCGTTGACGATCTTCTTATCGTTGATCACCTCGATCTGCCACTTCCAGTTCGCCGAATCCGGCCGGAAGCGCACCGCCTGGGCGATCAGCCGGTCGGTGATGTCGTGAATCTGTTTGACCCGCGCGGTGCCGGTTTCGAGCTTGTCGCGGCTGCCGAGCTGCCCCATCATCGAGCGGTAGGCCGCCGCCGAACTGCCGATCGCATAGTCTTCCGAGACCAGCATGAACTGGTTGCGGCCGGTGATCGGGTTGGTGGCGCAGGCGGCCAGCGCCGCGCAGAGCAGCGCGAGGAGTAGGAGGCGAACTCGGCGTCGCATCGTTGCTGATTTTACGCCGCACCCGCGCGCAGAGGCGCGGGCGCGGGGCTTCGCTTGTGACTTTTAGCGCACGCCGAAGCGAGGACGCAGCGTCGGGCGCGGCGCTTGCGGCGCCGGCGCCCCGGACACGTCGCGAAACGCCAGCATCGCGCCGATTCGGCTCGACGCGCCGTCGGTGAAGCCCGCTTCCTGCGGCTCCTGCCCCGGCTGCGGATTGCGGTAGGTGCCGAAGACCATGTCCCACAGCGGCAGATCCGAGTAGTTGTAGGCATGGATGCCGCGCCCGTGATGAATCGCGTGGCTTTCCGGGCGTTGCACGATCGCGCCGACCCAATGCGGGGTGCGGATGTTGGCGTGCTGGAACGCGGCGTTGAACGCGAGGAATGCCCCGGCAAGCGCACCGGACTCTGGCGTCAGCCCGAGCAGCGGATAGAACACGAGCACCGCCCAGGTCGTGAACAGCGCCGCATCGATCGGATGCAGGTAGTAGGCGCCGAAGGCGTCGAGCGACTCCGCGCTGTGGTGCATCTGGTGGCCGAGGCGCCAGAGCCAGTTCCAGCTGTGCGCGGCGCGGTGATACCAGTAGTGCGCCAGCTCGTAGACGAGAATCCCGATTGCCGCGCCGCCCCAGGTGCCGAGCGCGGCGCCGTCGACCAGGCTCGTCCCGGGCAGCACGGCGCCCCAGCCGATGCCCACGGCCATGGTTACGCCGAAAATCGCCCCGCTCACGATCAGCGCGCGCGTCTTCCAGCCTGCCGGTGTTTTGTAGTTCCGCGCACGCCAGGCGAAATGCAGCGCGAAGAACGGCACCAAAAAGATGATCGCGTAGTAGTCCGCGAGTTCGAGCAGCATGACGTTCTCCTTCCTTGCGTGAGTGCCATTGCGACGCACACAGGTTCACGCACCAACGCCCTGCGCTTCAACACACAGTATGTTGCTTTTTGTTTCCGTCTGGTTTCGCTGCGGAGCAGCGCCGGCCGCGCCGCAGCGTCGATCAGGCTGCCTTCTGCGCGGGCGGCAGCTCGCCGATCGCGCAGGCCACCGCGTCCTCGACACGGTCGAGCCAGACGAACTCGATCCGCTCGCGCGCTTCCGACGGCACGTCCTCGAGATCCTTCTGGTTGCGCCGCGGCAGCATGACGGTGCCGATCCCAGCGCGCAGCGCGGCGAGCACCTTCTCCTTCACCCCGCCGATCGGCAGCACCATGCCGCGCAGAGAGATCTCGCCGGTCATCGCCACGTCGCTGCGCACCGGACGCCCGGTGAGGAGCGACACCAATGCGAGGTACATCGCCACGCCCGCGCTCGGCCCGTCCTTCGGCGTCGCACCCGCGGGCACGTGCACGTGGAGGTCGGTCTTGTCGAGCGGGTCGTCGAGCAGCTTCTTGGCCAGCGTCAGCGCGGCCTGCGCCGACTCCTTCATCACTTCGCCGAGCTGCCCGGTGAGGATCAGCTTGCCCTTGCCGGGCACCTGGCTCGCCTCGATGAAGAGGATGTCCCCGCCGACCGGCGTCCAGGCAAGCCCTGTCGCCACACCCGGCACGCTGGTGCGCTCGGCCACCTCGCTCTCGAAGCGGCGCGCGCCGAGGACCCCATGCAGCTCCCCGGCGTCGACGACGACCGGCAGCGCCGGCGATTCACCCTCGGCAATGCGCATCGCAACAGTGCGCAATACCGCGCCGATCTCGCGCTCGAGATTGCGCACGCCGGCCTCACGCGTGTAATCACGCGCGATCGCAGCCAATGCGGCATCGCTGAGCCCAGCCTGGTCTGCGGTCAATCCGTTCGCCTCGAGCTGGCGCTTCACCAGGTAGCGGCGCGCGATCTCGAGCTTTTCCTCTTCCGTGTAGCCCGGGAGATGGATGATTTCCATGCGGTCGCGCAACGGCCCGGGAATCGTGTCGAGCACGTTCGCCGTGGTGATGAACAGCATGCGCGAAAGATCGAAGTCGACGCCCAGATAGTTGTCGCGGAACTTTGCGTTCTGCTCCGGATCGAGCACCTCGAGCAGCGCCGAAGCCGGATCGCCGTGAAACCCGCCCATGCCGAGCTTGTCGATTTCGTCGAGCATCAGCACCGCCGCGCGGCTGCCCGCGCGGCGCACAGCCTGAATGATGTTGCCGGGCAGCGCGCCGACGTAGGTGCGCCGGTGCCCGCGGATCTCGGCCTCGTCGTGCAGGCCGCCGAGCGCGACGCGCTGAAAGACGCGTCCCGTCGCGCGCGCGATCGACTGGCCGAGCGAGGTCTTGCCCACGCCCGGAGGCCCGACGAAGCACAGGATCGGGCTCTTGCCCTCGGGGGCGAGCTTACGCACCGCGAGGTACTCGAGGATGCGACGCTTCACCTTCTCAAGGCCGAAATGATCCTCGTCGAGCACGCGCCGCGCGGCCGCGATGTCGATCGGCTTCTGCGGCTCGAGCGTCCAGGGCAGCTCGCTGAGCCATTCGAGATAGGTGCGCAGCATCGACCACTCGCCCGAACTTTCGTGCATGCGCTGCAGGCGCTTGAGTTCCTTGCGCGCGTGCTTGGCAACGTCCTCGGGCATGCCGGCGGACTCGATCGCCTTTTTGAGCTCTTCGAGCTCGGCGCGCTCATCCTCGTCCTCGCCCAGCTCCTTCTGGATCTGGCGCATCTGCTCGCGCAGCACATGCTCGCGCTGGCGATCGTCGAAGGCTTTTTTGGTCTGCTCGCCGATTTCCTTCGAGATGCGCAGCACCTCGACGCGCTGCGAGAGCAGCTCGAGCACGCGGTCGAGCCGCAGCTCCAGGGCAAAGGTTTCGAGCAACGCCTGCTTCTCCTCGGGCTTCACGTCGAGCAGGTTGGCAACCATGTCGGCGAGCGCCGCCGGCGAGTCGACGCCCTCGACAACGCCGCCGAGCTCGTCTGGGGCGTGCGGCAGCAGCCCGACTGCCTCGACCGCGTGTTGCTTGAGCTGCAGGAAGCGCGCCTCGATATCGGGCGTGAGCGCGGACGGCTCTTCGATCCATGCCACGCGTGCGACGAGATAGGGCCAGCCCTCGAGGAACTCGAGCACGCGGAATCGCGTCTGGCCCTGCACCACCAGGTGATGCGCACCGGCGGGACTGGTGACGTAGCGCAGGATCTGCCCCGCGGTGCCGACCCAGTACAGGTCCTCCGGCGTCGGTGCGTCGATCTTCGGGTCGCGCTGCAGCAGGAATCCGACCCGGCGCTCGTGCTTGGCCGCCTCCTGCGCCGCGGCGACGGACTTTTCGCGCCCGATCGTGACCGGCGCGAGCACGCCCGGGAACAGCACGATGTTGCGCACCGGAACGAGCGCGATGGCGTCCTCGGGCAGCGGCTTGGCGGCCGCGGGCGCCACGGGCGCGCGCGGCGCGGCGTCCGCCTGCGCCGCGTCGCTGCCGAGCAGCCTCTTCAGTCGGGGCCAGGGCGTCATTGCGTCTCCTTCGTGCGCTTGGCAAAGGTCAGCGTCAGGCAACCGTCCGCGTAGTGCCGGTCGGCGAGCTCGAGCAGGTGGTTCGGCAGCGGCACGCGCCGGCTGAACCGTCCGTACGGAATCTCGACACGGTGGATGCGAGCTCCACTGCCGGCGCCCGCCAAGAACGGGCGCAGCGCGCAGATCGTGATCGCGCCGGGCTCGTCGACGAGCACGATCGACTCTTCGGCCACGCCCGGCAGCGCGATGTGCAGCACCAGCGTGCCTGCGGTCTCGATCACGTCGATCGGAGGCTCCCAGGTGGCCTGCGCGGTCTCTCGGCCGGCGCGGAAAAAGCGGCGCTGCAGGCGTTCGGCCTCGTCAAACATCGCGAGCGCCTCGGCCCACATCCAGCTGCGCAATTCACGTGAATTCATGCCTGTTAGATGGCGCTCGACCGGCGAAGATTCAAGTACCCGAAAAACGCTGCCCGTTCAGCGCGTTGGGCAATGCGCGGCAATCGGCGACAATGCGTCATGGATAAGCGTCCCCCGCGATCGGCCGGCGCCGTGGTCTTTCGGCGTACGCCGCAGGGCGCGCGCCTGCTGGTGCTGCGCGCCTACGCCAATTGGGACTTCCCCAAGGGCGTAATCGAGGACGACGAAACCGAATTCCATGCTGCTCAGCGCGAGGTGTTCGAGGAGACCGGGCTCGCCGATCTCGATTACCCGTTCGGCGAGGACGTCTACAAGGAAACCCTGCCCTATACAGGCGGCAAGATCGCGCGCTACTACCTGGCCGAAACCGAAACCGCGGACGTCGAACTGCCGGTCTCGCCCGAGTTGGGCCGCCCCGAGCATCACGAATGGCGCTGGGTGAGCTTCGACGAGGCCGAGGACGTGCTGCCGCCGCGCCTCGCGCTGGTGCTCGACTGGGCGCGCGCTACTATTGAAGGCCACTGACCCCGGAGACCGAGTATGAACCTCGAAAAAGTGATCTTCGGCTTTTTTATCGTGCTTGCGGCGACGCTCAACTTCGGCTTCGTCTATGGCGAGATCACCGACCCGCGGCACCACCACCTTTGGGAGTTTTTCGCCGCCTTTGTGGTCAACATCGTCGCCACGGTGCTCAAGTTCGGCGACCGCACGCAGGTCGGCGCGATCCACCTCGCCACCAGCCTGGTCGCGATCCTGCAGTTCGCCGCCGCGGCCCTGGTCTGGTTCTTTGCAGAGCCGGTGGCCGGCGGCGCGCTCGCGAACGCCACCATCGCGAGCATCGTCTCGCTGTCGGCCGGTGCGTTGCTCGCGAACATCGTGTCGGTCGTCATCCTGATCGTCGAGACCACGATGCAGAGGCGCTGAGCGCCGGGGCGATGTCGAGCAGCATTCTCTTCCTCGCCCTGCGGCGTCTGCGCGCGCCGCTGATCTACGTCATCGCGGTTTTCGCGATTGGCATCGTCGGCCTGGTGCTCATCCCCGGCGTCGATGCGCAGGGCCGGCTGTGGCACATGACCATTCTCCAGGCGCTGTACTTCATGGCGTACACGGCGAGCACGACCGGCTTCGGCGAGATTCCGCGGGCCTACAGCGACACGCAGCGTTTGTGGGCGACGTTCATGATCTTCGCCTCGGTCTTCGGCTGGGCCTTCCTTGTGGCGCGTCTGATCGCCCTCGCCCAGGACCGCGCGTTCCGCGCCGCGATGGTCGGCACCCGCTTCGCGCGGCGCGTGCGCGCGCTGACCGAGCCGTTCTACCTGATCTGCGGATTCGGCGAGACCGGCTCGCTCGTCGGCGGCGCGCTGGATGATCTCGGTTTCCGATTCGTGGTCGTCGACATCGATGAAACGCGCGTACAGGAGCTCGACCTGCTCGACCTCTTGCAGGCCGCCCCCGCGCTGACCGCGGATGCCAAGCTGCCGGCAAACCTGCTCGCCGCGGGGCTCACGCATCGCTACTGTCGCGGCGTAATTGCCCTGACCAACGACGACCAGGCGAATCTCGCCGTTGCGATGGCGGTGCGCCTGCTCAACCCGAAGATTCCGGTTCTTGCGCGCGCCATGAACCGCGAGACCGCGGCGAACCTCGCCTCCTTCGACACCGATCACATCATCAACCCGTTCGCCACCTTCGGGCGCTATCTCGCGCTCGCCGTCGCGTCCCCGGGTTCGTCACAGCTGCTGCGCTGGCTGACCGGCATGCCGGGCTGGACGCTGCGCCCCGAGACCGCACCGCCGCACGGGCACTGGGTGGTGGTCGGGTACGGTCGCTTCGGTCGCGAGTGCGTGCGCGCACTGCTGAGACAGGGGCTCGACGTCACGATCATCGACCCCAACGCGCAGTCGGAAGACGGCATCAACTCGGTGCGCGGCGTGGGCACCGAGGCCGAGCCGCTGCGCGAGGCCGGTATCGAGCGCGCGGTCGGTATCGTTGCTGGAACCGACGACGACGTGACAAACCTGTCGGTCGTGGTCACGGCGCGCCAGATCAATCGCGGTCTGTTCACCGTCGTGCGCCAGAACCTGCAGGCGAACCATGCCCTGTTCGACGCCTTCGATGCGGACATTACAATGGTTTCGAGCGAGATCGTGGCGCACGAGTGCCTGGCGCGCATTCATACGCCGTTGCTCGCCCGCTTCCTGCGTCTTGCCCGCGAGCAGGGCGAGGAATGGTCCGATCGGCTGGTCGAGCGGCTGCAGGCCTCACTCGGCAAAGCCACCCCGGAAATCTGGAGCGTGGCGCTCACCGTGTCGGGCGCGCACGCGCTGCATCGCGCGCTGCTGCTCGAAGGTATGACGGTGCGCGTGGGCGACCTGCGGCGCGACCCGGGCGATCGCGAGACGCAGCTCGCCTGTGAGGTGCTCTACCTGTCGAGCGGCAAGAAGGCGACGCTGCTACCGACCGACGAAATCGCGCTCGCGCCCGGCGACGAGCTGCTCTTCGCGGGCAAGCCCGCGAGCCGCCTCGCGCAGCTGCAGATCCTGCGCAACGTCAACGTGCGCGACTACGTGGTGAGCGGAATCGACCGCCCGGGCGGCTGGATCTGGCAGCGTCTCACCCAGCGTCGTTTGGTGTCACGCGAGCCGCGCGCACGGACCTGAACATCGCGGCCCGCTCAGGGTGCCGCGCGGCCGGCGATGTAGCGCTGCGGGGTCTTCGCAAAGCGGCGGCGGCATTCCTCGGAGCAGAAGTGGTAGGTCTGCCCGCCGTGCGAGAGGGCGAGCTCGCCGTGCTCGACGGTCATTCCGCAGACCGGGTCGCGCGGCGCTTCGGGGGGTGATGCCGCAGGCAGGCGCTGGGCGCCGCCGAGGCCGGCGAGCAGCTGCATGAAATCGAGCAACAGGCGCGGCAGCAGAAAGCGGCGGCGCACGCGTTCGCGCCCCGATGCGCCGAGCGCGCGCGCCTCATCTGCGTCCTCGAGCAGACGCACGATCGCGGCCCCGCATTCATCGACCGAGTCGACCAGCACGCCGCCGGTGCCGTCGGCCATCTGCAAAGGAATACCACCTGCGCGACCGGCGACCACCGGTGTGCCCTTCCACAGCGCTTCCGAAACCACGAGCCCGAAGCCCTCGCGAATGGACTTCTGCACGATGACGTCGGACAGGCGCTGGAAGGCGTTGACTTCGATGTTCGACACCCCGGTCAGATTGGTGAACACGTGCACCAGAGGCTCGTCGCGCGTCGCCGCGCAGACCCGGCGGTACATCTCCGAGCCCTCTGGATCGTCGAGCGCCATGCTGCCGACCAAGGCAAGCTGCAGGTTCGGCACCGACTCGCGTGCGATGCGGTAGGCCTCGATCACTCCGAGTGGATCCTTCCAGCGGTCGAAACGCGAGATCTGCGTCACCAGCGGATACTCGAAATCGATCCCGATCCAGGCCAGGATCTGGTGCGCGAGGTGTCGCGGGAGATCCAGATTCTTCGGTGAGAGCGGATCGATCGCCGGGGGAATGATTTGCACGTTTGCGATCGGGAGATCCGCCGGCACGAACTCGCGCATGGTGTACACCGCGGCGTCATAGCCCTCGAGCAGGCCGCGCAGGAAACCCCAAACATCGGGGTTCGGCTGCCCGGTGTCGATGTGGCAGCGCCAGACCCAACGTGCACTGTTGCGGCTGCCCTGCGCCAGCATCGCCGCGGGCTGTGGATCGTGGATCACCACGTAGTCATAGCGCTCCTCGAAGGCGCGCGCGTTCCGCTCGGCGGTCGTCAGGTAGACGTCGCGCTCTGCTGCCGAGAGCGGCTCGGCGCCGCCTTGCAGCGCGTTGTGGATCTTCTTCGTGACACGAAAAAAGGCCTCGTCCCCCGCAATCAACTTCCAGTCGGTCACGATGCCGAGGCCGTTCCACAGCGGCACCACGGCGTTTAGCAGCTCTGACACGCCGCCGCCGTACGCGGTGGCGTTGACGTGCACCACGCGCGCGCCGCGCAGCGGTTCGGCCGCCTCGATCAGCGCGTCGAGGATCTCGTCCGGCACGATCCCGCGATAAGTCTGGATCGAGCGGACGCCGGTTTCGACCGTGTGCAGCATCTCGCGCGCCCCTCAGGCCTGCGCCAGCCTGGCGCGCAGCGCCTGCGCCGCCGCCTCCGGCGTCTGCACGTTGACCACGATGCGCGAGCCGAGCTCGAAGCCAGCGGGCAGCGTGATCCGTGGCTGCACGTCGATGAACCAGTGATTCGCCAGGCGATGCACCTGGTCGAGCGGCGGCGTCATCACCACCAGGTTGTAATGCGGGTCCTCAAGCACCGCATGCAGTGCGGCGAGCACCGCGCGCAGGTGCGGCGCGAGATCGTCGAGCTCGACCGACTTGATCTCGGCGAAGCTCGGCGCGTGGCGCAGCGGTACGATCTGGATCTGCCAGGGCACGCGCGAGGCGTACGGTGCGAGCGTCAGGAAGTGCGCGCTGCGGTGCACGACGCGCAGGCCACCCGCGAGCTCGCGACTCGCGACATGACACATGCCGCAGTACCCCGCGCTGTCGAAAATCGCGACCTCCTCCTGGGTGCGCATGCGCACCTCGGGCGAGACCACCGGCGTAGCGACGATCTGCGCGTGCGGGTGCGACAGGCTGGTGCCGGCGCGCCGGCCCTGGTTCTTGAACAGCACCACATGGCGCGCGAAACCGGTCAGCGCGGCGAGCACGCGAAACCGGCGCACGTAGATCTCGAGCACGTCGCGCAGCCGCTCGACCGGCAACGACGCGAGCGTCGCGTCGTGGTCGGGCGATTCGACGATCACCTCGTGCTGACCGTAGGCCGGAAGCCGCCGCCAGCCCTCCGGCACTTCCGAATAGCGCACTGCCGCGCGACGCTCGACGTCGAGCGTCGGATAGCGGTTGGGCGCGGCGCGCACGATCCATTGGCCCTGCGCGTCGTCGATGCGGTCGGTTTCGTCCGGCATCAGAGCCTCGTTCCCCGGGCAGAACGGGCACTGGCCCCCGTCGCCATCGTGCGGCCGCTTGCCGCGCCCTGGATTGATGATCACCCAGTCATGGGTTACCGGATCCTGTCTCAGCTCAGCCATCGCGCAACGCTCCAAGGCTATGTTTCACACGTGGCGCGTCTGCGGAGGTTGATCTTCGTCAACTCGGTCGCCGCCTGCCGACGCGAGATTGAGCATCGAGACCCGCGCCGCGCTGCAAACCCATGCCCACGCCCGCCACGCAATCCTGCCGCCGCATCGTGATCGTCGGCGCCGCCGGCCGCGATTTCCATAACTTCAATGCTGTGTACCGCGACGATCCGGCGACGGAGGTCGTGGCGTTCACCGCGGCGCAGATTCCCGGGATCGCCGATCGGCGCTATCCGGCAGCGCTCGCCGGTGTGCGCTACCCGCAGGGTATTCCGATCGTCGCCGAAACCAAGCTCGACGCGCTCCTCTCCGACCGGCAGATCGACGAGGTCGTCTTTGCCTACAGCGACGTCCCGCATGCACTGGTGATGCACATCGCCTCGCGCGCGTTGGCCGCAGGCGCGGACTTCGCACTGCTCGGTCCACAGCGCACGATGCTGCGCGCGAACCTCCCCGTCATTGCGGTTTCCGCGGTGCGCACCGGCTGCGGCAAGTCGCAGACTGCGCGTTACCTCTCGCGCAGCCTGCGCAAACGCGGCCTGCGCGTGTCGGTCGTGCGACATCCGATGCCTTACGGCGATCTCGAGCGCCAGGCGGCGCAGCGCTTCGCGACGCGCGCCGATCTCGACGCCGCGGAGTGCACGATCGAGGAGCGCGAGGAATACGAGCCGCATATTGCGCTGGGCAACGTCGTTTACGCGGGCATCGACACGCGCCGTGTGCTCGAGGCGGCAGCGCGCGATGCCGACCTGATCTTGTGGGACGGTGGTAACAACGACTTTCCCTTCCTGCGGCCCGACCTGCACGTCGTTCTGGTCGATGCGCTGCGCCCGGGCCAGGAAGCGACCCACCATCCCGGCGAAGCGGTGCTGCGCATGGCCGATGTGGTGGTGATCGCGAAGAGCGACGCGGCGCCGCGCGCCGACGTCGCGCGCGTCGAAGCCGCGGTACACCGCATCAACCCGCACGCACAGCGCCTGCGCGGCGGTTCCCCCGTGACGCTCGACGATGCCGCCGCGGTGCGCGGGCGGCGCGTCATTGTTGTCGAGGACGGGCCGACGACCACCCACGGCGGCATGGCGCACGGTGCAGGCTACGCGGCGGCTCTCGCGGCAGGCGCCGAGATTGTCGACCCGCGCGCGAGCGCGGCAGCTCCGATCGCAGGGCTCTATCAGAAGTATCCGCAGCTCGGCCGGGTGCTGCCGGCGATGGGCTACTCGGCCGCCGAGCGCGCCGCGCTCGCCGCGACGATCGAGGCGAGCGATGCCGAACTGGTCGTGAGCGGCACGCCGCACGATCTCGCACGCGTTCTCGGCCTATCGAAGCGTGTCCTGCGGGCGCGCTACGAGTTCGCCGAGGTCGAGGCGCCAGGACTGTGGGGCGCGGTCGAAGCCTTCCTGCAACGCGCCCAGCTCGCCCGCTAGCCGGAAGCCGGCGCGACCGTCTCTCGGTAGGCGTGCCAGGTGGCGTAGCCGATCACCGGCAGCGCCACGATCAGCCCGAGGTAGGCCGTGACGAAGCCAAGCGCGGTCAGCACGACGACGATCGCACCCCAGATCAGCATCGGACGGAAGTTCTGCCGCAGCACATTGAAGCTGACGATCATGGCCGACACGCAGTCCATCTTTTCGCGGTCGAGGAGCATCGGCAGCGACACTGCCGAGGTGGCGAATACGAGCAGCGCAAGCCCGGCGCCCGCCGCCGCGTAGGCAAGCAGAAAGCCCCAGGCGTCCGGCGAACGGCCGAGCTCGCCGACGAATTCGGCCAGCGTCGGCGTCCCGTCGGGAAAAAACAGCGCGACGACCACCACCGAGACCCGGATCCAGACCGCGAGCGACAGCGTCAGAATCAGCGAGTAGAAGCCGATCGATGGCAGATTGGCCTTCCATGCCGTCAGGCTCGGCGCGAGCGTCGCCCCCTCGCCACGCTCGCGCCGCCGGGCGACGTCGTACAGGCCGATCGCGAGGAACGGCCCGACCAGCAGAAAGCCGGTAGTAAGCGCGAGACCGACCGCGCCCGCGTAGTAGCGCGTCAGCAGAAACCCCATCAGCGCGAGCACCGCGCCGTAGAACAGGCCGGGCCCGGGCGCGGCGCGCAGGTCGTTCCAGCCCGCGCGCAGCCAGCGCCAGGGGGCGCGCACCTCGATCGTGCGCACGCTCGGCCAGACGAAGGGCGTGTCCTGGTCGGCGGTTTCCGACATCGCGCTAGTGTATGTCAGCGGGTACATTAGCGGGCCCATGGATAGACGCGGATTTCTGCTCGCCGGCGCCGGGTTCGCGCTCGGCGCCTGCTCGACGCCGGGCGTCAAGCTGGACGTGCCGTTCGTGTCGACCCCGCACGAGGTGGTCGAGGCAATGCTCGTGCTCGCCAAGGTCGGCCCGAACGACATGGTCTACGACCTCGGCTGCGGCGACGGACGCTTCGTGATCGCCGCAGCGCGCGAGTTCGGCGCGCGCGGCGTCGGCATCGACATCGACCCGGCGCGCATCGCCGAAGCCAGGGCCGCCGCGCAAAGCGAAGGCGTCGCCGAGCGCGTACGCTTCCTGCAGCAGGATCTGTTCACCGTCGACCTGTCGCCGGCCAGCGTGGTGACGTTGTTTCTGCTGCCCGAGCTGAACGACCGGCTCGCACCCAAGCTGAAACGCGAGTTGCGTCCCGGTGCGCGTGTCGTCTCCCACCGCTGGATGATTCGCGGCTGGCCGCCGGACGAGACGATTCTGGTCGACGTCGACGAGCTGCGCCACGAAGCCTTTCTCTGGGTGATCCGTAAGGCATAGGCGCGGCTGCGGCCCCGGTGCGGGCAAGACGGTGCAGGAGCGCTTGCGCCGCCGCGTGCTCGAGGCTTAAGTCCACAGGCCGCGCAGTCGCGCGGCAACGTCGACGCGCGGCGCGCCTGCATCGCGCGCCAGCTCTGCCGCCTCCATCGGCGGCCACACCGCGGGCTCGAGCCGCGTCATCACCGCGCGCGTCATGAAGCGGCTCTGCGCGCCATAGACATGCGCATCGCCGCGCCGCGTCTGCTGCGGCAGGTAGTACTTGAGCGGCGCGATCAGGTGCAGCTCGCGCTTGGCGCGCGTCATCGCCACATAGAGCAGACGGCGCTCTTCTTCGATCTGACCCGGACTGCCCGTTGCGAATTCGGAGGGAAAGTTGCCGTCGGCAAGGTTGAGGAGGTACACCGAATCCCACTCCTGCCCCTTCGCCGAATGGACCGTCGACAGGATCAGGTAGTCCTCGTCGAGCAGCGGCGCGCCGGCGAGATCGCCCGTTGCGCGCGGCGGGTCGAGCGCGAGCTCGGTGAGGAAGCGCTCGCGCGTCGCGTACTGCATCGCGATGCGCTCGAGCTGCCACAGGTCGCCGGCGCGCGCCTGCGCCGCCTCGTACTTTTGCTCGAGGATCGGCAGGTACCAGTCGCGCGCCTGCCCGATCTGTCCCTGCCAGGGGCCTTCGGGGGCGGAAATCGCGTGCATGAGTTGCGCGAACGCCGGCCAATGGTCGGCGGCGAGCGGCGGCGGCGCAAACCCGGCGAGCGTCTCCCAGCGATGGCCCGCGGCTTCGAAGTGTGTGACACAGCGCTCGGCGGTGGCCGGACCGATGCCCGGCAGCAGCTGCAGCGCGCGGAACGCCGCAACGCGGTTCTTCGGGTTGTCGGCCCAGCGCAGGACGGCGAGCAGGTCCTTGACGTGCGCCGCCTCGAGAAACTTGAGGCCACCGTATTTCACGTAGGGAATGTTGCGCCGTACGAGCTCGAGCTCGAGCACGTCGCTGTGATGTGAATTGCGGAACAGCACCGCCTGATGGCGCAGCGGCACGCCGCGCTCGCGCGCCTCGAGCACGCGGGTCACCACGTAATCCGCCTGCGCGGCGTCGTCGGCGACCGAGACGTAGCGCGGGCGCTCGCCGCGGCCGCGCGTCGCGCGCAGGGTTTTCGCGTACTGGCGCGTACCTTCGGCGATCAGTGCGTTCGCCGCATCGAGCACGGCCTGGGTCGAGCGGTAGTTCTCCTCGAGCGCGATCACCTGCGCGGGCGGCGCGTAGTGCCGCGGGAATTCGAGAATGTTCTCGACGCGCGCGGCGCGGAAGGAGTAGATCGCCTGCGCGTCGTCGCCGACCACGGTCAGCCCGCGGCCGTCTGGCTTGAGGCTCTTCAGGATCTCGGCCTGCAGCGCGTTGGTGTCCTGGTATTCGTCGACCAGAACGTGATCGAAGGCCTCGCCGATCTCGCGTGCGAGCGCCGTGTCGTCGAGCATCGCATGCCAGTAGAGCAGCAGGTCGTCGTAGTCGAGCGCCTGGTTGGCAAGCTTGCGCTCGACATAGGCGCGGAACAGGCGCGTGAGCTCGTCCTCCCATTCCGCGCACCAGGGAAACGCATGGTCGAGCGTGGCGCGCAGCGTGCCCTGGGTGTTGACACGATGCGAGTAGATCGCAAGGCAAGTGTCCTTGCGCGGAAAGCGCTTTTCCAGCCCCGAGAGGCCCTGCGCATGGCGCTCGACATCCATCAGGTCGGCGGCGTCGCCGCGGTCGAGCACGCTGAAGCTGGGCTCCAGACCGACGCGCGCCGCGTGGCGCCGGATCAGACGGTTGGCGATCGAGTGAAAAGTGCCCGACCAGGGCAGGCGCACCGTGGGCGCGTTGCCACGGGCCTTGAGCACTTCGGCGACGATCTTCTGCGCGCGGCGCGTCATTTCTTCCGCCGCGCGGCGGGTGAAGGTGAGGAGCAGGATGCGCTCGGGCGCGACGCCCTCGAGCACGAGATGCGCGACGCGGTGCGCAAGGGTGTTGGTCTTGCCGGTGCCCGCGCCGGCGATGACCAGCAGCGGCCCAGCCTGGAAACCGCCGTGCGCATCGCGTGTACCGTAGCGCGCCGCGGCGCGCTGCGCGGCGTTGAGGCGATCGAACGCGCTCGCCGGCGCGTCGGACTGGGTGGCGGCGTCCACGGCCCGATTATGGCCGAGGACTGTATATCCATCCAGCCCCTTGGCACTCCCCGGCCCGGCTACACTAGCGCGCCATGGCTTTGCTCGAGCGCAGGGCGTCCATCGACGTCGTTCCGACCGGCACCCTCGGCGCCGAAATCCGCGGCGTCGACCTCGCCCGGGTGACGCCCGCGCAGATCGACGCGATCAAGGACGCCTGGTACCGGCACGACGTTCTGATCTTTCGCGGCCAGCGCCTGAGCGACGACCAGCTGCTCGCCTTCTCGCGCCATTTCGGCACGCTCGACCCGCCACCGAACCAGGGCGCCGGGCGCAAGTCGCCGCCCGGTTATCCGGAGGTCTACGTCGTGTCCAACGTGCGCGACGCACAGGGCGAGCCGATCGGCGCGCTCGGCGATGGCGAGGCCGCCTGGCACACCGACATGAGCTATGCGCCCGCACCGCCCGACGCCTCGATGCTCTACGCGCTGGAGATTCCGTCCGAGGGCGGCGATACCTGCTTCTGCAGCATGAAGGCCGCGTTGAACGCGCTGCCCCCCGCCCTGCTCGAGCGGATCAGGCAGCTCGACATCAAGCACGACGGCACCTATGACTCCGGCGGCAACCTGCGCAAGGGGCTCGCCGCCTCCGACAATCCGCGAACGTCCGTCGGCACGCCGCACCCGATCGCCATCGCGCATCCGGTCTCGGGCGAGCGCGCGCTCTACCTCGGACGCCGGCGCAACGCCTACATCATGGGTCTCGAACTGGATGAGTCCGAGCGTCTGCTCGACGAACTCTGGTCGGCGGTGGAAAGCGTCGTCTACCGCCACCGCTGGGCGGTCGGCGATCTCGTGCTCTGGGACAACCGCACCACGATGCACCGGCGCGATGCCTTCGATCCGAACGCGCGCCGCATCATGCACCGCACGCAGATCAAGGGCTCGGGCGCGCCGCAGCGCGCCGCGTTCTAGCCCCCGGGGCGCTTCACTTCATCTTTGCGCGCAGCACGCGGCCGGCGCGTCCCACGTCCGTCCCCTTAACCCAGAGGATCGCAGCCCAGCGCCCGCCGCCCGGGCTGAGCGCCTCGACCGCGGTCACGTTGATGCGCGCGAGCGCGAGCTTGTTCAAGTGGTCGGCGAGTGCGCCGGGCCGATCCTCGCCCTGGATGAGGAATCCAGTTTTCTTGGGCTGGAAGGCGAGGCCCGCTTTCTTCGCCGCGCTGCCGAATTTGCGCGAGTCATCGGGCACGACGTCGATCTGCGCCTGCTTCCCGCGCGGAAAGCCGTTGCAGGCCATCAGGTTGATCCCGGCGCTGACCAGCGTCTGCAGCACGCGGAAGGTCTGTCCCGGCGTGTTCGGGACGAGGATCGAGTAGTAACCAACCTTGCGGATCTCGTCCATCGCGCCGCTCACTTTACACCGCGGGCGGCCGCGGCGCGACTGCCTGGCAGCGCTACTGGACCACCCGATCGGCGCGCGCCATGACCGATGGCGGAATCGTGATTCCGAGCGCCTGCGCAGTGGCTAGGTTGACCGCGAGCTCGAAGCGTGTTGGTTGGGCGACCGGAAGATTCCCGGGCTGCGCGCCCTTGGCGATCTTGTCCAGGTAATAGGCGACCCGGTAGTAAGTGTGCCGGCGGCTCTCGCCATAGCTCATCAGTGCGCCGTCCTCAACGGCCTCGCGATAGCCGAAGAACGACGCCATGCGCCGGCGCGTCGCCGCACGGATGATCGGTCGGCGGAAATGACCGATCAGCGTATCGTCCGGAAGGGCGAGCACCGAATCGGCGCCCTTCTTTCCGGCGCCATCGATCGCCGCGTCGATATCCGTCTGCAGGTCGACCGCGACCGGAATGAGGTCGACATTGAGCGGGGGCGCGGCCGAGGCCAGCTGCTTGAGGAACGCCTGATGCACCGGGTTCCTCGGGTTGTGCATCACCGCGACCGGCGAGGCCTGCGGCACGGCCTCAATGAACAGTTGCAGCATCTTGCCGACGATGTCCTCGAACTGCGTGGCAAGCCCGGTGATGTTCCCGCCCGGCTTTGCGTAGCTTTTGATCAGCCCCGCGCCCACCGGATCGGAGACCGCCGCCATCACGAGCGGCGTGGTCTGCGTCGCGTTTTCCATCACCTTGGTGGTCGGCGTGCAGGTCGTCACGATCGCGTCGAGCTTGAGATCGGTCAGCTCCTTGGCGATCTGTCGCACGCGCGCCGGCTGCCCGTCGGCGTAGCGCCGCACCAGTTCCAGGTTCTTGCCTTCCACGTAGCCCAACTCGCGCAGCCCGTCGACCAGCGACTGTTCGTACCCCTGGCGAAGCTCGGCCGAGTTGAAGCCGATCAGGCCGACGCGCAGGATCTGCGGCTGGCTCCCGGCCAGGGTCGAGGGCGCGCAGACGATTCCAACGCAGGACATGATCGCGGCGAAGACGAAGTGCTGCGCTCGCTTCGGCAAATGTTCCATGCGTTCCTCCTCCGCTGTCGCGATCATATCAGGCCGAATCGCGCCTCAACTCGGTGGGCCAGCCCGGTTGGCGGAACTTTCGAAGAACGGGATCTGGCTTGTGCGGCATACTTTGCGATCGGCTTAAGAGGAGGTCCGCATGAATACCGCACTGCAAGGCGTTCGCGCCCAGGTCAGCAGCGAGGAATGGGCGCTCCGGACCGATCTCGCGGCCTGCTACCGCCTGATCGCGCATTACGGCTGGGACGACCTGGTGTTCACCCACATCACCGCGCGCGTCCCGGGGCCCGAGCATCACTTCCTGATCAACCCCTACGGGATGATGTTCGAGGAGATCAGCGCCTCGAGCCTGGTGAAGATCGACCTCGCCGGCAACAAGGTGCTCCCCTCGCCCTACGAGATCAACCCGGCCGGCTTTACGATCCACAGCGCGATCCACGCCGCGCGCGAGGACGCGCAGTGCGTGATCCACCTGCACACCGACTGCGGCGTCGCGGTCTCGGCGCAGCGCGACGGGCTGTTGCCGATCTCGCAGATTTCGCTCTTTCCGCTCTCCGCGCTCGGCTACCACGACTACGAGGGCGTCGCGCTGCGCGACGACGAGAAGCCGCGCCTGGTCGCCGACCTCGGCGAGCACTCGGTCATGATCCTGCGCAACCACGGCACGCTCGCGGTCGGCCCCACGGTGGCCGACGCGTTTCTGCAAATCTACGCGCTCGAGCGTGCGTGCCGCGCCCAGATCCTCGCCCAGTCGGGCGGGGTGCCGCTCGTCAAGGTGTCGGACGCGATCCTCGCCGGCGTCAAGGAGATGGCGGAGAAGGCGACGCGCGGCCTCGGCGGCCAGATCGCCTGGCCCGCGCTGCTGCGCAAGCTCGACCGGATCGATCCCTCGTTCCGCGACTAGCGCGCGCCTACTCCAGCCCCTCGCGCCGCAGCCGCGCGCGCAGCGCGTCCATCTCCTCGAGCAGGTCGGCGACCAGCGCGGCGAGCTCGGGCACCGCTTCGAAGTCGCGCTCGAGCGCGAACATGCGCCGGGCACGCGCGAGGCCAACGGCGGAAAAGCGCCACTCGGTGCGCGACCCTTCGGGCGCCGGAAACAGGCCCTCCTCGATGTGGCGCAGCAGCCAGTCGGGCTCGAGCGCGCCGGCCGCGCACAGCTCCTCGAGCGTGAAGCAGCGGCCTTCGAGCACGAAGCCGGTGAGGATGTCGTCGTCGCTCATCGCGGATCCCTCAGGATGTCCGGCGCGGATCGAACGCAAGGTCGCGCGCCATGGTCTCGTACAGTTCCTTCGCCTTCGGCGTCGTCGCCTCGGGAACGACGACCCGGATTTCGAGCATCAGGTCGCCCGGCGGATCGCTCGGAATGCCGCGCCCGCGCACGCGCAGCACGCGCCCGCTCTGCGAGCCTGCCGGTATACGGACCTGAAGTTGGCCGTCGGGTACCTCGACCGGAACCACCGCGCCGAGCGCGGCTTCCCAGGGCGCGACCGGCAGCGCGACGTGCAGATCCCGCCCATCGACGCGAAAGCGCCCGTGCGGCCGGAACTGCACTTCGAGCAGCAGGTCGCCCGCCTTGCCCTCACCCATCCCGGGCGAGCCCTGCCCGGCGAGGCGGATGATCTGGCCTTCCCGGATGCCCTTCGGAATCTTGACGTTCAGCGTGCGGCTGTCGACCGCAACCCGTCCCTGGGCGTCGACGCGCGGTACGCGTAGCGTGACCTGGCGCACCGCGCCGCGGTAGGCATCGTCCAGATCGAGCAGGATCCTGGCGTGGTGATCCTCGCCGCGCATCCGGAACGCGCCACCGCGCGCGCCGCCCATATGCCCGAAGAGCTCGGAAAAGAAGTCACTGAACTGCGCCGCCTCCGCGTCCGAGAAGCCGCGCCCCGAAAACTCGAAGCCCGCGTCCCAGCCCGGCGGCGCGTGGAATTCCTGGCCGGGCCGGTAGCCGCGGCCGAGCTGGTCGTAGGCCGCGCGCTTCTCGGCGTCCGAGAGCACGGCGTAGGCCTCGTTCACTTCCTGCATGCGCGTCTGCGCGTCCGCCTCCTTGGAGACGTCCGGGTGGTACTTGCGGGCGAGCTTGCGGTAGGCCTTCTTGATCTCGTCGATCGTGGCCTCGCGCGATACGCCCAAGGTCTTGTAATAGTCCCTGTACTCCACGCGCGTCCTGTCGGCTGAGGTCCGGGCGGCCGGGCCGGCCGCCGAATGATGCTATCTCGGGGCGCGCCTCGGGCAATTCAAGGTATTGAAACCTGCCGCTGGCCCCCCATTTTCCATGCCATCGGGGCGCCCCGAACGGCACCCCAACCGACACCTTGGAGGATGACGATGGACTTCTCGCTCTTTCCGCGCGACGTGTTCGCGGACCTGGACCGCCTGCAGCGCCAGATGCAGCAGGCCTTCGAATTCTCGCCGAGCATCCGCGGCTTCGCGCGCGGCGGATTTCCCGCGCTGAACGTGGGCGGCACGCCGCAATCGGTCGAAATTTACGCCTACGTGCCCGGCGTCGATCCTTCCAGCATCGAGGTCAACCTCGAGCGCGGCGTGCTCACCCTGTCGGGCGAGCGCAAGTCTGCGCTCGAAGGGCTCGGTGCGAAGGATACGGTGCATATCGAAGAACGCTTCGCCGGCAAGTTCCGCCGTGTGGTGACGCTGAGCGACGACCTCGATCCGGACTCGGTCGAGGCACGCTGCAAGGACGGGTTGCTGCACATCAGCGTCAAGCGCAAGGCGGCCGCGCAGCCGAGGCGCGTGACCATCCAGTAAACGGAGGACAGGCCATGGACGAAAGCAAGCTGACCCGCGAGGCAAAGCGCGACGAACCCGCACTGCTGCCCCCGGTGGACGTGATCGAGGATGCCTCGGGCATCACGCTGTACGCGGACCTGCCCGGGGTGCCGAAGGACAAGCTCGACGTGCAGGTCGAGGCCGACACGCTGACCATCTCGGGCGAGATGGCTGTTGCCATGCCGCAGGGCATGGCCGCCACCCATGCCGAGGTCAGCCTGCCCCGCTATCGGCGCACGTTCACGTTGTCCAAGGAGCTCGACCCGGAGAAGCTCTCGGCCGAACTCAAGAACGGCGTGCTCAAGCTGCGCATCGAAAAGGCGGTGCACGCGCAGCCGCGCAAGGTGCAGATCAAGGTCGGCTGACGCCGGCGGCGACGCAGCGCGCCCGCGTACGGCGCGTGCCGAAGCCGTTCGCGCCGGACGGCGCGCGGACGTTAGGCGCGGCGCCTGCCGCCGAGGTGGGAATCGATCAACGCATCGGCGGCACGTCCGGCGCTGCGCGCCGGCATCCGCACACCCAGAACCGTGCTGACCTGAGCGCCCTCCATCAGAAGGAACAGCTCGTCGGCAAGCAAGGCCGCGTCCCGTGCGCCGGTTGCCTCGCACAGGGCCGCGAGACGCGCGCGCAGCTTGACCTTGTGACGCTCGATCACCCGCTTGGCGGGATGATCGTTCTCAGTGATCTCGACGGCGGCATTCGCCATCGGGCAGCCTCTCGCAGCGGGATCGGAGACGTGCTTGGCGAGCAGCGCGAACGCCGCCTGAAGCTGCTTGCGCGGCTTGCCGGGATGCTTCTGCGACATCGCATCCCAGGCCTGCCAGAACTTCGCGTCGTGGTCACGCAGCCACTCGGCGACCAGCGCATCCTTGGAAGGAAAGCTCCGGTACAGGCTCATCTTGGTCGTCTCGGCCCGGGTGGCGATCGCGTCGATCCCGACGGCGCGAATCCCCTTGCGGTAAAAGAGCTCGGAGGCGGTGTCGAAAATGCGCTTGCGCGCGCTGGGCTGCGTCGGGTGGCGTTTCTTCCTGGCCATCGGAGACGGTTGTCCTTGACATGTGAGTGACCGGTCAGTATCGTAGCACGCAGTCCGCAAGTGACCGGTCGATCGTTCGTCGCCCCCGCAGGACCCGGTCCGTACCTTCCCTGTCTCTGCAGTCGGGCATCGGCTCGACTGACCCATGTCTAACGCCCGAGCGCCGGGCGGCACCTTGAGGGCTTCCGCATGCCACAGGATCTGAGCGCCGAGCTCGGCAAACTGCTCGATCAGTACGATGCGAACCGTCGCGCGCTGGACGAGCGCAAGCGGCAAGTCAAAAGGGATGAGGACGGTTTTCTCGATGGCTTCGCACAGCTCAGGGCAGGCGTGATCCGGCCCGTGTTCGAGGCAAGCGGCGCGATCCTGAAGGCGCGCGGGCACGACTCCGACATTCTCGAACGCGAGTCCGCGCGCGAGCCGGGCGGCAAGGTCAGCGAGGCGTCCATCGCGATCCAGGTCATGCCCGCCGGCATGGAAGCCTCGCCGCAGGTCAACGCGCAGTTCCCGTCGCTCGCCTTTGTCACGCGCCACTACAACCGGACCGTGTGCGTCCTCGCGACGAACGCGGTGCCCAAACCCAGCGGCGCGGCCGGCTCGAGGGGCGATTACCAGTTGGCCCAGATCGACACGGCACTCGTTCAGGACGAGCTCCTGAAGCTGATCGCCGGCATGGTCAACAAATAGATGGACTCGTCGCTTGTTACTGGCGCCAGCGCCACGTCAATCGACGGCACACGGAATTGCGGCACGGGAACCGTAGCCGACCACGCGGCCGACCCGCCGCGAGCGACACCAAGCCACAGGAGATACTAGATGCCCAAGGGACAGCAACGAAGCAATCGTGAAGCGAAGAAACCCAAGCAGACGAAGCAGACGGTCGTCACGGGGGCACGCACGACAACGACGCCAGCGCCACCGCGATGGCCGACTCCGGCGCTCCGCAAGAAAACATAGTGGACGTGCGCAGCGCGATCGGCTGCCTGTTCGGCCCGAGGCGCTGATGCGCGCAACGCAATAGGACATCGCATGAGCTTCAAGAAATTCATGGCCAGGGCGCTCCAGCCCCCCGAAGACGGCGAGGCGCGGCCTGCGTCCGAGCCTGCCGAGGCAATGCAGGAGCGCGCGTCGCCTATGACCAAGGCGCAGTTCGAGAAGCATCTCATCGAGCGCATGAACGCCTTGCTCGCCGAGGCGGACGAGCGAAAAGGTCTGGCCATCTTCGCCAACGTCGTGACGTGGAAACTGGCCGTTCTCTGCCAGCATTCCGGTCCGGGCGCGACCGGACACATCGTGCGGCTCTTGGGCGGGCACCTTGAACACCTGGTCGAAGTCGAGCGGGGACAGCGCGAAGCGCAAGCCGCGAGGAAACGAGGCGACCTGCCAAGCTGAGCCCGCGGCGGGGGTATGCTTGGCTTTTCCCGCGAGGCAGCCACCCATGAAAGCCGCTCACAACGCCGACCGCGAGCCAATCGCGGTGCGTTCGATCGAGAACGCCGAGGTCTACGGCGAGGCGTTGCACGTCAAGCCGCTGATCGCGGGCGACGCGATGACACTGCTCGAGATCCGCTACGCCGCGGGCAGCGGCGCGCCGCCGCATGTGCACGATCACGAGTCGGTGGTCTACGTCGTGCGCGGTCGCGTCAAAACGACGATCGGAAGCGAAACGCACACGCTCGGCCCCGGCGACGCCTGCCGCCACCCGGCAGGGGAGCCGCACGGTCTCGAAGCCCTGGAAGACAGCCTGATCGTCGAGATCAAGTCACCTCCGCCGCACCTCGGCGATTTGTTTGGCAGCTGAGACGAGACGCGCGTGCGCGGGGCGTATACTGCTCCATGACCCGAGAAAAGACCGCCTTGACCGACCAGGCCTATATCGCCGCCTACAAAAAACTCGCGAACGAGTACGACGACAACCAGCTCAGCATGCAGGAGTATCTGTCGGCACTCGAAACATTGAAGGCGCGCTATCTGAAGGGTCGAACGAGCACGGCGCTACCGGTCGTCGTCTAGCCGCGCAAGCGGGCTACACGCCGCTCAGGCGCTCATTCGGCGGCGCGATCTCGGTGACGAGGTCGCGTACGAGCCGCTTGTTCGGCAGCGGCTCGATCCGCATCGTTCCTTCGTGCAGCCGTGCGGTGCAGGCATACGCCGTCTTGCCATCGATGCGCACCATGCATTCCTTGCAGGTATTTGCGTTGGTGCAGGAATAGCGGATCGCGAGCGTAGCGTCGCGGTGCGAGCGGATCCAGCGCAGCGCATCGAGCACCGACTGCCCCGGCTCGAACGGCACCGTCCAGCGCTCCTCACGCGGCGCGTCACCCGGTGTGCCGCGGCAGACGACGAGCGTGACGTTCATGGATTCATTGCGGCGTCGCGTGCCGTTCGATGCGCAGCGATCCGCGCTCGAGTGTCAGCAGCTGATTGACACGCCAGGCATCATCCAGCCCGGGGTGATCCTCGCGCTGGTGCGCACCGCGCGACTCGGTACGCGCAAGCGCTGCCGCCGCGACGCACTCGCCCACCCGCGTCATGGTGTGCAGGTCGTGCCAGTCCGCAAGCGCGCCGTCGTAAGGACGTCCCGTCTGCGGCTTGCGCGACGACAGCTCGGCGCGCAGCGCGCCAAGCCGCGCGAGCGCGCGCTCGAGGCTCGCCGCCGTGCGAAACGGGCCAACGTCGTCCTGCATCGTCGCCTGCAGTTGCTCGACCATCGCTGCGGGATTGAAATCGGGCGCTGCATTTCCCTCCCTCAGTCGATCCGTTTCGCCGCGAAACGCAGATGCGTCGGCGCGCGTGGCACCGGCCTCTGCCTGCGCGGCGGCCGAGGCGCCCGCCGCGCACCCGAACACCAGCGCTTCGGTGATCGCGTTGCCCGACAGGCGGTTCGCGCCGTTCGCCCCGCCCACCGCCTCACCTGCCGCAAACAGGCCCGGCACGCGCGTCGCCATCGACGCGTCCACTCGCACGCCCCCCATGTGGTAGTGCGCGATCGGCGCGACCTCGATCGCCTGCCTGGTGAGGTCGATGCCGTTCGCGGCGAGGCGGTCGATCACCGGACCGCCCGCGGCGCGCAGCTCGGCCTCCGAGCAATGCTCGAACGACAGATAGGCGCCGCCGTGCGGCGAGCCGCGCCCGGCCTCGACTTCCTTGACGATCGCAAAGGTCGCGACGTCGCGCGTCACGATATAGCGCCCCTCGTCCTTCGAGCCGTAGCGGTCGATAAACTCTTCGCGCTGGCCGTTCAGCAGCCGCCCGCCGAGCTTGTAACGGAACGGGTCCCACATGATCGGATCCATCCCGACCAAGCGCGGGGCGAGGTGTCCGATCGGAAAGAACTGCACGAACTCCATGTCGATCAGCTCGGCGCCTGCGGCGAGCGCGAGCGCGTAGCCGTCACCCATCATGTTGGCCGAGGCGCTGTTGCGATGGTACATGCGCGTGAGACCCCCGGTGGCGACGACCGTCGCGCCGGCGGCAATCGACACCGTCCGGCCGCTCGACAGATGCAGCCCGACCGCGCCGACGCAATCTCCGGCGCGCAGCGCGAGGGCGGTGACCAGCAGGTCGCCGACGCGACGAATCTCCGGGATTCGGTTGAGCTGCACGCGCAGCGTCTTCGACACCGCCGGACCCGTGTTGAGGAAATCGACGTACACGCAGCGCGGCCGGTCGTGTCCCGGCGCGAAGGCGCGCTTGTAGGCGCCGTCCTCGCGCGCCCAGCCCACCCCCCAGGCATCCATCTCGCGTATGCGCGCCGGGCCTTCTTCGCACAGCAGACGCGCGATCGCCGGATCGCACAGCCCGCGCCCAGCGGCCAACGTGTCCACGTAATGATGCTCCGGATGGTCGAGTCCGCCCTCCTCGAGCCCGACCGCGACCGTCATCTGTGCCATCACCGTCGCGCCGCCGCGCCCGATCAGGCTGCGATCGACGAGGATCACGCGGCGTCCGCGCCTTGCCGCCTCGATCGCCGCGTACATGCCCGCGCCGCCCGAGCCGATGACGAGAACGTCGGTGCTCAGATGCACTGTGTCGACGGGCATGGCGTTCGGGCGCTCCGGCTTGCTTGGGACCTGTGATCGAGTGTAGCGTGAACGCCCGCCAGGCACAGCGAGGGGAGGAGCCGATGTCCGCCTGTTTCATCGTGCGCGCACAGGTCGTCGACGCGGCGGTGGAGGACGAATTCGACCACTGGTACCAGAACGAGCACCTGCCCGACGCGTTCAGGGCCTTCAAGGCGCAGCGCGCCTGGCGTGCATGGAGCGAGATCGAGCCCTCGGTGCACTACGCCGTCTACGAATTCGACGACGTCGAGGCGGCGCGCGCCATCCCGGGATCGGCCGCGCTGAAGAGGCTGGTCGCCGAGTTTGACCGCATGTGGGGCGACAAGGTGACCCGCGTGCGCGATATCGTCGATGTCGTGCAAACGATCGATGGGTGATTTTGCGCGGCGCCGCCATGGAGATCACACACCGCTTCATCCAGACCAACGGTCTGCGCATGCATCTTGCCGAGGCCGGCAAAGGGCCGCTGGTGCTCCTGTGCCACGGCTGGCCGGAGTCCTGGTATTCGTGGCGCCACCAGCTCGTCGCGCTCGCCCAAGCCGGCTACCACGCGGTCGCGCCGGACCAGCGCGGCTTCGGTCAGACCGATCGACCGGAGGCGATCGACCAGTACACCCTGTTGCACCTGGTCGGCGACATGGTGGGCCTGCTCGATGCGCTCGGCGCGCCGAGCGCGGTCGTCGCCGGCCACGACTGGGGTGCGCCGGTGGCATGGCATGCCGCCTTGCTGCGCCCCGACCGATTTCGTGCCGTCATCGGGCTGAGCGTTCCGTTTCGCCCGCGCGGCTCGGGCCGGCCGACGACGCTCATGCCGCAGACCGACGACGCGATTTTTTACCAGCTCTATTTTCAGGCGCCGGGCGTCGCAGAAGCCGAGTTTGAGCGCGATCCGCACGCAACCATCCGCAAAATCCTGTTTCACGGCTCTGGCGACTCGCCGCGCGGCCTGCGTTCGCCCGACGGCGGCGATGTCGGAATGGTTCCGCGCAACGGCGGCTTTCTCGCGGGGCGCGAGAGCCCGCGGACGCTGCCGGCCTGGCTGGCCGAAGCGGACATCGACTTTTATGCCGGGGAGTTTGCGCGCACGGGGTTTCGCGGCGGACTCAACTGGTACCGCAACATCGACCGCAACTGGGAGCTGCTCGCGCCCTGGGCGGGCGCCAAGGTGACAGTGCCGGCGCTCTACGTCGCGGGCGACCGCGATCTGGTGGTGGCGTTCCGCGGCATGGACAGGCTGCTGCCTGCGTTGCCCCTGTTCGCGCCCCGGATCCGCGCGCCGATCATGCTTGCCGGCTGCGGTCACTGGACCCAGCAGGAACGGCCCGCCGAGGTCAATGCGGCGATGCTGGACTTCCTCAAATCGCTCGACTGAGCGCGTGGTTAATCCAGATCAACACCGCGCCGGCCCATCCGGGTGGAGACTTTTTCTTCGAATCATGGCGCCCGACGGGTCGAGCACTGTGCGGTTCCGGGTACGGCGAAAAATTCACCCGCGGCGGCTGGCGTTGGCAGCGCTCGCGGCCATGGCCTGCGCAGCGGCGCCCGTCGGCGCCCAGGAGCCGGGGTTCCGCGGCGTCGACATCTTCGACTCGGCCTGCTATGCCTGCCACACCGAGGGCATCGATGGCGCGCCGCGCATCGGCGACCGCGCCGCCTGGTCGGCACGCGCGGAAAAGGGCCTCGACGCGCTGACCGAGAACGCGCTCAAAGGCGTGCGCGGCATGCCGCCGCACGGCGGCAACAGCAGCCTGACCCGGCTGCAACTCGAGCGTGCGATTGTCTACATGGTCAACGCGTCGGGCGGCGACTGGGTCGAACCGCCCGATCCGCGGCCGGCCGGCAGCGAGCGCAGCGGCG
Organism: Betaproteobacteria bacterium; assembly: GCA_022340705.1. GTDB lineage: Bacteria > Pseudomonadota > Gammaproteobacteria > Burkholderiales > SG8-39 > SG8-39. The sequence goes on from JAJDNJ010000001.1 coordinate 28,154, forward strand.
CACAGGTCTATCAGCAGCACTGCGCGCTGTGCCATGCAACCGGCTTCGACAACGCACCGCGCATCGGCGACCGCGCCGCCTGGCTGCCGTACACCAAGCTCGGGCTCGACCCGATGGTGCGCACCGCGATCCGCGGTCACGGCGCGATGCCGCCGCGCGGCGGCAAGGCCAACCTGACCGATGCCGAACTGCGCGACGCCGTGATCTACATGATCAGCGCGGAGGACAGGCGCGGCCCGAAGGCGGGCAAGGCCGAAGACAAGCGTTGAGTCCGCTTCGTGCCGGCGCTCAGAGCGTCATGCCACCGTCGACGCTGATCACCGCGCCGTTGATGTAGCTCGCCTCGTCGGAGGCAAGAAAGGCGAACACGTTGGCCACCTCCTCGGGCGTGCCGAGCCGCCCGCAGGGCACTTTGCGCGCCATCTCGCCCAGCACCTTGTCCGGCATCTGCTTGAGGATCGGGGTGGCGACGAAACCCGGACAGACGGCATTCGCCCGGATGCCCTTGCGGCCGAGCTCCTTGGCCCAGGTCTTGGTCATGCCGATGACCGCAAACTTGCTCGCCGCATAGTTCGTCTGCCCGAAGTTGCCGTACAGACCGACAATCGAGGAGGTCGTCAGGATCACGCCCGACTGCTGCGCCAGCATGACGCCGACGACCGCGCGCGTGCAGTTGTAGACGCCCCTCAGATTGATGTCGATGACCTTGTCGAACTGCTCATCGGTCATGGTCCTGAGCTGCGCGTCCATGACGATGCCGGCGTTGTTCACGATGCAATCGATGCGGCCCCATTTGGTCATGACGGCACGCACCATGGCCGCGATCTGGTCCTTGCGGGTGACGTCGACCGAGTAACCGTCGGCTTCGCCGCCGTCTGCGCGAATCGCACCCAGCGTCTGCACCATCAGCTCCGGATTGATGTCGCAAACCGCCACCCGGGCACCTTCGGCGGCGAATTTGAGCGCGGTGGCATGTCCAATCCCGCGCGCGCCGCCGGTGATCGCGGCGACCTTTCCGCTCAGTCTCATGGCCGATCAATGCCTTCCCAGCGGCGAAGTTTGGCATATCCAATGAAACGGTTGTTTGAAAGATGGTCAGCGCGAGGTCGCAATGCGCGGTCCATGGACGCGCCCCGGGCGGCGTAATAAATTACCGCTTCGATCGGACCGGGAGGGGCGGATGCAAAATGCCGAAACGGCGAGCGCGGCGCGCGGTCTGCGCCGCTATGAAGATCTGCCCGGCCCACGCGGGTTGCCGATCGTCGGCAACTCCCTGCAACTCGACACGCCCCGGGTGCACCAGCAGATGGAGCGCTGGTGCCGCGAATTCGGCCCGATCTACCGCTTGCGCATCGGGGGTCGGCGGATGATCGTCATCGGCGAGCACGAGACCGTCGCCACGGTGCTGCGCGACCGTCCCGACGGCTTTCGCCGAACCTCGCGCCTGGAGGAGATCTGGACCGAGATGGGCCTCAAGCCCGGCGTGTTCGGCGCCAACGGCGAGAGCTGGCGCCGGCAGCGCCGCATGGTCATGGCGAGCTTCGATCCGGCGCACATCAAGAGCTACTACCCCTCGCTGTGCACCGTGGCGCAACGCCTGGTCAAGCGCTGGCAGGGTGCCGCGCGCGAGAGCCGGGCGATCGATCTGCAAGCCGACCTGATGCGCTACACGGTCGACACGATCGCCGGACTGGCCTTCGGCACCGAGGTGAACACGCTCGAGTCGGACGAGGACATCATCCAGAAGCACCTCGACAAGATCTTTCCGGCGCTCTGGCGCCGGATCACCGCGGCGCTTCCGACCTGGCGTTTCTTTCCTTCGCGCGAAGACCGCGCGCTCGCGCAGGGCATCCTGGCGGTCAACGAGGCCGTCGATACCTTCATCGCGGACGCGCGCGCGCGGATGCGGCGCGACCCGGATCGCGCGAAGGCGCCGGCGAACCTGCTCGAGGCGATGATCGCCGCAGCCGACGAGCCCGACAGCGGCATCGACGACCGCCTGGTCTCGGGCAACGTGCTCACGATGCTGCTCGCCGGCGAGGACACGACGGCCAACACGATCGCGTGGATGATCTACCTGCTCTGGCGCCACCCCGAGGCGCTGGCCAAGGCTGCCGACGAGGTGCGGCGTGCGATCGCCGATCCGCAGCATCCGACGCGCGAAGAGCTCGCGCAGCTCGAATACGTCGAGGCCTGCGCGCACGAAACCATGCGCCTCAAGCCGGTCGCGCCGCTGATCGGCCTGCAAACCCTGCGCGAGACGACGATCGGCGACGTGCGCGTGCCGCCCGGCATCATGGTCTTCAGCCTGATGCGGCGCGACAGCGTGAGCGACGCGTTCGTTCCTCAGGCAGCCGAGTTCCAGCCCGAGCGCTGGCTGGGCCAGGACGGTCCGCGCCAGGCGGCGAGCGCGGCGAAGCGCATCTCGATGCCCTTCGGCGCCGGGCCGCGCATCTGCCCGGGCCGCTACCTCGCGCTGCTCGAAATGAAGATGGCCATGGCGATGCTGCTCGGCCACTTCGACATCGCGGGCGTCGATACCCCATACCCCGGTGAGGCGCAGGAGCGCCTGTCGTTCACCATGGCTCCGCTCGGTCTGCAGCTTCGACTGCAGAACCGTCGCCCGGCGTAAGCCCGGCATTGCATCGCCTGGCGCCGCGCGTTTTTCGCGTTGCCGATGGGTACGCGCGCGGGGCAAGGTCGGCCTTCGCGCCGCCTGTGCCCTGCGCCGTGGGCGCGAACAGGTAGGCGCGGGATAACCGTAGGAAAGCTTCCGCTCGCGCGTTCATCTCGTCTCCTCGTCGCATTGCAGCAATCGCCATCCTGCATGCGCGAGGTTGCCGTCGCGTGACGGCGCGGTGAAACCTGAATGACGCACGCGCCGCTCAGCGCTTGAGCACGCACTTCTCGTAAAGGTTCGGAAACGCGCCCTGCGGGTCGTAGCGCGCCTTCAGCGCGCGGTAGCGCTCGCCGCCGTAGAGTGCGGCGAACTCGTACGGGTCGTAATAACTGTCGGAGTAAAGCGACTTGATGCCTCCCAAACGCTTCACTTCGCGCTCGATCTGGCGGTTGTGGTAGCCGGCCGCGAAGGGCTGTCTGCGGCTGACCACGTCCCAGAAACCGAAGTTGACGTACAGGGCGCCCGGCTTCAGCGGATAGAGCACGAAATCGCCCGACAGCGCCCGCACCGGACAGATCCAGATCGGCAGGATGCCGATTTCGCGCCGCAGGAAGTCGAGGAACTCGGCGCAGCGCGCGATCGGGATATCGACGTCCTGGATCACCGACTCGGTATGGCGCCCACCAAGGCGTGCCAGGGCCCGGGTGAATCCGAGGCGCGAATTGAGGCGCATGATCTTGGCGTAGGTGATCGAGTTGAGCCGCTCGCGGCCGAAGACGAACTTTCTGAGCAGCGGAATCTGGGCGCCCACGTTCTTCGAGCACCAGAACCAGTCGGTATCCCAGCGCCAGAGGTAGTCGAGCGTCGTAAGGTAGTCTTCCTCGCGTTCGCGCAGCGAGCGGTAGTAGATGTTCTCGAAGCTGTAGTCGCTCGTATACGGCACTTCGTCGACGAATCCTGCCGCGCTCATCACCATGTCGTCCGCGCCGAAAACCACGCCGTCGAGAAAGTCGGCCCGGCTATCGCAGGCGGCTTCCAGGTCAAGAAAAAACGTCTTCGCGTTGTCGTAGCGCCGGTGCTCGAGCCGCAGGTAGCGCTTCACCGGCACCGCGCGCACGACGACGCGCAGCGCGTAGCCAAGCGTTCCGTAGGAGTTCGGAAAGCCGTAGAACAGATCTCGATGCGCGTTGTCCGGGCGGCAGACGACCACCTCTCCGGTGCCGGTCAGCACCTCCAGCTCCTCGACCGTCTCGTGCACCAGGCCGTAGCGGAAAGAGCTCGACTCGATCGCCACGCCGGCGACCGCCCCGCCGACGGTGATCGACTTGAGCTGCGGCACCACCGCCGGCATGACGCCGGTCGGCGCGCACAATTCAGTGATGCGCGCGTAGGGCGCCATGCCTTCAGCGTCGATGCACCGCTCTTTCGGGTCGACCACCAGCACTTCGCACAGCCCGCGCACGTCGAGCCGACGCCGCGCGCCCGAGGCTCGGTCGCGGAACAGATTCGAGGTGCGCTTCGCGAGCCGTACCGGCTCGCCGCCTGCGCCCAGCGCTGCGGAAAGGCGCGCGACCTTGGCGGCGTGATCACTCACGACGCCGGCCCGTCCATGTCACCCCGATAGAGAAAGGCGCGGCTCATCGGGTAGCTCCGGGTGTTGCCTTTGGAAAAAACGATTTGGAACAGATGCGTGTAGCCCGCATCGGCGCGGAACAGCTCAGCGCAGGAGGTCAGGTAGGCGCGCCACTTGCGCCGAAAGTGCTCGTCGAACTTGTACGGATCGATCGCGTGGATCGCGTCCCAGTTGGCGTCGAAGCGCTTCGCCCACTCGTCCAAGGTGAGGGCGTAATGGCGGCGCAGGTTCTCGACATCTTCGATCTCCAGCCCGGCACGCTCCATCGACGCCAGCGTCTCGCCCAGGCTGGGAATCCAGCCGCCCGGGAAGATGTGCTGGCGGATCCAATACTCGGTCTCGTAGCGGCCGACGTGCCCGATGAAGTGCAGAACGCCGATACCGCCGGGCTTGAGCGCGGCGGCGTGCGCCGCGACCACCGTGTCGAGCTGGTCGCGCCCCGCGTGCTCGAGCACGCCGATCGAGCAGACCTTGTCGAAGACGCCGGGCACGTCTCGAAAGTCGGCCTCGATCGCTCGAATCTGCTCACCGAGCCCGCGGCGGTCGACCTCGGTCTGCATCTCGCGGACCTGCTCGGTGGTGGTGTTGACGCCAGTGCCGACAATCGCGTAACGCGCCTGGGCGTAGAGCAGGAAGCCGCCCCAGCCGCAGCCGATGTCGAGCACCGACTCGCCCGCCCGCAGGCGCAGCTTGCGGCAGACATGCTCGATCTTGTTCTGCTGGGCCTGCTCGAGCGTCTGCGTGCCCTCCTTCCAGTAGGCGCAGGTGTACATCTTGTACGGTTGGTCCAGCCACAGGCGGTAGAACGGCTCGCCCAGGCCGTAGTGGTACCGCGCATTCGCCTTGGCCTGCGCGCGCGAGCGGTTGCTGAAGCGCATTTCGTGCAGTCGGTTACGCAGGCGCACGACAGGCGTCGGCCGGTTGGAAATGTCGCTTTCCATGGCGGCGCGCATCGCCATCTGCAGGTCGCCTTCGAAGTCGATCGCTCCATCGAAATAGCCTTCGAGCAGCCCGATGTGACGCTGCGCGAAGACGCGCCGCTCCGCCGCATGCGTCTTGAACACGAGCGTGAAAGCCGGCTCGCCCGACAGGTTCTGGTAGTCGCTGCCGTCGGCGTAGCGGACCCGGAAGCAGACGCGCGATTGCCGGCCGACGTTCTCGAGGATCGTGTGCAGCGCGCTCATTTGCCGTTCGAACCCGCTCCCGTCACCACGTCGCGCCGCTCCCGAATGTTGTTGTGTCCGAGTTTACCTTCAGCGCCCCAGACCTGCCGCAGCTTGCGGAGGCGGGCGCGGGAGCGTAGCGTCCCCCATCATGCGCGCGCGGCGCGATACGTCCGCACGTCCGTGCGCGAGGCCGGGAACCGCACTTGCCAGGAGTTTGCGATGATCAGAACCGCAACGTTCAAGTTTCTCGCCGCCGCCTTCGCCACACTGGCGTTTGCACAGCCGAGCGCGGCCAGTGATCCGAATCGCTACGGCCTCATGGCGCAGTCGGCATGGAGCGCGTTCCAGTGCTCCGTGCTTGCCGAGAAAGCGCAGCACATGAGCGAGCAGAAGCGCCTGTTCGATTTCGGCTACGCGCAGGGAAGGAAATTCATCGCCGCGCTCCAATCCGGCACGACCAAGCCGGAAGATGTCGCGGACGCCGCGCCGTTCAGCATGCTCATCCTCGTCCAGGGTCCGAGTGCGGATTTCGCGCTCGGTCGCATCTTCGAGGCCGCCCTGCGTGCCGCGCTCGAAGACGTGTTCGCAAGTGCCGAAGCTTACGACTCCACGGCAATGCAGGAGTCGATCGCCACGCGGGAGTTCATGAAACGCAACTGCCGTCTGATCGGACGGTGACGGTTGCTCGCGGCGGACACGGATTCTGCTTTGGCGAGCGCCTACGTCGCGCTCGACGACGGCCGCTTCGCGTCGACCGAGCTTACGCGCGGCCCCTGGCATCCGGAGCACCAGCACGCCGGCCCGCCGATCGCGCTCGTTGCGCGCGCGATCGAGCGCGCCGCGGCCGAGCGTGGCCTGCAGCATGTCGGGCGGCTGACTGCCAACTTGCTGCGCCCGGTACCGATCGCCCCGCTCGCGCTCGAGGTGCAGACCGACTACGCCGGGCGCAACGTGGCGCATTTTTCAGCGCGCCTCGTCGCCGGCGAAAAGGAGCTGGCGCGTTTCACCGCGGTCGCCCAGCGCGTCGGCGAAGTGCTGCTGCCGGAGGATCTGCCGGGGCATCCGCTGCCGCAGGCGCCGCGCGCGGTGGCCGACTCGACCGTGCAGCGCTTTCCCTGGTCGATGCAGCTCACCGGCTATCACGACCTGATCGAGAGCCGCGTCGCGCAGGGCGTGATGTTCCGGGGTCCGTCGGCGGTCTGGATGCGCATGCGCCACCCGCTCGTCGCGGGCGAGGAACCGAGCGCCCTGCAGCGTATCGCGGTCGCTGCCGATTCCGCCAACGGCACGAGCGCGGTGCTCGACATGGACCGCTACGTGTTCGTCAATTCGGATCTGACCGTCAACCTGCTGCGCTCTGCCCAGGGCGAATGGATCTGCGTCGACGCGCGCACGCTGCTCGGGCCGCGCGGCAGCGGGCTGGCCGAGGCGCGCATCTTCGATAGCGCCGGTCTGGTCGGCCGCTCGACGCAGAGCCTCGCGATCCGGCGGCGCGACTAAAGCGCGCTAGCGCAGCTGCAGGAGGCGTCCGATCCGGTGCGACGCGTCTGCGATGAAACGATCGTAGGCGAGCGGCTCGAGCCACTCCCAAGCGCCCAGGCCGATCACCGCGAGCCCGGCGACGACGAGGACCAAACCCAGCAGGCTGCGCGGCACGCGCACCAGCAGGGTCCACGCGAGGCCGACGCGCCCGCGCGGATTGAGCATCATCAGCATGCCGGTGCCGGTCAGCAGCAGGCCCGCCGCGGCGAGCAGCGGCGCGGGCCGGCGCGTCAGATGGCTCACGGTGGACGCCCATAGCCCGTCGGCGAGCAGATAGGCCGCGCCCACGATGCCCGCGCCGATCAGCAGCACCATCAGTCCGACGATCACGGCCGGCGCGCCGGCGTAGTCCTCGTAGGCATCCTCGGAAGGCCGGAACGGCATGCGCCGCGTCAGCAGCGCCTCGATTCCGCCGAGCGCGATGCCCGCGCCGACCAGGAACACGCCCAGGTAAAAGCCCTTGGGCAGCGCGAAGAACCGCCCAGCGATCACGGCGATGATGCCCACCACCACCGCGGCATACTCGACAAACGCGATCAAGCGCACTGTGCTGCAAGTTTATCGAAGAACGAGCCGCGCGATTCCGCCGAGCGATTTGCCGACGCCCGGCACGCCGGTGTAGGGTGGCGCCGGACCGGCAATTCGTCGTCGAAGGAGGGCCACCCATGGACAGTGCTGCGTATTCGATACCCCAGCTGGTCGAGGATCTCAGGTCGATCCGCGCGCAGGCGAAGGACGAGCGCGACATCATGAATCAAGTGCGTCCGCTCGCACGCCGCGCGGCGCTGGCGAAGGAGGCATGGCTCAAGCCGGAGATGTTCGAGGCCGACGCCGGACAGGGATTCGGCGTGACGCTGCTGCACGAAGAGCCGGACCACACGCTCGCTGTGTTCGCCGTGAGCTGGTTGCCCGGCAGGGGCACGCCGCCACACGACCACGGCACCTGGGCGGTCGTCGCGGGCGTGCACGGCCCCGAGCTGAACAGGTTCTACGAGCGCGTCGACGACCGCTCGCGCAAGGGTCATGCGGAGCTGAAGCAGATCGGCGCGAAGACCTTCGGCATTGGCGAGGTCGTCGCGATGCCAGCGGGTGCGGTGCACGCGGTGTGGAACGAATCCGATGCGGTGAGCGTGTCGCTGCACATCTACGGCAAGCACATCAACTTCACCCAACGCTCGCAGTACGACCCGGACGAGCGGACCGAGACGCCCTTCGTCGTCAAGGTCAACTAGGGCAGGCGCGCCGCCATGCCGTGCTTTCCAGCGGCCTCCGGTTGCCCGGCATGTACGACATCGTGACCCACATCGAGCTGCGCGCGAGCGTGTCTCGCGTGTGGGCCGCACTCACCGATTTCGCCGCCTATCGCGCCTGGAACCCGGTGATCGAGTCGATAGAAGGAGAGGCGTCGGAAGGCGCGCGCCTGCGCCTGCAGCTTCGTTCAGCGGCGTTGCGCCGGCCCTCGAACGGCCCGGTGCAAGCGCTGAAGAGCTTCGCGTTCCGCAGTTGGTGCGCGCTCAACGGCATGCGCTTTGCGGTACGCGTGACAAAGCTCCTGCCCGAGCGCGAGCTGCGCTGGGTGGGCGCGCTGCCGCTGCCGACGATGTTCAAGGGCGAGCACTACTTTCGGGTCAGCGCGCTGCGCGATGGCGGGGTGCGCTTTACGCAGGGCGAACACTACGCGGGCCTGCTCGAGCCGGCGTTCCGCGACGTGATGGAAGCCGTCAACCGGCATGCGATGACGGCGGTCAATCAGGCACTGAAGGACTACATCGAGGCCTCCGGATAGCGCGGCGCGCGACCGGGGAATGAGAAGCGGTTTTATCTGCGTGACCGGCGCAGGCAGAAGCGCTTGCGCGCATTTATCAATGGGTCTAGCCTGAATGCGCGCGCGGCGCGAGGCTGTCAGAGCCCGAGGGCCCACAAAAAACGCCGAACGTCGCGACGCGGCGAGATAAAGGCCATGGGGTAGCACCGCTCGGCACGCATGACATCGCCGCTTCGCTCGTCAAGGCGGCGCCGCGCGAGTATGCACTGGAGGATGGCTCGCGCGTCGCGGTAGTCGGCGGCGGGCCGGCTGGCAGCTTCTTCGCGTACTTCCTGCAGCGCCTCGCCGAGTCGACCGGACTCGAGCTCAACGTCGACCTCTACGAGCCGCGGCTCTTTACGCATCGCGGTCCCGCCGGCTGCAATCACTGTGGCGGCATCGTGTCCGAATCGCTCGTGCAGCTGCTGGCGAGCGAAGGCATCAATCTGCCGACCGAGGTGGTCGAGCGCGGCATCGAGGCCTACATGCTGCACATGGACGTCGGCAGCGTGCGCATTCGCACGCCGAGCGAGGAAAAACGCATCGCGGGCGTGTTTCGCGGCAACGGGCCGCGCGGCTCGGAGCGCTCGCTGCGCGTCGGCTTCGACCGCTACCTGCTCGAACTCGCGGCTTCGAGCCGCGTGCGGGTGATCCGCAGCCTGGTCACCCGCGTCGGATGGCACGAGGACCGTCCGGAGATCGAGCACGGCGGTGGCAGGCGCGCAAGCTACGACCTCGTGGCGCTCGCGGCCGGCGTCAACAGCCAGCTGCTGCAGAACGGCTGCGAAGCGGCGCCCGCTTACACCTTCCCGGGAACTCTGACCAGCTTCATCTCCGAGTTCCACCTCGGTCAGGCGGCGATCCAGGCGAGCCTCGGCGACGCGATGCATATCTTCCTGCTCGATTTGCCGCGCCTCGAGTTCGCGGCGCTGATCCCGAAGGGCGACTACGTCACGCTGTGCGTGCTCGGACATGACGTCGACGAAACGGTAGTCGACGCCTTGCTCGCGGCCCCCGAGGTGCGGCGCTGCTTTCCAGGGGGCAAGGTCCCGCAGATGGCCTGTCACTGCTTTCCACGGCTGAACGTGCGCCCGCCGGCGCAGCCCTACGCCGATCGCCTGGTGTGGATCGGCGATTGCGGTGTGGCGCGGCTGTACAAGGACGGCATCGGCTCTGCTTACCGCATGGCCAAGGCGGCCGCACGCACGGTGGCCTTCCACGGCGTGTCGGCGAAGGATTTCGAGGCGCATTACCTGCCGACCTGCCGAACGATGAACTGGGACAACACGCTGGCGCGGCTCGTATTCATGTCGACCACGCTAATCCAGAAGCTGCGCCCGCTGCGCCGCGGCGTGCTGCGCATGACTTCGACCGAGCAGGCAAACCGCGAGAAGTTCGACCACATGAGCAGCGTGCTGTGGGACGTATTCACCGGCAGCGCGCCTTACCGGGACGTGCTGGTGCGCAGCTGCCACCCGGGTTTCATCGCCAGCCTGACCTGGAACCTGGTCGCCGGGAATGCCGGCGCGCTGGCCGGCAAGCGCTACGGAGACGGCCCATGACCGAAGGCGCGCTGGGCAAGACCTACTCGAGCGGCGAGCTCATTGTGCGCCAAGGCGACGAGGGCAACTGCATGTATGTCGTGCAGGCGGGCGAGCTCGAGGTGGTGCGTGAAGAGCACGACGGCAACGTGCGCGTCGCACTGATGAACGCCGGCGACATCTTCGGAGAAATGTCGATCTTCGAGCGCGAGCTGCGCTCGGCGACGGTGCGCGCGCTCGGCGAAGCCCGTGTGCTGTCGGTCGACAAGAAGACCTTTTTGCGGCGGATCCAGGAAGACCCGCCGCTCGCGTTCAACCTGGTGAAGATCATGTCGCATCGCATTCGCAGGCTGACCGAGGATCTTGCCACCCTGAAGGCGAAAACGTCGCCCCCCGCGCCGCGGGCCAACGGGCAGGAACGCCGCAGCGGGCGCGACCGGCGCCACGGCGGTGGCCGGCGCTCCGGTGTCGACCGGCGGGCGAGCGCGGCCGGGAGGGGACGAAACGCATGAGCACGCTGAAAACGAATGCCGGAGCCGACGGCTGCGCCGACAGTCTCGTACACCCGACGCAAGGCAACACACCGGCGCCCTGCACCCTGGGCTGTGCAGGCGGAAATGACGTGCGCCAGTGGCTTGGCATCGTCGCGCAGCGCACCAAGCTCGGCCTGAGCGATGCGCAGGCCTACGCGCGCGCCTGGGGCGTCATTGCGGATACCAATCCCTTCCCCGCGACCTTGGGTCGAATCTGTCCGCATCCCTGCGAAACGTCGTGCAACCGCGAAGCCAAGGACGGGGCGGTCGCGATCAATGCGATGGAGCGTTTCCTCGGCGATTGGGCCATCGAGCGCCACCTTCCGTTGCGGCGTCTCGAGGGCGCAAGCGGCGGCGCGTCGATCGGGGTGGTCGGCGCCGGGCCGGCGGGGCTGTCGTTCGCTTATCAGCTCGCGCGCCGCGGCCACCGCGTCGCGGTGTACGAGCAGCGGGAGCATGCCGGAGGCATGCTGCATTACGGTATCCCTGCATTCCGCCTGCCGAAGGAGATTCTGCAGGCAGAGATCGCCCGCATCGTCGCGCTTGGCGTCGATCTGAAGCTGAATGTGGCGGTCGGCCGCGACGTGAGCGTCGACGAGCTGCGTGAGCAGCACGATCTGCTGTTTCTCGGCATCGGCGCGGGCAACGCAGCGCGTCTCGGCGTGCCCGGCGAGGACGGTCCCGGCGTCGTCGGCGGCATCGAGTTCCTGAACGCCGTCAATCGGGGCGAAGGTTTCGAGACGCCGAGCGAGGTCGTGGTGATCGGCGGCGGCAACACCGCGATCGACGCGGCACGCGCCGCGCGGCGGCGCGGTGCGAGCGTCACCCTGCTCTACCGCCGCACGCGCGAGGAAATGCCGGCGATCGCGAGTGAGGTCGACGAAGCGCTCGCCGAAGGCGTATCGATCGAGTTTCTCGTGGCGCCGACCGCGATCCGTCGCGATGCGATCGGCCCGAACGCGGTGATGGTGCAACGCATGACGCTCGGCGAGCCGGACGAATCGGGTCGTCGCCGTCCGGTACCCGTGCCGGGAGCGCCATTCGCGGTGCCTGCGCGCCTCGTGATCGCCGCGGTGTCGCAGACCGTCGACTGGGGTGGTCTGGAGCCACTCGAGAGCGCCGTGGGGAAAGCGCAGACGGAGAACGGCGCGCCCGACCACCATCTATGGAGCGGCGGCGACATGCTCGGGCTGGGGATCGCCGGCATGGCGATCGCGCAGGGACGCCACGCCGCCGAGACGGTGCACGCGATGCTCACCGGCACCGAGCCGCCCCGCGCGCAGCGGCGCGCGGCCGCGGCGCGCGACGTCGCGGCCGATTTCTATCCGGCGAGCCCGCGCGCGCCGCTCATCGAGCGGCCCGTCGCCGAGCGCATCGCGCAGCCCGATCTGGAAGTGCACGAGACGCTCTCCGAGCAAGCCTTTTTGCAGGAAGCCGATCGCTGCTTCTCCTGCGGCCAGTGCCACGGCTGCCAGTACTGCTTCATGTACTGCAACGGTGGCGGTTTCGTGCGCATCGGTCAGGCCGAGCCCGGTGCGTATTTCGCGCTGGCGCTCGAGCGTTGCCTGGGCTGCGGCAAGTGCATCGAGCTCTGTCCGACCGGGTACCTGTCGGCGGCTGAAGCGCCCAATTGACCGGTTTCCGGGTCGATCGCCGACCCGGCGCGGGCCGAACCCCACGCCAAAATAATCGTCTTTCTTTCAACCGCTTATACGATACGTGGCATGGGCTTCCGCTGCGCCGCAGCAAAGCCGATGTGAATATTCCACAAGATCCGCGCGACGTGGTTCGCTGAGCCACCCCCGCCCGACCGGTATCGTTGAGCCGTGATTGAATGAAGCAGGAGACAACGATGGAAGCCGCAGCGGACATCATGCAGACAATGGTTCTCGCAATAGCCCCGACGGTTGTCGTCGTTCTCGCCGCGCTGATTTCGATCTTCTAGCGGCAAGCGCCGGCCCGGCGCGCAAGCAAAGGGTCGGACCTGCCGCGGGTCTCCCAACCCTCCTCCCCTTCTGCCCCGCTTCGGCGGGGCTTTTTATTTCCGGCTGCGCAGCCTCGCATTTCGAACGCGGAATAACGACTGGGTGTACGGGTCTACGGTCGCTTTGACCGCGCCCACGGGTCTTCATAAAGTCCCCCGGAGGCTGGGTCATGGGTATGCCGCGAAAATTCAACGGTGCCTCGCATCGCGCTTGGCCGCTTGCGTTGCGCGACCCGCCGGCAACCTCACCGGCATGTCGGTGCAGTACGAGGACACGATCCCGAAGCTGCTCGAACTGGTAAAGAGAGTGGCGCCGCAGACGCGCAAGATCG
>JAJDNJ010000015.1 GCA_022340705.1 Betaproteobacteria bacterium
CGGTCCTCGCCACTGCACGGGCGCTGCTCACCGAGAATCGACAGATTCCCGGCATGCGCGACCGCGTACGCACCTGGCGCCTGCGCTTCGCATTCAAATCGCGTTGTTGCGTCCAATTTCACTCTGTCCTGCTGCATGTCGATTCAATGAGGGGGCGGATTATGAATAGATGAGATCGCAGGGTCAACCAAAAGTTTCGTGATTCGTGCGAGTGGTTGCGCGGAGGCAACACACGAAGCGGTACCATGCGGCGCAGATATGTCCACATCCCTGCAGGAAAGCGAAGCGCCCTACGCCTGGGTGATCCTCGCCGCCACGGCGGTGATGATCGGCATGGCCTTCGGCGCGATCGTCAACATCTCGGTGTTCCTCAAGCCGCTCGCCGCCGAGTTCGGCTGGCCGCGCGCGCAGCTCGCCGCAGCCTATTCCGTGGTGACGATCGCGACCGGCCTCGGCGGAATCGTGATGGGCCACTTCTCCGACCGGCTGCCGGTGCGCCGCGTGGTGCTCGTCGGCTCGATCGTGCCCGGCGTCGCGTTCTTCCTGCTCTCCGGATTGAACACGCCGGCCGAGCTGTATGCCTTCCACGCGTTGATGGGTCTGTTCGGCTTCGGCGCGATCATGGTGCCGCTCACCAACGTGACGACGCAATGGTTCGCGCGCAACCGCGGCCTGGCGGTCGGTCTGACGTCCGCGGGCGGAGCGCTCGGGCAGGGCCTGATGCCGTTCCTCGCGCGCGAGCTGATCCTCGCGCAGGGCTGGCGCGGCGCGTATCAGACCATGGGCGTGATCTATCTTGCGGCGCTCCTGCCGCTCGCGCTGCTCATCCGCAATCCGCCGCGTCCGACGGGCTGGTCGGCGGCGGCCGCGGGCGGCGACGAGGCGAACCCGTACGCGATTCCACGCCAATGGCTCGTTGCCATCGTCTGCGTCGCAGTCGTGTTCTGCTGCACCTGCATGGCGACGCCGATCGTGCACGTCGTCGCGCTGGGTTCCGACGCCGGCCTCGGACCGCGCGAGGCGGCCGGGCTGCTTACGGTGATGATGATTTTCGGTGTCGCCGGCCGGATCCTCACCGGGCGCATGGCCGACCGCATCGGCAATCTGCGCGCCTACATCATCGTTTCGGCTGCGCAGACGGTGCTCGCGCTCTGGTTTCCCCACGTGCACTCGGCGGCGGGGCTCTATGTGCTCGCCGCGCTGTTCGGCCTGTGGTATGCGGGCGTGATGACCGCGCTCATTCTCTGCGCGCGCGAATTCTCACCACCGCGCAACACGGGCCTTTCGATCGGCCTGGTGGCGTTCTTCGGCTGGATCGGGATGGCGCTCGGCGCCTGGCAGGGCGGACTGTTCTACGACCTGAACGGCGACTACGGGCAGGCCTTCCTCAATTCGTCGATCGCCGGCGTGATCAACCTGCTGATCCTCGGTCTTCTGTACCTCTATACGGTGCGCTGGGCGGTGCAGCCGGAGCTGCGCGCATCGCCGGCCGGCGGTTGACGCAGGCCGCCCGCAGGCTGCGATGTCCCGCGACGCCTGGCTTGCGCTGCTCGTCAGCGTGCTCCTCGCCGGCGCGCTCTGGGTCGAGATCGCGCGTCCGCGCACGCTCGCGCTCGAGTGGCGCGGGCCGCTGAAGAGCGTTTCCTTCGCGCCGTTTCGCGACGGGCAGTCGCCGCTCGAGGAGATCTTTCCGAGCGTGCCGCAGATCGAAGACGATCTGGTGCGCCTGAAGGGCGTCGTCGAGGGCGTGCGCAGCTATTCCGCAAGCGGGGGATTGGAGGCGGTGCCGGCGCTCGCCGCGAAGCATGGCTTCGCGCTGACCCACAGCGCCTGGCTGGGTCGCGACGCGGCGGCCAACGAGCGCGAAGTGCGCGCGTTGATCCGCAGCGCCAACCGCTATCCGGACTCCGTAAAGCGCGTGATCGTCGGCAACGAGGTCCTGCTGCGCGAAGACCTGACGCCGGGCGAGCTGATCGGCTACTTGGAGCGCGTGCGCGGCGCGATCCGCCAGCCGGTGTCGTACGCCGACGTCTGGGCCTTCTGGCTGAAATATCCCCAGATCGCCGAGCACGTCGATTTCATCACCATCCATATCCTGCCGTACTGGGAAGACGAGCCGGTGGCCGAGGCGGATGCGCCTGCGCATCTATTGGAGATCATCGCGCGCATCCGTAGTGCGTTTCCCGGCAAACCGATCCTGGTCGGCGAGACCGGCTGGCCGACCGAAGGGCGCAGCCGCGGTCCGGCGAGCGCGGACCGGCTTTCGGCGGCGCGTTTCGCGCGCGCGCTTCCCGCGCTCGCCGCGCGGCACGGATTCGACTACAACCTGGTCGAAGCCTACGACCAGACCTGGAAGGCGCGCCTCGAGGGTACCGTCGGCGCGCGCTGGGGCCTGTTCGATGCCGAGCGGCGGCAGAAGTACGGACTCGAAGGGCCGGTCTGGCCGCTGCCCAACGCGATCCCGCGCGCGGGCACCGCGCTCGCGCTCGGCGTCGTGTTCGCATTGCTTCTCCTTCCGCGCGCCCGCTCGCGCGCGGCCGCGTTCGCGCTCGCGCTCTGCGCGCAGTGGCTCGCGGCGGGCGTGGTGGAAAGCGTGTACCACGCGCTGCGCCTGTCGATCGCGCCTGCTTCGTTCACCTGGGTGGCGCAGCGGCTCGTGTTCTGGCTGTACCAGCACGGTCTGGCGACCGACGTTCTGGACGCGCTTTACCTTCCGCTGCTGCACGATTCCGTCGGACCTCTGGCGCGCCTGTGGGGCTGGTCGATCGCCGTGTTCGCGGTCCTGTTCGCCGCGGCGTTCCTGCGCTGGACGGTCTGTCTTCTGTCCGGGATCGAAGCCGGACGTCCGGCGCGGTTGGCGCGTATCGGCTTTGCTCTTTACGCCATTTCTGCAGTGGTCTTCGCAGTCATGTTCGCGACGGCGGGCCGCTATATGGACATCCCGCTGCCCCATGCCATCCTGCCGCTTGGCGCCGTCGGCACTCTGCTGGTGATTGCGCGACTTCAGCCGGGCATGGCGTCCGCGCGTTGCGCCCTGTCGCCGGCCGGCAACTGGTTTGGTCGGTGCGCGTCATGGCTCTTGCCGCTCGCCGGGCTCGTCTGCCTGTGGGGCGAGGCAGATGCCATGCGCACCGGCGCCGACTTCGTCGCCCTGCACCAGACGCTGGGCGAGCAGATTCCACTTATCGCAGGATCAATTCTCGCCAACCGCGAACTGCTGCTTTGGTGCGTGACAAACTTACTGCTCGGTGCTGCGTTCTGGGTTTCGCTTCGCCTGACGCAGCGCATTGCCACTGTCGCCGAATAGAGTCGTAAATCCCATTGCGGCTCGTGGAGGATTTCGATTGCCAACCCGGCCGCGCATCCCTATAGTGCCGCCCTTCATTGCGGCAGGCACGATCCCGATCAACATGAAGCGACGCATCCGGTGGCTGGCCGGCGCGATTGGCGCCCTGTGCGTCACGGGGTCGGCAGCCGCGCAATACGGACAGACGCCCGCCGCCCCGCCGCGCGACGTCCAGCGGGCCGTGATCGCCAAAGCCGAAGTCGGGGCGACGCGCGTGGCCTCGCGCAGGCCCGCCGCCCAGGAGCCCGAGTGCGTCTTTACCGGCAAGCGGATCGTCAATTCCCTTGCGCGTGACGACGTCGAAGCAGCCGAAAAATTCGTCCGCTTTTACGAGAAATTCTCCTGTCCGGCTGGGCACTTGCGCGCGGCATTCCGCTGCGCGGTCGACGGCGACGCCCCGGTGCCTGGTAAGGCACTCAGCGATCGCGTCGACGAATGCTGGGCCAGGCCGACCGGAACGGCCAAGGGCCGCTAGCGGGACATTTCGCGAGCCGGTTCTGCCCGTGTCGTCGAATCGGCGCGGCAGCCGAAAACTTCCCCGCGGGTTCGCGGTCGAAAATCAGGTTTCCGAGAGGGCTTCATGAGGACAACGATTCTGGCGGCGCTCGTCGTGGCCGCGATGGCGCATGCTCTGGCCTGGTTTGTAGCTGCGCGGACGACCACTCCGCCCGACATCTCCAATACGGTCGAGTCGATGTCGTTCAATGTCCTGCCGCCGGATACGGACAAACTGTCGCCTGAGGAACACGCCCGGCGCCGCGCGCGGATCGATGACCGGCTGCGGACAATTGCGGGCATGACGCGGACCGTGCGCAGCTACTCCAGCGTGGGGGATCTGCGTGCGTTGCCGGAGCTCGCGCAGAAGCACCACCTCAACGTGTCGCTCGGCGCCTGGCTGAGCAGCGACGAGGCGCAAAACCGCAAGGAAATCGAGGCCGTCGTCGAACTTGCCAAACGGCACCGAAACGTGAAGTCGGTCATCGTCGGCAACGAGACGATCCTGCGCAAGGCGCGCAGCGTCGAGCAGCTGATCGCGAGCATTCGCGAGGTCAAGCGTCGGGTGAGCGTGCCGGTATCGACCGGTGAGACCTGGGATATCTGGCTGCGCTATCCGCAGCTCGCGAATGCGGTCGACTTCATCGCGGTGCACATCCTGCCCTACTGGGAAGGCGTGCCGGCCGGCGCGGCGGTCGACTATGCGATGCTGCGCTACGAGGAGCTGCGCCGCGCGTTCCCGGGCAAGAAGATCGTGATTGCCGAGTTCGGCTGGCCGAGTCAGGGCTACAACAATCGCGACGCCACGCCGGGCAAGGCGGTACAGGCCGAAGTGATCCGGCGCTTCATTGCCGAGGCGAGAGCACGCGGCATTTACTACAACGTGATCGAAGCGTTCGACCAGCCGTGGAAGACGGCGGAGGGCAGCGTCGGTCCCTACTGGGGCATGTTCAACGCCGCCGGCAAAGCCAAGTTCACCTTGGCCGGCCCGATCAAGCCGCGTTCGGGTTATCGCATGCTCGCGCTGTCCGCGCTGGCGATCGGCGCTACGTTGACCCTGGTCGGCCTGTTCCGGCGTCGTCCGACGTTCGGCCACGCGCTCGCCTACGGGCTCGCCGCCAACGCCATGGGCGCGGGGATCGCGATGGCGGCGGCGTATCCGTTTACGCACTACATGACGATCGGTGCCTGGGTCATGTGGACGGTCGGCTTCCTGCTGATGATCCCGCTGGTCATCATGACGCTGGCGAAGATTCACGAGATGGCCGAAGTATTGCTCGGCCGGCGGCCGCGGCGGCTGGTCCCGGAGCGCACCGCGCTGCCGGCCGACCCGCCGATGGTGTCGATTCACATTCCCGCCTACCGCGAACCGCCCCAGATGCTGAAAGAGACGCTCGATAGCGTCGCGGCGCTCGACTACCCGAACTTTGAAGCGGTGGTGATCATCAACAACACGCCCGAAGAGTCGTACTGGGCGCCGATCGAGGCGCATTGCCGCGCGCTTGGCGGGCGCTTCAAGTTTCTCAACGTTCCGAAGCTCTCCGGCTTCAAGGCCGGGGCGCTGAACGAGGCGCTAAAGTTCACCGCGCCGCAGGCAGAGGTGATCGCGGTGATCGACGCGGACTACGTCGTGCACAGGAACTGGCTGCGCGACCTCGTGCCGCACTTTCGCGATTCCGCGGTTGGCCTGATCCAGGCGCCGCAGGACCACCGCGACGGCGAGCGTTCGGTGCTCAAGGCGGTGATGAACAGCGAGTACGCGGGTTTCTTCGACATCGGCATGATCCAGCGCAACGAGGACGATGCGATCGTCCAGCACGGCACGCTGTGCCTCGTGCGGCGCAGCGCGCTGGAGCAGGTCGGCGGCTGGAGCAGCGACACGATTGTCGAAGACACCGAGCTCGGGCTGCGCCTGTTCGAGTCCGGCTACCACGCGCTGTACACCAACCGTCGGTATGGCTGGGGGCTGCTGCCCGACAGCTTCACGGCGTTCAAGACCCAGCGCGAGCGCTGGGCCTATGGCGCGATGCAGATCATCCGCAAGCACTGGCGCCATATGCTGCCGCGGGCGCGCACGCTCACACCCGAGCAAAAGCATCATTTCGTGACCGGCTGGATGTACTGGCTGTCGGACGCGCTCGGCGCCGCGGCCGCCATACTCAACCTGATCTGGGTGCCGGCGATTCTGTTCGTCGGCGTACTGATCCCGACAATTCCGCTCACCGTGCCGATCATCACCGCGTTCATCGTCAACCTCCTGCACTGCGCGTTGCTCTATCGCTCGCGCGTGCGCGTGCCGATCCCGCATATCGTCGGTGCGGCACTCGCGGCGATGAGCCTGCAGCTGACGATTGCCGGCGCCGTGCTGAAAGGCCTCGTCCGCGACAATCTGCCGTTCAAGCGCACCGACAAGGGCGGCCAGGCGAAGAAAAAGGCTGCCGAAAGCCCGGTGCGTTGGGAGACCCTGCTCGGGCTCGCGCTCATCTCCGCGGCGGTGGTCCTCTACCTGACCAACGAGACGCGCATCCTCGAGCTCAACGTCTTTGCGCTCACGCTCGCAATTCAGAGCCTGCCGTTCCTCGCCGCGATGCTGATGCACGCGATCGAGAAATACGAGAGCACGCCGCTCGCCCGGCATCTCCCGCTCGCGCGCCTCGCGCCGGCGAAGTAGTTCTTCCGCGCCGGTAGAGCGCGTCAACCCCCTGTGCTGAACCCGGGGTAGAGCGTCATTCCGCCGTCGACGTACAGCGTCGTGCCATTAACGTAGTCGGAGGCGTCCGAGGCCAGCCACACCACGGCGCGCCCGATGTCGTCGGGCTCGCCGATGCGCTTGTAGGGCACGAGCTTCATCAGCGCGGCATAGGCCTCGGGCGTGCTCCAGGCGGCGGTGTTGATCGGCGTGCGGATCGCGCCAGGCCCGATGCTGTTGATGCGGATGCGGTGCGGCGCGAGCTCCTGCGACATGCTCTTCATCATCATCATGATGCCGCCCTTGGACGCGGCGTAGTTCGCATGGCCGGCCCAGGGGATGACCTCGTGCACCGAGCTCATGCAGACGATCTTGCCGGCCGCGCAGGACACCGCCGGAACGACACCGCGCCGCTTGAATTCGCGCACCGCCTCGCGCGCGCAGAGGAACTGTCCGGTCAGGTTGATGCCGATGACCCGGTTCCAGTTCTCCAGCGTCATCTGGTCGAAAGGGGCGTCGCGCTGCACGCCGGCGTTGTTCACCAGAATGTCGATCGTGCCGAAGCGCTCGCGCATCTCGCGGAACATCTCCTGCACCTGGTCCTCGCGCGACACGTCGCCCTTGATCGCGCAGGCGTCTACGCCGAAGCCCTTGATCTGGTCAACGATCTCCTGCGCGGCTTCCTCGCCGACCACCCAGTTGACGACGACGTCCGCCCCTGCGCGGCCGAGGGCCAGGGCAACCGCCTTGCCGATACCGGAGTTCGCGCCGGTGACCAGCGCCTTCTGTCCGACCAGCACGCGGTCGATATCGATCTTCGGCATCGTCACGTTCGGAAGTGCGATATCGGGGCTCGTGCTCGCCATGTCATTCTCCTGTGCGAAGGGCGCGGACTGGGCGACTGCCCGCGCGTCTCATGGGGTGCCGCGCCCGAGCGCGGCGTCGAGGTTGTACGCGGCGCTGATCAGCGCCAGATGGGTGAAGGCCTGCGGGAAATTGCCGAGCGCCTCGCCGCGTGGGCCCGTCTCCTCGGCGTACAAGCCGAGATGATTGGCGTAACCGAGCATGCGCTCGAACATCAGCTGCGCGGTGAGGAGCCTTTCGGGATCGAAGCGGCCAGCGCGCGTGAGTGCGTCGACCAGCCAGAAGGTGCACATGTTGAACGTGCCTTCCTCGCCGCTGAGACCGTCGGCGGTGTGGTCGACGTTGTAGCGGTAGACCAGGCTGTTCGAGACCAGGCCGCCGTGCTGCGGGGTCTGGTAGATGGTATCGAGCGTTTTCAGCATGCGCGGCTCGGTCGGCGCGACGAAAAAGACCAGCGGCATCATCAGGTTCGCGGCGTCGAGCGTTTCGCTGCCGAAGTGCTGCACGAAGGCCTGACGTTTCTCGCTCCAGCCCTGCGTCATGATTTGCTCGTAGACCCGGTCGCGCGCTTTCGTCCAGCGATCGCGATCGGCCGGGAACGCGCGCTGGTCGGCGAGACGCAGTGCGCGGTCGAGCGCGACCCAGGTCATCAGCTTGGAGTAGACGAAATGCTGCTGGCCGCCGCGCACCTCCCAGATCCCGTCGTCCTTGCGCTGCCAGTTGTCGCACACCCAGTTGACGATGTGCTGTAGCGCCTGCCAGAGCTCGTAGGTGATCGGGCCGCGGTACTTGTTCGACAGGTACACCGCGTCCATCAGCTCGCCGTAGATGTCGAGCTGCAGCTGCTTGGCCGCACCGTTTCCGATTCGGACCGGGCGCGATCCGCGATAGCCCTCGAGGTGGTCGAGCGTTTCCTCCACGAGCTCGCGACGTCCGTCGATGCCGTAGAGGACCTGCAGACGGCCGTCGGACTGACGGTCATGGCAGCGGGCCTCGATCCACTCCATGAACTTGCTCGCCTCGTCGGTGAAGCCGATCCGCATGAGGGAATAGACCGTGAACGCAGCGTCGCGAATCCAGGTGTAGCGGTAGTCCCAGTTGCGCTCGCCGCCGACGCCCTCGGGCAGGCTGCAGGTCGGCGCCGCGACGATCGCGCCGGTCGGCTCGAAGGTCAGCAGCTTCAGCGTGAGCGCGGAGCGCTCGACCATCTCGCGCCATCGACCCTTGTAGGTGCACTTCGAAAGCCAGCGTGTCCAGAAGTCGACCGTGTCCTTGAACAGGGCGACCGATTCCTCCTCCGCCAGCGCCGGCGCGGCCTGCGCTCCGGGCTCGATCCTGCTCAGGACGAAGCGCGTCGTCTGACCTTCATCGAGGGCCACCTCGGCGCGAACGCCGTGCGCATTGCGCTCGAGCGGGATCGACGCGCTCAGCCCGAGGCTCAGCCCCGGCGCATGAAACGCCGCGCCGTTCCTGTCGACGACGGTCTTGTGGGCGTCGCGCGCATAATTGAAGGCGGGGCGGCATTCGATGTGGAACTTCATGCGCCCGCGTACCACGTTGATCCGGCGCACGAGGTGATCCACGCCGTCGCGCTTGGCCTGCTCGCCGACCGGCATGTAATCGGTGATCTCGCCGACGCCGTCGTCCGACAGGAAGCGCGTGACCAGCACGTTGGTGCCGGGCCAGTAGAGCTGCTTGTGCACCGCTTCGGCGCCGACCGGCGCGATCTTGAAGTGTCCGCCTTTCTTGGCGTCGAGGATCGACGCAAACACACTGGGTGAATCGAAGCGCGGAAAGCACAGCCAGTCGATCGTTCCGCTCAGCCCGACGAGCGCCGCGGTGCGCATGTTGCCGATGATTCCGTGGTTCTCGATGGGCTCATAGGGCATTCTGGCCTCCGATTTCCGGCGCAAGCGCGGCGTTTTTGATTCGTGCCGCGCAAGGACCTCTATGGGACAGCAAACGGTGCGCGCCGTTCCGCGCGCTCAGACCCGGATCACTTCGGGAACATCAGCTGGACCTGCGCGCGGATCTGCCAGTCGGCGCCGAAATCCGGCTTGACGACGTTGTAGTAGGCCGAGAGCTGGGTGTTCACCGGCAGCTTGCCGAAGTGGAAGATCTTGCCGACGCCGCCGCCCACCGGCACGGTCCACTTCTGCCCGCTGTCCGCCTTCCAGTCGACGGTGAGGATCGGCGCGCTGGTGAGATAGAAGCCGCCCGGGAAGTTGTAGTTGAGAAAGGGCTGGATCAGGCCGTTGTTGTATGCGCCGCCCCGCTCGTTGCTCGAGACCGACCAGACGTTGTTGACCAGCGCGCCGTAGACCCAGGGGCTGCCGTGCTCGAGGTGGAGCACCACGGCCGAGGGTCCCAGGCCCCAGTTCTTGTTGCCGAGCTCGGCGTTGCTGTTGGTCGGGATCTGGACGACGGGCCCCAGGCCCCAGATCCACTTGTCCGGTTGCGCCGGCGAGAGAAATGCCGTGAACACGGTATCGCCCACGCCGCTGGTCCTGTCGTCGCCCGGAGCGAGCGAGGGGTTCCAGATCAGCGGCACGATGGTGCGCGTGATGATGTTCCACTTGCTGCTCACCGAGATCGGGATCACCGGCTGGATGTTGAGGATGTTCTGCGTGCCCTTTTCGGGCCCGAAGTTCAGGTTGGTGTTGTTCTGGAAGGGCAGGCTGATCAGGTTGCCGACCGGGTTCTGCGCGAGCTTCGCAAGCTCCTCCGCGCTCAGCTCGGCCTGCGCCGGGGAAGCGGCGGCCGCGAGGGCCGCCGCGATCAGGGTCGCTACCAAGCTGCGTGTCATCTCGGTCTCCACGCCAAAAGTCTACCGAACCGGCTCGACTTCGCTCGGGCGCCAGCTCTTGTCGAAGAACGGCTCGAGCGGACTGTAGAGGCGCAGGATCGTGAACCAGCCCTTGCCGGGCATGGTCTGGATCCAGTTGCCGCGCTTGACGCCTT
>JAJDNJ010000033.1 GCA_022340705.1 Betaproteobacteria bacterium
TGTTCTCGAGCGCAGCGAGCCGCGTGGTCGTCTCCCGACTCGGTGCGGCGCGCAGCGCCTGCAGGCGCGCGGCGAACGCCTTAGACGCGCCGCGATGGGCCGCCACCGTGAGTGCTTTTCCGTCGAAGCGGAACAGCGCCGCCATCTGCGAGCCGCTCAGATGGGTGATGTGCGCCAGCACCTTGTCGTAGAGTGGCCCGAGGTCGGACTGCGCGCTGGGGATGACGCGCAGGATCTCGCTGATGGCGGTCTGCTGCTCGAGCGCCTCGCGCGTTTCGTTGAACAGGCGCACGTTCTCGATTGCGATCACCGCCTGGGAGGCGAAGGTGTGCAGCAGACCGATCTGCTTGTCCGACAGCGGACCGGGTTTTTCGCGCACCACGCTGATCGCGCCGATCGCCGTTCCGTCCTTCATCATCGGTACGATGGTGATCGCGCGGTTCCCCGTCGGAAGAAAGTTCTTCTTGCCGACGGGGAACGCACCGTCTTCGACCGCGGCATCCGGGATGTCGACCATGCAGCCGTCGAGAATCGCCGCGCTGTGCATGTACTCGCGCTCGAGCGGAAACGGAAAGCGCTCCCACCAGCGCGCGGTGCGCCCCGGATCCGTTTCGGCTACGGCCATCAGGCGCACCGCATCGCCTTCGGGCCGGCACACCGCGATCGCCGCTCCCTCGAACAGCTTCACGCCCGCCCGCACGATCGCCTCGAACACCGGCTGGACGTCGGTCGGCGAGGCACTGATCACCTTGAGAATTTCAGCGGTCGCCGTCTGGCGCTCGAGCGCCGCGCTGACTTCTTCGTGTGCGCGCTTGAGCTCGAGCTCCGCGTTCTTGCGTACCGTGACGTCGCTGAGCGCGCCGACCAGCTTGGTCACGCGACCCTCGGCGTCGCGCACGCCGATCGCCCGGTCGAGCACCCAGCGGTAGCCTCCGCCGGCATCGGAGATGCGATACTCGTGCTCGAGCTGGTCCGCGGCGCCTTTGAAGTAGTCGCGGATCGCGGATCGGTAGCCCTCGAAGTCGTCCGGATGAATACGCGCGTTCCAGTCCTCGGGCGTCAGCCAGTCGCTCGAGGGCAGCGCGAAGAACTCGATCGCTCGGTCGGTGAGGAACAGGCTGTCATTGGCGATGTCCCACTCGTAGATGCCTTCGGTCGCGGCCTTCGTCGCCAGCGCATAGCGCTCCTCGCTTTGCTTCAGCGCGGCCTCGGTCCGCTTCAGCTCGGAAATATCGCCGGTCGAGCCGACCACGCGCACGGCGCGCCCGCGCGCGTCGCGGGTCGCGATGCCGTGCTGGCGCGCCCAGCACCATTCTCCGCGCGCGTTGCGATAGCGGTAGTCGCATTCGAAACGTTCGGTCTCGCCTTTGAGGTGCGCGCGGATCGCGGCGTCGTAGCGCGGCAGATCGTCGGGGTGAATTCGGTCGCGCCAGTCCTTCGGCGTGCTGATGTCGCCGGGCGACAGGCCCACCGAAATCTGCACGCGGTTCGAGTAATAGATCCGGTCGTTGGCGAGGTCCCAGTCGTAGGTGCCCTCGTTGATCGAGCGCATCGACAGCTCGTGGCGCTCTTCCGCTTCGTGCAGACGCGCCTCGGCGCGCCGCGCCGGCGTAACGTCCTCCAAACAGATCAGCAGGTTCCTGCCCGCGACACTTCGGCGGGTGATGCGCAGCACGCGGCCCTTGCCGACGATACGCTCTTCGCTCGTGCCCGCGCGCTGAACGCGCGAGGCCATCCGCTTGCGCACCAGGGCATCGACTTTGCCGGCGCCGAAATCTCCACGAGCGGCCTCGACCCGGACGAATTGCTCGAGCGGCGTGCCGGCTTTCAGGAGCTTGCGCGGATAGCCGCCGAGCGTCGCAAACGCGGCGTTCCAGGCGACCAGGCGACGGTCCGAGCCGAATTGGGCGAAGCCGACCGGCAGCGCATCAAGTGGCGCCACCGAGTGACGCGCCGCGCGTGGCGGGCGCCGCTTCGGCACCCTGTTCTTGCTGCCCGCGGCGCGTGAGCCGGATCGTTTTTCTTCCACACCCCCTCCAAAACATTGGGCAGCGTGAGTCTACCGCCATCGCCGCGCAAGCCGATAACGCCACGACGCGGTCGACCGGCGCAGAGCAGCCCCTCGAGGCCGCGCGCACTGCACAAACTGCGTTATGCTTCGCTGCCGCACGCGGTGCGGCCTACCACGACCATAGGAATCCCATGAGAAAGTTTGTAGCGGCCCTCGCGCTCGGGCTCGCCCTCGGCAACGCCGGTGCTGCGGAAATGAGCGAAGAACAGAAAACCTTTTATGCGCTCGGGCAGGTGCTCGCACGCAACGTTACCGTATTCAACATGAGCAAGGCCGAGCTCGACGCCGTGCAGAAGGGCTTTCGTGACGGCGTGCTCGGCTCGAAGGCCGCCGTCGACATGAACGTCTACGGGCCGAAGATCCAGCCGCTCGCGGAGGCGCGCCAGACCGCCGAGGCGGAAAAGTCTGCCGCCGCCGGCCGCGCGCTGCTCGAAAAAGCAGCCGGAGCGAAGGGCGCAGAGAAGACCTCCTCCGGTCTCGTTTATTTGTCGCTGCGCGAAGGCAAGGGCGCGCAGCCCACCCCGAGCGACGTGGTACGCGTGCACTACCGCGGCACGCTGCCCGGCGGCGCCGAGTTCGACAGCTCGTACAAGCGCAAGGAGCCGACCGAGTTCCCGCTCAACGGCGTGATCCCCTGCTGGACCGAGGGCGTGCAGAAGATGAAGGTCGGCGGCAAGGCGCGCCTGACCTGTCCGCCGGCGACGGCCTACGGGGAGCGCGGCGCGGGCGGCGGCGTGATCCCGCCGAATGCGACGCTGACCTTCGAGGTCGAGCTGCTCGAAGTGAAAAAGCCCGCGGCCGCCGCTACCAAATAGCCCGCGTCAGACGAGCGCCTGCGCCCGCGCGAGCGGCAGCGGCGCATCGTCGAGCAGCGCGTCCACGATGCGTGCGTCGCTCACGCTTCCTTCGAGCGGATCCTGCGCGCGCAGGCGGTGTTCGAGCACAAGGCGCGCGAGCAGCAGGCGTCGCGCGTCGCGCCCCTGGCGACCGAGCCTCGCCCCTTCGACAGCAAGCAGCGCGGCGCTTGTCGCGTGATAGAGCGCGCTCGCCGCCTGGCGCACGCGCGACTCGTCCGCCTCGCGCGCCACGCGCTCGGCAAACGCCGTCGCACGATCGACGGCGTCGACGAGCGCAGCGCCTAGACCTTGCGGAATCTCGCGGGCCTCGCCGAGCGCGGCCTTGAGCGCCTCGCCCAGGTCGCGCTGCGCGCCGGATTTGGCCACGGCGCGCCGCACGACGTCGATGGCGTTGATGTTCGAGGTGCCTTCCCACAGCACGCCGAGGTGCGCATCGCGCACCAGGCGCGCGTTCACCCATTCTTCGATGTAACCGTTGCCACCGCGCATCTCCATCGCGCCGGTGGCCACGCGTAGGTTGTCGCGCGCCGAGCGGAACTTGAGCAGCGGTGTCAGGATGCGCGTGATTTGCGCCGCGTGCGCGTCGCCAGCCTCACCGGCTTCGAGCTGCGTCGCCGTGTACAGCGCGACCGAAAGCACCTGCTCGGTCGGCAGGAGCAGCTTCATGAGCTGGCGACGCACCAGCGGCTTGTCGATCAGCCGCCCACCGAACGCCTCGCGCCGGCGCGCCACAATCAGCGCCTCGTTCAGGCAGCGGCGCATCATCGCCGCCGCGCGCACGCCGTGCGACAGGCGCGACATGTTGACCTGGTCCATCATCTGCTTGAGCCCGCGATTCGGGCCCGCGCCGACGCTGCCAAGCGGCCAGGCAAGCGCGCCCTCGAAGACGATCTCGCCCGAGGCCATCGAGCGCGAGCCGAGCTTGTCCTTGAGGCGTGCGATGCGATAGCGGTTGCGGCTGCCGTCCTCCAGCCTGCGCGGCAGCGCGAACAGCCCCAGGCCCGCATTGCCCGCGGGCGCGCCCTCGGGCCGGGCGAGGAGCAGTGCGATGTCCGCGTCGGCACAGGAGCAGAACCACTTCTCGCCGTAAAGCCGCCAGGCGCCGTCTTCCAGCCGGGCGCAGAGCTCGATCCCGCTGACATCCGAGCCGCCGGTCTTCTCGGTCATGAACTGCGCGCCCATCAGGATGCGGTCCATGTCCTGGCTGAGCATGCGCGGCACGATCCGCTCTTTCAGCGCGGCGTCACCGTAGCGATCGATCAGCAGCGCGGTGGTTTCGGTAGCCGAGATCGGGCACATCAGCCCGAATTCTGATTGCGCGAACAGGTACTGAAAGACGTACTTTGCTGCCGGAGGGACCTGCGCGGGCCAGCCAAGCACGCCCGCGCGCCGCGACATGCAGTGAATCCCGAACTCGCCGTAGCCCAGGCGCTCCATCTCCCGGTAGGCGGGATGGAACTCGATCCAGTCCTCATCCCGGCCCAGACGGTCGCGCGCGTTGAGCCGCGGAACATGGCGATCCGCGTCGCGCGCCAGCCCATCGAGCCGGCCGCCGGCGATCTCGCCGAGGCGCGCGTAATGCGGCGTCATGTGAATGCGCAAGTCCGCGGGCAGGTAAAGCCGCAGGAGATCCTGCAGGCTGCCATCGATCGAGAAGAAATTCAGCCCCGCGCAGTCGGGCGCGACGCGCTCCGACGCGGTCAATGGCTCCCAACGCTTGACGTCCTCGACCTGGCCCATGCGGTCCTCCGAGATCACCGACCTGGGCCATGCTAGCGGCGCAGACCGTCCGGCGGCAATGGCCGTTCCGGCATGTCATCGGCGCCGATGCGGTGCGTCAGTCGGCGCGCCGCGCAACGTAGATCGTGTTGACCGACTCGCCGCCGGTGTAGGGATTGTCGAAGCGCACTGCCTGCGCCTGTACAGAGGCAAACGCGCCCTCGAGCGTCCGCGCAAAGGAAGCGTCCGGCCGCTCGTTCGACCACAGCGCGAAGACTCCGCCGGCGTGCAGCTGGCGGGCGATGCTGCGCAAGCCCTCCGATTCGTAGACGGCACCGCGCCCCGGATCGAGCAGATGGCGGGGCGAATGATCGATGTCGACGAGCACAGCGTCGAATCGACGCGCGGGATCTTCGGGATCGAGGCCGCCCTGCGCGGCCAGGGCGAAGAAGTCGCCCTGCACCATGCGGCAGCGCGAATCGGAGCTCAGTGTGGCACCGAGCGGCACGAGTCCTCGATGATGCCAATCGATGATCGGCGCGAGCAGCTCGATCACCAGCAGCGAACGCACCGCCTCATGCGCCAGAACGGCTGCCGCGGAGTAGCCCAAGCCGAGTCCGCCGACCACGACGTCGGGCCGCGATGCTGACAGCGCAGCGAGTCCCAGTTCGGCCAGCGCGATCTCGCCCGCGGTGAAGCGGCTCGACATGAGGAAGTCGTCGCCCAGCTTGACCTCGAGCGCCGCCTCGCCCTGCAGTATCGGATCGACGCGGCGGCGCAGCACGAGGTCGCCGAGCGGCGTGCGGCTGTAGTCGAGCTCCTCGAAATCCATGCGCGTCGCGCATCCGGGCCGGCCCGGCGGGCCCGCCGGGGCAAATTAGACGCCAGGGCGATCGAGCAGAACCCGGTAGGTCCGAAACACATGACCGCCGGCCCAGCGCAGCTCGACGAGCAGGTCCACGGCCGGCTCGTTCACCGTCTGGGTAC
Source organism: Betaproteobacteria bacterium (assembly GCA_022340705.1). GTDB lineage: Bacteria > Pseudomonadota > Gammaproteobacteria > Burkholderiales > SG8-39 > SG8-39. The sequence continues at coordinate 5,635 of JAJDNJ010000033.1, forward strand.
CCTTGATGAGGATCACGGGCTTGCCTTTCACCGTGACGACCTCGAGCTTCGCGCCCGCAACGCCGGGCCTGAGCGTAAGGCCGACCTTGGCATAGTCCTCGAACGACGCGATGCGCGCGCTGAACAGGTCCTCGCCCGACTTGATCGCCACCACCGGAATCTCGCCTTTCAGCGGCTGGCCCAGCTTGGAAGTCAGGCGCAGCTCGCCGAGTCCCGCGGCCTGCGCGAGCCACGGCAGGAAAAGGATCAGCACCGCCAGGACACGCCACGTCATCGATGTGCGCACGGTTCTACCCCGCGTCGTTCTGTTTGACCGGCGTAACAGTACGGCTTGGCGGCGCGATGTACAAGCCGCCGGCTGCGCATTACGCCACAGATGCGCGCACGATGATCCAGACGCCCCAGGCGATCAGCAGGACGCCGCCCGCCCTGCCCAGCCAGCCGCCGGCCGGGACCACCTTCTCGATCAGAACGAACAGCGCGAGAAACGCCACCCAGAGCAGGTTCATCACGCCGCCCACGAAGAGCAGCGCCATGAGCGCCCAGCAGCAGCCCGCGCAGAACGCCCCGTGGCGCAGGCCCATGATCAGCGCGCCGCGCGTTCCGTCGCGCCACTCGGTCATGATGAATCCGAGCGGCGTGCGGCACTTGTCCAGACATACGTTCTTGAGCGGTGCAAACTGGAACAGTCCCGCTGCGATGAGCAGTACGGCGCCGAGCCAGGGTGCCGCCTTGCCCATCATCGGCGAGACCAGCGCGGCGCGCTCGAGCCCGTACTGTGCGCTCGTCGCGATCAGGCTGAACGCGCTCCAGACGATGAGGTAGCCCGCGATGAATACGCCGGTCGGAACGAAGGCGCCGCCCTGTGCCTGCCGACGGCGCTGCACCGCCGCGAAGGTCAGAATCATCGGCGCCGCCGAGGGCAGCATCATCGCGACCATCATCACTGCCCACATGACGAACATGAACACGAACATGCCTGGGCTCCAGGCCTGCATCTGCGGCATCGCCATGTCGCCGCCCGACATGTCCATCGCCTGCCCGAGGTAGATGGTGTAGCCCCAGGCGAGCAGCGTGAGCACGGCGAGCGCGCCACCGACCGTCAGGCGGTCACGCTTGAGGGCGGCTTCGATCAACGTCGTCGACATCGGCGTTCAGCGACCGCGGGAGCGCCTCCGTCAGGCGGCGATGCCCCCCGAAGTCAGGGCCGCCGCCGCGAAGTGCGCGTGGCGTTTGGCGAATTCGAACGACACCGCTCCGCTTGCGCGCGTCGTCCCGCTCGCGACTTCGGCGACACGGAATTCCTTGCCATTGGGCAGGTCGATGCGCGCCCGGTGCTCCGCTCCGGTCACGGGATTTCTCAGCGGCTCGACCTGCGTCTCTACGATTCCCGGGATGGACAGGTTTGCCGACCGCGACTCCATGTCGATCTCGAGCGTGATCGGCGCGAAGACCGGCGCGTGGTACTCGCTGCACATTGCGCGGTAGATCTGCAGCATGGTGGACCCGGGGTCCGCGCCCTCGCCCTGGAGGATCGCGGCGAGCGCTTCGCGCTGCGCAGCATTGGCGCGCGCGTCGATCACCGACTGCATGCTGCCATTGCCCTCGTGGATCGGGTTCGGCCAGCTATAGACGTTCACCGCAAGCAGCCCGTCGAGGCGCGTATCACCGAAAAATCCCTTGTCGATACAAAAACCGACCACGGCCTTGCAGGTGTTGTCGGTGGGCAGCGCGACGTACTGGCAGGGGCAGCCGTACGCGCAGTTGCAGTTGACGAAATGAGGGCCTTCGATGCGCCATTCGATTTTTGCCATGGATTCCACTCCGTTCAGTTGTCATGACAGGACGGCAGAACCGCAGAGCGATCCCCACCGCCCCCGCAACCAGGCTAAATGACCCTGCGACCCCGATGCTGTCGCGCGTGGCGCAAGCGCGGCGTGACTTATTCACGCCCTGCGCTCGTGCCCTGAGGCTAGGCCTACTTGCGCGCCTGCGCGTCGAGGAAGTTGGCCATGCGCACGACGTCGGTCGCCTCGAGCCGCCCGATCGGCCCCGAGCTGTAGCTCGATTGCAGGATCTTGCCGCCCGCACCGAGCAGAAACTCGGAGGGCTGGATGATGCTGCGCCGTTCCTCCCACCAGGACCCGAGCTGGTCGGCCTGCGCGCGCGTCACCCCATAGCCCACCGGGAAGCTCAGCCCCGCGGCCACTTCCTGCGCCTTGTCGAGCGGGTCGACGCTCGCCGCGACGACTTTCACGCTCGCCGCAGCGAGTTGCGCTTTCCAGAATTCGAAGCCGGCCAACTGCCGGCGGCAGTACGGTCACCAGTGCCCGCGGTAGAAAAGGATGACCTTGTACTTGGCGTCGATCCCGTCGGGCAGCTCGAGCACGCTGCCGTCAACCAGGTTCAGCGTCAGCTTCGGAAAAACATCGCCGGAGTTCAGTTTATCTGCCATCGCGCGCCCCTCTCGACCTGCATGATATGGCGGAAAAGAGTGGGAGTCGAACCCACCAGGAACGTCTGACGCCCCTCACTGGATTTGAAGTCCAGGCGCCCCACCGGGGTGCGATTCTCTTCCTCGGGTTTCAGCGAGCAACACGTGCGCATCGCCCTTGCGCCGAGTGAATTTTATCCGGTCGAAATATTCGAGCACCTCGATCGCGAGGTTGCGCCCGATCCCGCTGCGGTCGCGGAACGCCGCCGCGGTGATCGCGCCGCTCGCGCGCGCCTCGGCCTCGGCCAGTTCCTCGAGTCGGCGCAACGCGACGGGCAGGAAGAAGCGTGTCTTCGACACGCGAACCAGGAGACCGTGACGCTCGAGACGCGAGAGCGCCGCGTCGAGCTTGCGCGCCTCCTGGCCGAGCTGCGCGGCGAGCTCGGCAACCGAGGGCGGGCGCAAGCCCCCCTGCGCGAGCAGCGCCGAAGCCTTGCGCCAGAGTGCATCGTCGGCGTCGCTGAGCTGCAGCCGATGTCCCGCGAGGCGCAAACCGGCGCCCTCGCGCACGATCGCGCCCTCGCGCACGAGCGCTTCGGCGAGCACCGCCAGCACCTCGCTCGGCAGGCGCATTCCGCTGCCCTCGAGCAGACGACTCTCCGGCGGTCCGACGCTGTCGGGCCTGCGCCGGTGCCAGGCCGCGAGCGCGTCGAGCGCCGCGGTGCGCAGCGCGTCCCAGTGCGCGGGCGTGTAGCCCCAGTCGCCGGCGCGCCGCATCGGCACGCGCGCGGCGAGCGCCTCCGCAGCCGCGGGCGCGAGGTTGCGATTCAACGCAAAGCGCGCGAGGTCGACGCCGATGGGCGCGCCCGCGAGCAGCGCCTCGAGCGCAGCCGCGGAATCGTCGCGCGTTTGCGCAGCGAGCGCCGCGAGGCGCTCGGGACGCGCGCGCCCGCGCGGCGGAGGAAACAGGTCGATCACGCGCCCGCCGGCGAGCGTGCGGCGCGAAGACTGGTCGCGCAGGATGAAAGCGTCGCCGTGGACCGCGCCGACCGGGCGCTCGAGCAGGAGCTGGACGAGGCCGGTGGCGCCTGGCGCGATGCTGCCGCCCTCGAGCACCGCGACACGCCCCATGACATCGGCCGCACCGAGGTGGACATGCACCGGCGTCCAGTTCTTGAGCGGCTGCGCTTCTTCGGCGAGCAGGCGCAGGCGCGCATCGAGTTTGCGCACCGCCGGCGGGACGGGGCCGGCAACGATCCACTCGCCGCGCACGATCGTCGCCTTGCCATCGAGCCCCGCGAGATTCAGCGCGCAGCGCTGGCCCGCGACCCCCTCGGGCGCGGCCGCGTTCTGCGCATGGATCGCACGTACCCGCGCCGTTTGCCCCGCGAGCAGGGCGCGGACCGAATCACCCACACGGATCTCGCCGCTCACCACGGTGCCGGTCACCACCAGACCGGCGCCGGCGATGTGGAACGCGCGGTCGACCGCCAGGCGGAAGTTGCCCTCTCGGCTGCGCGGCTGCAGCGCGCGCGCCGCGGTTTCGAGCTGCGCTTTGAGCGCGCCGATGCCCGCGCCGCTGACCGTCGAGACTGGGATGAGCGGCGCGCCCGCCAGGCCGGTCGGCGCAAGCAGCTCGGTGATCATCGCCTTCACCGCGTCGACGCGCGCCGCGCTCACGCGGTCGATCTTGCTGAGCGCGACCGTACCCCGCGCGAGGCCGAGCAGATCGAGGATCGCCAGGTGCTCGCGCGTCTGCGGCATCGGCCCGTCGTCCGCGGCGACGACGAGCAGCGCACAGTCGATGCCCGAGACCCCGGAGAGCATGTTGTGGACGAAGCGCTCGTGCCCCGGCACGTCGACGAAGCCGATCGTCGCCGCGCCGGTGACCGGTAGATAGGCGAAGCCGAGATCGATCGTCAGGCCGCGCTTTTTCTCCTCCGGCAGACGATCGGTGTCGACGCCGGTGAGCGCGCGCACCAGGCTGGTCTTGCCGTGATCGACATGGCCCGCGGTGGCGACGATCACGCGCGTTCCAGCTGCGCGGCGAAGCGCGCCTCGTCGGCCGGCTCCAGGCCGCGCAGGTCGAGAATGAAAGCGCCGTCCTGAAGGCGCCCGATCACCGGAATCGGCAGCGCGCGAAACGCCGCGGCGAGACGATTCGACCCGGGACGCAGCGCGAGCCCTGCGCTCGCGAGGCGCTGGCGCGGCGCGGCGCCGCTGCCGATTTCACTTTCGCAGTCGACGACGCTCACGCCGACGCCCGGCGGAAGCCACGCGGCGAGCCGCGGGCGCAGACGCTCGGCGAGCGCGCGAATCTCGGCCACCGGTCGCGCCAGCCGGCGCAGCACCGGAAGCCGGGAAACCAGGCGATCCGGATCCTGATACAGGCGCAACACCGCTTCGAGCGCGGCCAGCGTGAGCTTGTCGACCCGCAGCGCGCGCTTGAGCGGGTTGCGCCGCAGCTGCGCGACCCGATCGGCGCGGCCGACGATGATCCCGGCCTGCGGTCCGCCGAGCAGCTTGTCGCCGCTGAACGTAACGAGGTCTGCGCCCTCGGCGATCGCCTGCGCCGGCGTCGCCTCCGGCGGCAACCCGAAGCGGCGCAGATCGACGAGCGCCCCGCTGCCGAGATCCACGACGAATGGCACCCCGCGCGCCTGACAGAGCGCCGCCAGCTCGCGCTCGGGCACTGCCGCGGTGAAGCCCTCGATCGCGTAGTTGCTGGCGTGCGCCTTGAGCACCAGTCCGGTCTTCGCGCCGATCGCTTCCGCGAAATCGGCGAGATGCGTGCGGTTGGTCGTGCCGACCTCGCGCAGCCTGCAGCCTGCGCGCCGCATGATGTCCGGCAGGCGAAATGAGCCACCGATCTCGATCAGCTCGCCGCGCGAAACAGGGACCTCCTTGCGCTGGGCCAAGGTGTTGAGCACCAGCAGCACCGCCGCGGCATTGTTGTTCACCACAGTCGCGGCCTGCGCACCGGTGAGCGCGCAGAGCAGCCGCTCGACGTGGTCATCACGCTCGCCACGCCGGCCGCTTTCCAGGTCGTATTCCAGATTGGTCGCTTCGCGCGCCGCATCGCGCAGCGCATCGATCGCCTCCTCCGGCAGCGGCGCGCGGCCGAGGTTGGTATGCAGCACCGTGCCCGTCAGGTTGAACACCGGACGCAGCGAGGGGCGTGCCGCGGCTTGCAAGCGCTCGGACGCGCGCCCAACGACCGCCGCCGCGACGTCCTGCGGAATCCGCGCATGCGCCGCGCGCAGGTCCTCGAGCACTGCGCGGATCGCTTCGGTCACCGCGGCGCGGCCGTAGACCGCGATGAGGACATCGCTCTGCGGCATGCGCAGGAGACGATCGACCGAAGGCAGCGACGCGAGTGCGGAGGCGCGGGAATCCGCCATTGAAATTTGGTGTACCAGGGAGATGTCCATATGATAGCCAAGGTCCTTCCGTCAGACCGGGGAAAGGAAACATGACCACTGAGACAGCCGTAGATCCCGTCGCGTTGCGCGAGGAAGTCAAGAACAAGTATCGTGAAGTCGCCTGCAACCCGCACGGGGAATATCACTTTCACACCGGCCGGCGCCTCGCGCAGCGGCTCGGCTACGACGCCGCGGTGGTCGCAGGGATGCCGGACGAGGCGGTCGAATCCTTTGCCGGCGTCGCCAATCCGTTTGCGTTGCAGGCGCTCGCGCCGGGCGAAAAGGTCGTCGACGTCGGCTCGGGCGCGGGCTTCGACTGTTTCATCGCGGCGCAGCAGGTGGGCCCGAGAGGCAGGGTCGTCGGCATCGACATGCTCGATGCGATGCTGGAGAAGGCGCAGGCCAGCGCGGCCCGCATGGGCCTGACGAACGTCGAATTCCGCGCGGGCCTCGTCGAGGAGATGCCGGTCGAAGACGCCTGGGCCGATGTCGTCATCAGCAACGGCGTCATCAACCTGTGCGCCGACAAGAAAAAAGCATTCGAGGAAATCTGGCGCGTGCTCAGGCCGGGCGGGCGGCTGCAATTCGCCGACATCGCCAACGGCAAGCCGGTTCCGGAAGCGGCGATTCGCAACATCGATCTCTGGACCGCCTGAATCGCCGGCGGCCTTCCGTGCGAAGGCTGGCGGGCGATGCTGGAGCAGATCGGCTTCGTCGACGTGAGAATCGGCGCGCCCTGCGACACCTTCGGCGAAGCCTCGGGGGAAACGAACGCGCGCAAGTTCGAGGTCTACGGTTACCCGTTCCTCGCACGCAAGCCCAAATAAACAGACCGCGGGCGCGCGCGCCCGCGGTCGTTCACCGCAATCGGTTCAGCCGCTCCAGGCGAACGGCGCGAAGTGGCCGTTGCGCGTGCCGCTCGTATCGTTCCATTTGGCGCCGAACAGGTCGAAACGGCTGCGCGTCGCCTTGGCGAGCGCGAGTTTGTCGTTCACCGGGTGGCCGGTGTTCTCGATGAACATCGGCTCGTTCGGCCGTGCCGCACCTGCAACGCCTTCGCAGATCTGATCGATCAACTTGCCCGCGGTTACGCTGTGTTTCAACCCATCGACCGAGAAGCGCACCGGCGCGCGCTCGATGCCCGCCACCTTGCCGACCAGCGGCGCGAGGGCCGCCATCGGCCCGCCGGCCGCGCCGGTCGCGATGGCGGTGATCTGCTCGACCTGCTGCGCGCTCGCCTTGTCGTCGATTACCAGGCCGACCGTGATGTTGCCCTCACCCATCGGCCCGGGCGAGTGCAGGAAAACGACGAAGACGGCGCCGTCCAGCTTGACGCCATCCTTCGTCCCCTTGTCGATGCGCATCGCGATCGCGGCCTGGCAGTCGCCTTCGGTCGGCCTGTCGGTTAGGTGCGAGGTAATACAGGGGCAGATGTAATTGCAGTTGCACGTCTCCATGTATTGACCTTCGATGCGCCAGCTCGGCATGAGATGCTCCTTTGTGGTTGGCCGCCCGGGTGGCTACCCGAGCGCGAATCCCCTCGAACGAACCCTACCCCGTGCCACCGTCTTGCGCAACGCGCCGGCCGGACGCAAAAAAGGGACGAGGGGCAAGCTGCACCCCTCGTCCCCCCCCTCCTCCTCAGCCCACTTGGACCGGGATGAAGAGCCGGTTGCCGTCGCGCTGCACGAGCAGCGCCACATTCTTCTTGGCTTTCGCGACCTTGGCGCGCAGCGCTTCTACGCTTTTCACCGGGTCGCCGTTCGCCGAAAGGATGATGTCGCCCGGCTGCAGACCGGCGCGCTCGGCCGCGCCGTTGACGTCCTCGACGACCAGGCCGCCGTCGACTTTCGCCGCCTTGCGCTCGTCACTCGCCAGGGGCCGAACCACCACGCCGAGCTTGGCATGCTCGCTGCCACCCTTCCCGGCGAGCGCCACCTTCTCGCTCTGCATTTCGCCGATGGTGACGTCGACCGACTGTTCATCGCCCTTGCGCCAGATCCCGAGCGTGCTGTGGTCGCCCGGCTTGCGCGCGGCGACACGCGCGGTCAGGTCGCCGATGCGTTCGATCGGCTTGCCGTCCATCGACAGGATCACATCGCCCGTCTTGAGGCCCGCCTTGGCCGCCGGGCTGTCCGGCTCGACGCTGCTCACCAGCGCGCCGTGCGGCGAATCGAGCCCGAAGGAATCGGCGAGCGCCTGATTCACTTCCTGGATCGATACCCCGAGCCGGCCGTGGCTCACCTTGCCGTACTTGACGAGCTCATCCTTCACTTTCATTGCGATGTCGATCGGAATCGCGAACGACAGCCCCATGTAGCCGCCCGTGCGGCTGTAGATCTGCGAATTGATCCCGACCACGTTGCCGTTCAGATCGAGCAGCGGGCCGCCCGAGTTCCCAGGGTTCACCGCGACGTCGGTCTGGATGAACGGAACGCGCGAGTCGTTCGGCAGAGTGCGCGACTTGGCGGAGACGATGCCCGCAGTCACGCTATTCTCGAAGCCGAACGGCGAGCCGATTGCCACGACCCAGGCGCCGACGTTCAAGCCCTCGGGCCTTCCGATCGTAACGACCGGCAGGTCGTGGGCATCGATCTTGATCACGGCGACGTCGGTCAGCGGGTCGACCCCGACGACCTTCGCCTTGAACTCGCGCCGGTCGGTCAGCTTAACGGTGACTTCCGAGGCTTCGTCGACTACGTGCGCGTTGGTGAGGATGTAGCCATCCTGGCTGACGATGAAGCCCGAGCCCTGGCCGTGCGTCGGAATCTTGCCTTGCGGCATGGGGATACCGAAGTGACGGAAGAACTCGAACATCGGATCGTCGGGCGCAATCTGCGGCCCTTCCTGCGCGAGGACCTTGGCGCGGTCCTGGGTCACGCTGATGTTGACCACTGCAGGTCCGCTCTGTTGAACGATGGCCGAAAAGTTGGGCAGGCTGCCGACCGCCGGGGCGCGCGCGCCCACGGCCTCGGTCATGGCGGCATGCGCATGCGACATCAGCGCGGGCACGGCGACATGCTCGCCGAAGTCGACCGAGGTCCCGATTACGCCTGCCGCGACCAGCGCGAGCGCGACGCCTTGGAGCCGGCCTTTAGTGACTGGGGTCATTTCGCATCTCCTTTCGTGGGGTCGCGGCGGTGTACCGCGACGCGTCCCACGCAGCGTAGATGCGCAGTCTTAAAGCAGACTTAAGGTCCGCTGCCCGCCTGCGGCGCCGGAAACTGCACCCGCACGACCAGCCCGCCGCCCGGGCGATCGTCGAGCATCACGCGCGCGGCGTGCCGCTCGGCGACCTCGCGCACGATCGCCAGCCCGAGTCCGCTACCGACCTCGCCGCTGCCCGGAACGCGGTGAAAGCGATCGAACACCCGCTCGCGCTCGTCCACGGGAATCCCGGGACCGCTGTCGGACACGGCGACGAACGCCGCCCCCTGGGCAATTCCGACATCGACGTCCACCGCGCCGCCCTGCGGGGTGTAGCGCACCGCGTTGTCGATCAGGTTCGCGAGCAGTGCATGCAGCCCCGCGGGATCGCCTTCGACGCCGGCCGGCTCGGCGCGTCCAAGCCCGAGGTCGATGTTCTTTTGTGCCGCGAGCTCGGTGAACTGCGCCACCACGGCCTGCGCGAGCGCGACGAGGTCGACCGGCTCGCGCGGGGCCCGCCGCGGCTCGGGTCCCTGGCGCGCGAGCGTGAGCAGCTGCTCGACGATGCGCGTCGCGCGCTCGACACCGCTCTTCAGCTCGGCCAGCGCGCGCGCACGCGCCTGCGCGTCGCCAGCGCGCTCTGCAAGCTGCGCCTGCAGGCGCAGCGCGGTGAGTGGCGAGCGCAGCTCGTGCGCCGCGTCGGCGACGAAGCGCCGTTGCACCTCGAGCGCCCCGCCCAGGCGGCCGAGCAGGCTGTTCAGCTCGCCGACCAGGGGCGCGAGCTCGGCCGGGATGGGCTCGATGGGAAGCGGCGCGAGCGAGGTCGAGTCGCGCGAGCGCACCGCGCGCGCGATCGTCTCGAGCGGTCGCAGGCCGCGACCGACGATGATCCAGACGAGCGCCGCGAGCAGCGGCACGAGCAGGGCGATCGGCGCGGCGGCGCGCAGTGCAAGCACGGCGGCGAGGCGCTCGCGCACGCGCATTGGCTGTGCGACCTGAATGACGCGGCCGCGCACCTGCACGCTGAACACGCGCCACTCGGCCTTGCCGGCGCGCTGGTTGCTGAATCCCGGCGGTGTATAGCCCGGCACCTGCGCGTAGGGTCGCGAGAGGTAGATCTCGACGCCGCTGCGGTCCCAGATCTGGATGACGAAATCGTTCTCCAGCTCGCCTGCCGAGGGCGGCGGGATCAGCTCGCGCTCGAAGGAGTGGTCGCGCATCGACCAGGCGATCTGCTCGAGGTGATAGTCGAACAGCGCGTTTGCCTCGCCGCGCGCCGCGCCGTAGGTCCATCCCGCCGCGACGATGCCCCCGGTGCCGACTGCGAGCAGCAGGCCGGCGATCAGCTGGCGCCGGATCGAGCTCATGCCTTCGGCACCATGTAGCCGACGCCGCGCACGTTGCGGATCAGCCCCGCGCCGAGCTTGCGCCGCAGCCCGTGCACATAGACCTCCACCGTATTCGACTCGACCTCCTCGCCCCAGCCGTAGAGCCGCTGCTCGAGCTGGGCGCGCGAGAGCACGACGCCGGGCCGCTCGAGCAGCGCGGTCAGCAGCGCAAACTCGCGCGGCGAGACGCTGACCGGTTCGCCGCGCAGGGTGACGCTGCGGCTCGCCGGGTCGAGCTCGATCTCGCCGTGGCGCAGGCGCGGGGCCGCGCGGCCGCCGCGGCGCCGCGCCACGGCACGAATGCGCGCGGCCAGCTCGTCGAGGTCGAAGGGCTTGACCAGATAGTCGTCGGCGCCGGCATCGAGCCCGGCGATCCGGTCGTCGACCGCATCGCGCGCGGTCAGAATGATCACCGGCAGCGCGCTCGAGCGCGCGCGCAGCCGCTCGAGCAGCGCGTCTCCGGGCAGGCGCGGGAGACCCAGATCGAGCAGCATCATGTCGTAGGTTTCGGCGGCGAGCGCGGCTTCGGCCGCCACCCCATCGCGGATCCAGTCGACGGTGAAACCGTCCTGGCGCAGGCCCTCGCGCACGCTGGCGCCGATCATCGGGTCGTCTTCGACTAGCAGGATGCGCATGAGCAGGTGGATAGCCGTGCCGTTCGCGACCATGCGGCCGGCGGCTTAAGACTAGCTTAAGCCGGCGCGGCACCGGCAGCGAACCTGCCCTGCGCCCCCCGGGGTCTTCCGAATTACCATCCGCGCGTGCCGCAACACAAGCCCGCCGAGCCCGCAGAGTCCGCCCATCGCGCAGCGCGGCGCCGCGGGCCGCCGGGCAGCTGGATCATCCTCGCGCTGGTGCTTCTCGCCGCGGTCGTGCTCGGCTATCGCGAGTTCCGCGAGCGCGTCCTCTATCTGCACGAGGAGGACGCGCGCATCCGCGCCGACCTGGTAACCGTGGCGAGCCGCGTCGCGGGCTGGGTGACGCGCGTCGCGGTGCAGGAGGGTCAGACGGTCGCCACCGGCGCGGTGCTGGTCGAGGTCGACCGGCGCGATGCCGCGCTCGCGCTCGAGGAGCTCGATGCCCAGCGCGCGGCGCTGGCCGCGGACCGGGTGCGCCTGCTCGCCGAACAGGCACTGGTGCGCAGCCAGACCGAGAGTCACCTGCAGTCGGTACGCGCCGAGCTCGACGCCGCGCGCGTGGCGGCCTCCAGCCTCGAGCCCCAGCGCAGCCTGGCACGCAGCGAGCGCAAGCGCAGCCAGCAGCTGTTCGAGAAGAAGATGGCCTCGCAGGCGCAGCGCGACCAGGCCGAGACGCAGCTGCAGCGTGTCGAGCGCGAATACCGCATGGCGGCGGCCAATCTCGAAGGCGCCGAGGCGCGGGTGCGCGAGGCCGAGGCCGAGCGCGCACGCCTCGAGGTGATCGCGGGTCAGCGTGCCGTGCTCGAGCAGCGCGAGGCCGAGTACGCCGCGCGCATCCGGCGCCAGCGCCTCGACCTCGAGGATCGCGTCGTCAAGAGCCCGCTCGACGGCGTGATCGATCGCAAGTTCGTCGAGACGGGGGAGTACGTCTCGCCCGGCCAGCGCCTGATGCTGCTGCACGATCCCTCGAAGGTGTGGATCGAGGCCAATATCAAGGAAACCGATCTGCGCCGCCTTGCCGTCGGCCAGGCGGTGCAGGTTCGGGTCGACGCCTACCCGGACGAAGATTTCGAGGGCCGCGTCGAACGCATCGGCCATTCCGCCACCAGCACCTTCGCGCTCCTGCCCAGCCCGAACCCGAGCGGCAACTTCACCAAGATCACCCAGCGCGTGCCGGTGCGTATCGCGGTCGCGCAGCGCGCGGGCCGCCTGCGGCCCGGCATGATGGTCGAGATCAAGATTGCCACCGGCCGCTAGCGCCAACCCCGGCATCGAGGCGCTGTTCGAGCGCTACGGGCCGGCCTACCGCTGGCTGGTGACCGTCGGCGGCCTGCTCGGTGCGATGTCGATGGTGCTCTCGGCGACGATGGTAAACGTCGCGGTGCCGAGCATCATGGGGGCGTTCGGGGTCGGGCAGGACCTGGCGCAATGGGCGGCGACCGCCTTTCTCGCCACCATGGTGGCGAGCCAGTTGCTCAACAGCTGGGCGGTCGAAGCCTTCGGCCAGCGCACGACCTTCTGTCTCGCGCTGCTCGTCTTCGCGCTCGGCGCGTTGATCTGCGCCGGCGCGCACAGCATCGAGACGCTGATCGCGGGGCGCGTCCTGCAGGGCTTTGCCGCCGGCCTGGTGCAGCCGCTGGTGATGGCCACCGTGGTGGCGGTGTTCCCTGCCGAACGGCGCGGCATGGCGGTCGGCCTGTACTCGGTCGGCGTCACCATGGCGCCGAGCTTCGGCCCCTGGATCGGCGGGCTCGCGATCGACGCGATGAACTGGCGCCAGATCTTCATCGTGCCGCTGCCGCTGGTCCTGCTCGCGTTCCTGCTCGGCCTGGTGCTGATGCCGTCGAAGAAATTTCCGCGCAGCCTGCCGCGCTTCGACTGGGCCGGCTACGCCCTGCTCACGGTTGCACTCATGTGCGTGATGAGCGTGATCGGCAACGGCCAGCGCTGGGGCTGGACCTCGGATCGTTGCGCGACGTTCCTCGCCATCGGTCTCGCGTCGGCGGCACTGTTCGCCCTGCTCCAGCTGCGCTCGCGCACCCCGCTACTCGACGTCAGCCTGTTCGCCGATCTGCGCTTTACCGCGGCGATGGGCATCGCGTTTGCGTTCGGCGCGGGCAACTTCGCGACCAACTACGCGATCCCCGTGTTCATGCAGACCGTGCAGGGCTTTACCCCTACAGAGGCCGGCTTCGTGCTCGTGCCTGCCGGGGTCCTGCTGGTGGCGATGATTCCCTTCGTCGGCCGGCTGGCCGATACGCTGCCGGCGCACCTGCCGATCATGCTCGGCTGTCTGCTCTTCTCGCTCGCCGGCTGGCTGCTGTCGGACGCCGACGTCAACACTGCGCTGTGGACGATGGCCGGGTTTGCCGTGATCAGCCGCGTCGCGCTCGGCCTGGTGATGCCGAACCTCGGCAAGGTGGCGATGAGCACCGTCCCCGCGACCAAGCTCAACCAGGGCGCGGGCACCTACAACTTCATCCGCCAGATGGGCGGCGCGTTCGGCGTCAACCTGACCGCGGTCGCGATCGAGTTGCGCACCGCGCGTCACGCCGACCTGCTGACCGCGACCCAGACGCCCGACAACGCGCAGACCGTCGCGCTGCTCGGGCGCGTGGCCGAGCTTCTCCAGCGCGGCGGTGTTCCCGAGGCGGCGCTGCAGCCCGGCGCGCTCGACTATCTCGGGCGCGTGATCTACAGCCAGGCGCTCGGACTCGGCTTCCAGGATGCGTTCTTCTTCATCTGCTTCGCCTTTGCGCTCGCCCTGGTACCGGCGTGGCTGCTCGGGCGCGCCGGGCATGGGGTCAGACCCCTGTGGATAACTCGGATGCTCAAAGGCAGCCGTTCGTGAACAGAGCGCCTGAGTCATCCACAGGGGTCTGACCCCAATGTCGCGCTAGAAAAATGCGTACAGGGTTTCCGCCTCGATCTTGCACTCGTGGCGCGTCAGCGGACGGTCGCCGACCGCAGTGCACTCGCCGGTGGCGATATCGAAGGTCCAGCCGTGCTTCGGACAGCGCAGGCTGCCGCCGGAGAGCGCCTCGAGCGGGATCTTGGTGCGCTCGTGCGGGCAGTGCGCGTCGTACACCCTGAACTGCGCGCCCGTACGGTGGACGAACAGTCCGCGACCATCGCATTCGACCCGCTTCGCCTCGCGGTCCTTGAATTCCGCGAGCGCGCCAACACGGTGCCAGTCCGGCCGCACGCCGACGTTCTCCAGACTGAACTCTTCGAGCTCGCTCGCCAGCAGCACGTCCACCGCCCAGACGATTTTCGACAGACCGAGCGCGGGAAACGCCATCAGCAGCGCATCGAGGATCTCGGCCGGCGCACAGCCCGCGGCGAGCGCACGCCTGGTGTATTGCAGCAGGCCGCGCTCGGTCTGGGCGTACACCTTGGTGATGACCGAGATCAGTGCGCGCGACTTCGGATCGAGCAGGGTGCCCGCGTCCTTGAGAAACGCAAAGTAGTGGCCCATCGCCTCCGGCCGCGACTTCACGAGATAGGTCAGTGCATCGCTCATCGTCGAATTCTCTCAGCAGTTCCTCGTCACGATTCTAGACGAGGGCGCGTGCTTCAGGCGGGCGCTAGACGCGGCGCGCGCGGCTCGCGGATCGGCAGATTGATCAGCGCGGCGAACACGGCGAGCGCCATGTCGGCGTACCACATCCAGTCGTAGCTCCCCGTCGCCTCAACCGCGAGCCCGCCAAACCAGGCGCCGAAGAAGCCGCCGACCTGGTGCGCGAACAGGGTTACGCCGAACAACGTCGCGAGGTAACGCGTGCCGAACAGCTTGCCGACCAGGCCGGCGGTCGGCGGCACGGTGGCGAGGAAGGTCACGCCCATCCAGGCGGAGAAAACGAGGATGGTGGTTTCGGTCTTCGGCGCGACGAGGAACGCGGCGACGCCGATCCCGCGCGAGGCGTACAGCACGGAAAGCAGAAGCTTCATCGGCCAACGCTGCGCGGCGAGGCCGGCGAGGATGCTGCCACCGATGTTGAACAAACCGATCACCGCGAGCGAGGTGCCGGCGAGCGCTGGCGGCAGGCCGCAGAGCTGGATCACGCCCGGCATGTGCGTCATCAGAAAGGAGATGTGAAATCCGCAGACGAAAAATCCGCCCATCAGGAACCAGTAATTCGCGCTGCCGGTCGCTTCGCGCAGGGCGGCGCGCAGGTTCGCGGGTCCCGGCGCAGCCGCGGGCGCGGCGCCCGACGGCGCCTGGGGCTGCTTGAACGCCAGCGCGAGCGGCAGCATCGCGAGCGCGATCACCGCCCAGCCGTACATCGCGCTCATCCAGCCGTAGGTCGCGATTGCGGCAGCGAAGATCGGCGCAAACACCAGCTGCCCGGCCGACCCGCCCGCGTTGACGATACCCGTCGCGAGGCCCCGCTTTTCCGCGGGCAGGCGCTGCCCGATCGTGCCCATCAGCACCGACATGCTGCCCGCCGCCTGGCCAGCCGCAGACAGGATCCCCATCGAGAAGATCAGGCCCAGCGCGCTGGGCATGGTGGGCATCAGCGCGCTGCCCAGTGCGAGCAGCAGCGCACCCCAGAAGATCACGACCGCGGCGCCATAGCGATCCGCAAGCGCGCCGAACACCGGCTGCCAGGCGCCCCACATCAACGCGCCGACCGCCGCCGCGAAGCTGATCGTCGCGATGCCAAGCCCGGTGGTGGTGTTGATCGGCGAGAGGAACAGGCCACGCGTCGCGACCGCGCCCATGGAGATCGCGAGGACGACGAACGCCGCCGCCACCAGGCCCCAGGCCGCCGTCCCCCCGCTCGTGCTTCCGCCCCTCACTTCGCCGTCTCCGAACGCATGCGCGCGCAGCGCGCATGGTACGCGAGTCCCCGAGCTCCCGCCGAACGCTAGCCGATCGAGGGGTCGCGCAACGCGCGCAGCTCCGCGTTGGCAAAGCGCAGGCGCAGCGCCAGGATGCGCGCGATGTTGCCGAGCAGCTGGATCGCGAGGCGCTTGTGGTGCACGGTCACCTCGTCGAAGCGCTGGCGCGAAAGCACGTACAGGTCGGTATCGGTGAACGCCACGGCATCGGCCGAGCGCTCACCGCGGTCGAGAAAGGACATTTCGCCGAAGAAGCTGCCGCGTCCGAAGGTCGCGACGTGGTGCTGCTGCATGCCGTACGGCAGCACGATGCGCACCGCGCCGCGCCGGATGAGATAGAGCTCGTCGCCGAGGTCGCCGCGCGCGAAGATTTTCTCGCCCGCCAGGCAGGCGCGGCGCTCCATGCAGGCTTCGAGCGCGGCGAGCGTCTCCGGTTTGCGCCCGACGAACAGGTCCATCTCGCGCAGCTCGAGCGCCTGCTCCTGCGCCCGGGTCAGCTGCGTCGCCTTGAGCATGCCGTCCTCGATCCACTCGAGCGCGTCGTCCAGCTCGCTGAAGACGCGCACGTGATGCTTCGTGCGCGCCAGCCCCAGCTCGTCGAAGTAGCGTTGCATGTCGCGCCCGCTCGGCACGTTGCGCGGCACGTCGCTGAACAGCAAATAGGCGGCCCGGTCGGCGAGCATGTCCTCGACCTGCTCGAGCATGTGCGCCGCGGTGATGTCGACCGACTGCACGCGCCGCATGTCGAGCACGACGTAGCGCCGCGTCTTCAGCTCCGGCTCGAGCGCGGTATAGAGCTTGTCGGTGGTGCCGAAGAACAGGCTGCCCTGCAGCTCGAAGATCACCGTCTGCTCGCCCCTGTCCGCGAGGATCGCCATCTCCTCGGGGCTGCGGATCTGCTTGGAGAACATCTGGTTGCCCAGCGCCTTGCGGCGCACGACGGTGCCGCCGATCTGCTCGCGGACGAACAGCATCACCGCGAGCGCGACGCCCACGCCGGAGGCCGCGACCAGGCTGTAGCCGAGCGCAACCGCGACCACGACGACGATGACCGCGAAGTCGAGCACCGTCGAGCGCGTGCGCAGCAGCGCAAGGCTGTGGTGATCGATCATGCGCACGCCGATCACGATCAGGATGCCGGCGAGCGCCGCGATCGGAATCCAGGCGATGAGGCCGCCAAGAAGGACGAACGCGATCAGCGCGAGAACGCCCTCGATCATGCCCGAGCGCCGCGTCTGTCCCCCGCTCGACAGGTTGACCATGGTCGCGCCCATCTGGCCCGCGCCCGGCACGCCGCCGATCGCGGTCGAGACGAGGTTGGCGGCGCCCTGCGCGACCAGCACGCGGTTCGAGTCGTGGCGCGAGCGGGTCAGCGCGTCGAGCACGACGCAGGTCTTCAGCGTATCGATCGACAGGAGCACCGCCAGGGTGAGGCCGGGCACGAGCACTTCACTGAAGTCACCCAGCGCGGCGGCGCCGAGCGTGCCCCAGCGCGCACCGAACGCGTCGACGAAGCTGCCCTGGGTGCCGCCCAAAGGACCGACCACGAGCGGGTTGTGCGCGAGCGTGCGCATCCCCGGCTCGACCAGCGTCAGGGCGAAATACGTCAGCGCGCCTGCGCCGAGCCCGAGAATCGCCGCCGGCACGCCCTTGCTCAGGCGCGGCGCGAGCACCATCACGAGCATGGTCGCGAGTCCCACGCCGATGCCGACCGCGCTCCAGTCCGACGGCGCCGCAAGTGCCTGCCAGGGCGACTCGGTCGCCGGCAGGCCGAGGAACTTGGGCACCTGGCTGAAGATGATGATCAGCCCGACGCCGGTCAGATAGCCGCTCACCACCGGATAGGGCATGTATTTGATCAGGCGGCCGATGCCAACCAGGCCGAAGCCGATCTGCAGCGCGCCGCAGATCAGCGCGATCAGAGCGAGTCGCAGCAGCACTGCGGCGGGCGGCAATCCGTCGTCGATGCTTTCGGTCGCGACGGCGGCGAGCACCGCAACCGCCGGCGCGCAGGGCGCGCTGATCAGGCGCCCTGCGCCGCCGATCGCCGAGGCCACCAGACCGAGCGCCGTGGTGCCGAGAATGCCCGCCAGCGCGCCGAGCGCGGCATAGGAGCCGCCGAGCGGCGCGAAGATCGTGACGCCGAACGCGATCGCAGACGGCAGGGCCACGAGCATGGCGCTCAGCCCGCCCCAGAAGTCGCCGAGCAATGCGACGAGCTTCAATTGGAGGTCAGTCTGCGCGCGGCGCGCAATCGTTGCCGGCCGATCCGCCCGGCATCGTGCGCACCGAGCTCAGCGGCGCGCCGCGCGTATCGCGCAGGTCAGGCCACAAGTCGAGCCACCAGTCCGCTCCGGAGCGCAGCTCGCGCACCGAGATCCGGCTGCCCGACGCGCTCATCGCGAACGCATCGTCGAACTCGGGAAAGCGGCTCGGCCCCGCGCCGCGGTACGCTTCGCGATAGCGAGCGACCGCGTCGGGCTGCGGCGCGCTCGTCTCCCACAGCAGCGCGCCGTCGAGCGGCACCAGCGACACGAGGCGGATGTCCTCGACGCTCACCGGCAGGCTGTCGTTGTACGCAACGATCCCGAGCGCGAAGACGTGACGCACGAGCGGGCCACGCTTGTTCGTGCCGACCAGCACGCCGCGTACGTCCCAGCCCTCCTCGTCGGGTGGCTTCGCCTCGGCGTTCAATACGGCGAACTGGATGCGCGCCGGACGCAGGACGCGCGCAGAGCGCAGCGTCGGCAATTCGGCGAGCGCGGCGACATCGCCGCCACCCTGCACGGCGATGTAGCGGCACAGCTGCTGCTGCCAGTCGGCCACCAGGCGCGCGGTCGTTGCCTCGTCGAGCGTGACCGGCGCCCGCGTCACCTCGGTCTGGGTCGAGCGCGTCGCGCAGCCCGCGAGCAGAACGAACGCGAGTACCGCGAGCAGCTGCAGAATTCCGCGGTTGCGCATCGCCCGCCTCAGCGCGCCGTTCGCGCGTGCTGCGCCACCGGGACCGTCGGCGCCGCCGCGAGCCATTGCGCAAGCGCGGCATTGCCCGCACGCGCGGCGAGCTGAGACGCCGTGCTTTTGCCGTAGCGCAGCCCCGGGTCTGCGCCGTTCGCGAGCAGCAGCGCGGCGAGGGCGCGGTCCTGGCGCAGGGCCGCCTCGTGCAGCGGCGTCCTGCCGAACACGTCGCGCGCGTTCGCATCCGCGCCGTGCGCAAGCAGGCGTCGCGCGACCTCGAGCCATTCCCCCTCGGCCGCCAGGTGCAGCGGCGTGACGCCGTTGCGATCCGCGGCGTCGGGCCGTGCGCCGTGCACGATCAGCAGTTCGACCACCTCGGCACGTCCGAAGCGCGCCGCGGCGTGCAGCGGTGTCTCGCCGTCGACGTCGCGCGCATTCGGATTTTCGGTCGCGGCGAGCAGGCGCCTGGCTTCGTCGAGGCGTCCGTCGCGCGCCGCCCACCACAGCGGCGTGCGTCCGAAGCGGTCGCCGTCGAG
>JAJDNJ010000061.1 GCA_022340705.1 Betaproteobacteria bacterium
CGCTCGGCGCGACGCGGGCGTACCGCATTGCGGGCGACCAGCTCGAGCTGCTCGACGCCGACGGCGAGGTTCGCGCGCGGCTCGAGGCGCTGCCGCCGCTCTAGCCGGCGCTCAGCGCTGCACGCAGGCGCGCCCGTAGCGGTACGTGAACAACGGGACCCGCGCGGGCGCATGCGGCGCGCGCAGCCATGCGCGCAGCTCGCCAAGCACGAATTCGGTGATATCGGCGAGGGGCAGCGCAAGGCTGGCATCGATCGTGCGCCAGTCGAGGTCGAGCAGCTCGCCGTTGCCGCTCAGTGCCCCGCTCAGGCGTGCACCGTCGGCGACGAAGAAGCGTGCGTGGAAGCGGATCGGGCTCGCCGTCGGCGTGATCGCGCGCACGATATGGTCGAGCGCATCGAGCGCGGGGTGCACGCCGTCGGCGCGTGCGGCGCCGAGCGCGAGGCCGGTCTCCTCCCAGGTTTCGCGCACCGCCGCCACCGCGAGCGCGCGCGCGCGCCCGGGCGTCGCGTTGCGCTCGAGCACACGCGCCACTTCGGGGCGAAGGGGCGTGAGCGGCACCATGCGGTGATCGCGCGGATCGAGCCGCCCGCCGGGAAATACATACATATCGGGCAGAAAGCGGTGGCGGCGCGCGCGCCGGCCCATGAGCACCTCCGGGTGACCGCCACGGCTCCGAACCAGAACGAGGCTTGCGGCGTCTTTCGGGCGGACCGGCATGGCGCGCAGATGGTAGCGCAGCGCGACGGCGGTGCGCCCTGCAGCACGCCGCATTTGGACCGCATAATGACGCATGCGGCGACGGCGCATTCCATTCTCCACGGTCGCGGTCACCGGCTTGGGCCTGTTCGTCGCCGTCGCGGTCGGCGTCACGCTGCTGGTGAGCGGCACGACCGGCGTGCGCACCACGCAGCAGCTGCTTGCCGACCGCGCCGAAGCGCTGCTCGATTCGCTTGAACGCCAGCTCGATGCGCGCCTGCGCCCGATCGATGCGCAGGCCAGCTGGATCGCGCAGTCGTTCGCCGACGGCCGGATCGACCTGTCTGACCGCGCGCGCCTCGATGCGTTCATGAGCGGCGCGCTCGGTGCGACTCCGCAGGTTTCGGCGATCGCGATCAGCGATCCGACCGCGCTCGTGTGGCGCTGGAGCCGGCGCTCGACGCAGGCGAGCGTCGCGGATTGGTCCGACCGCAAGCCGATCATCGATTGGCTCACCGCCGGGCGCGGCCAGAAGCAGGCGATCTGGCGTCCGCCGCTGTGGACGCCGACGACGCGCGTCGCCGCGCTTCTGCACGACGCGCCGCTGCGCCGCGACGGGAAGTTCCTCGGCATGCTCGCGCAGATCGTGCCGATCGAGCGCCTGTCGGAGGATCTCACCCAGTTCGCGCGCGAGACCGGGGTCACGCCGTTCGTGCTCTATGGCGAGGATCGCGTGCTCGCGCATCCGCTGCTCGTGCGCGACGAGCGCGACGACCCGAGCGAGGATCCGCTGCCGCGCCTGAACGAAGTCGGCGATCCGGTGCTCGCACGTCTGCTCGCGCCGGACGTGGTTGCGCCTTTCGGGCTGCGCGCGCTGACGCGATCGAAAGCGGTGGTGGTGCGCATCGGCGAGCGCCAGAACGTGGTGATCACGCGCACCGTCGGCGAGCTTGGCGCGCAGCCCTGGTCGGTGGGTGTGCACCTCGACCCGCGGCGCGATGGCCCGTCCGAGCTGCAACGCGTGGTCTGGTCACTGGTTGCGGGTTTCGCAGTGCTGATCATCGCGGTGATCGTCGCCGCGTTCGCTGGACGGCGCTTGAGCCGGCCCGTGGAGGCATTCGCGCGCGCCGCGAAGACCGTGCAGGAAGGGCGCCTCGAAGACGTGCCGACGCTGCCGGGCAGTGCGATCGCCGAGTTCGACGACGCAGCCGATTCGTTCAACGACATGGTCGCCGGGCTGCGGCGCAGCCGCATGATCCGGCGCACGCTCGGACGCTTTGTGTCGAAGGAGGTCGCGCGCGAGCTGATGAAGGGCGGGGGCAAGCTCGAGCCGCTCGAATCCGAGGCGACCGTGCTGCTCTGCGACCTCGAGGGCTTCACGCCGCTCACCCAGTCGCTTGGCCCGACACGCGTGGTCGAGTTTCTGAACGCCTATTTCGAGGACATGGTCACGATCGTCGAGCGCCACCACGGGGTGATCACCCAGTTCCAGGGCGACGCGATTCTCGCCGTGTTCAACGTGCCGATCGCCGATCCGGCGCACGCCGAGAACGCGGTGCGCGCCGCGCTCGAAATGGTAGCGACCGTCGAGTCACGTCACTACGCCGGGGTGCAGGCGCACAACCGCGTCGGGCTGTGCACCGGCCAGGTCGTCTCCGGTGCGGTCGGTTCGCACGGCCGCATGACCTACACCGTGCACGGCAACGCGGTGAACATGGCCGCACGGCTCGAGGCGATGAACAAGGAGTTCGGCACGCGCGTGCTGATGTCGGCTTACACTGCGCAACAGTGCCGCGGCGTTGCGCTGCGCCGGCTGGCCGACGCCGAGGTGCGCGGTTACGACGGCACGATCGAGCTGTACACGCCGGCGGAACCTGGCGCCTTGAAAACCGCGGCCGCGGCGGGCTAGGCGGCGGCGCGCCCGCGGCGCAGCTGCGCAGTGCGCGCCGCGTCGACCGTGCCGTCCGCTGTCAGCGCAACGCCGAACAGGCGCTCCGCCGCTTCGCGCGTGTAGTAGCCGCGCAGCACGTCGCGCGCGACCAGCGCGGGCGCGCGGGTGAACGGGTCACCGTAACCGCCGCCGCCCGGGGTCGAGACGCGCACCACGTCGCCGGGGGCGAGCTCGATGTCCTGGTCCTTCGAGCGGTGCGGGGGCAGATAGACCGTGCCGGCGTGCTCGATCGAAACCTTGTTGACGCCGCCCTCCAATCCGCCGCGGGCGCCGAGGGGCCCGGTGCGGCCGTGGTCCATCACCATCGAGGCGCGCGCCGACCCGCGCCGCAGCCGGATCGCGTAGTTCACGCCGAAGCCGCCGCGCTGCGCTCCGGCGCCGCCCGAGCCCTCGTGCAGCGAGTACTCCTCGAACATCACCGGGTAGTACTGCTCCATGACCTCGATCGGCGTCGTTTTCGAGATCCCGATCGTCGAGCAGCCGTTCGAGATGCCGTCGCCCGCCGGGTTGCCGCCGTAGCCGCCGCCCGAGATCACGTACATCACGTAAGAACGGTCGCGCGCCGGGTCCTGACCGCCGATTGCGAGATTGCCCGAGGTGCCCGCGGGCGCGGCGAACAGGTCGTCCGGAATCGCCTTCACCAGGGCGTCGAACACCGCTTCGGCAATGCGCTGGCTCACCTCTGCGGCGCAGCCCGAGACCGGCCGCGGGTACTTCGCGTACAGAAACGTCCCTTCGGGGTCGACGACCGCGAGCGGCTCGAAGGTGCCGGCGTTGATCGGCACCTCGGGAAAGATGTGCTTCATCGCGAGGTACACCGAGCTGCGCGTGGTCGCGATCACCGAGTTCATCGGCCCGCGGCAGGGCGGCGAGGATCCGGCAAAATCGAACAGCAGGTCGTTGTCCGCGGTCTTGGTGACCTTCAGGCGGATATCGAGCGGGGCGTCGACCACGCCGTCCGAATCGACGATCGCATGGCCCTGGTACACGCCGTCGGGGATGCGCGCGATGTGCGCGCGCATCTGCTGCGCGGCGCGCGCGCGCAGCTCGACGATCGCCGCGTCCACCGTGTCGGCGCCGTAGCGATCGAGCAGCACGGTGAGGCGCTTTTCGCCGGTGTCGAGCGCCGCGGCCTGCGCTTTGATGTCACCCAGGCGCTGGTCGGCGATGCGGATGTTCGACAGGATGATCGAGAGGATCTCCTGATCGAGCACGCCCTTCTTGTAGAGCTTGACCGGCGGCAGGCGCAGCCCCTCCTGCTCGACCTCGGTGGCGTTGGCCGAAAAGCCGCCGGGCACCATGCCGCCGATGTCGGGCCAGTGCCCGGTGTTGGCGAGCCAGGACCAGAGCTTGCCGCGGTAGAAAAACGGCTTCACGAAGCGCACGTCCATCAGGTGCGTGCCGCCGAGGTAGGGGTCGTTGACGATGAACACGTCGCCCGGCTCGGCCTGCCAGGCGTTCTCGCGCAGGCGTTCGATCACCGCGCGCGCCGAATCCTGCATCGTGCCGACGAACACCGGCAGCCCGAGCTCGCCCTGCGCGATCAGCGCGCCGTCGTCGCGCGCGTAGATCCCGTCGGAGCGGTCCATTGCCTCCGAGATCACCGGCGAGAACGCCGCGCGGCAGAACGCCAGGTCCATCTCGTTGCAGACCTGCTGCAGGCCGTTCTGGATGACCGACAGGGTGATGGGGTCGAGTGTGCTCACGCGTGAACCGGCGATCGTTCGTTGCCTGCGCGGCAAGATACCATGCGCCACCACAGAAGGAGGGACCATGCCCATCCGTACCGAGATTCACGAGCGCACCGCGGTCGTCACCATCGACCGGCCCGAGCGGCGCAACGCAGTCGACGTCGACGCGCAGGGCGCGCTGTACGCCGCGTTCGAGCGCTTCGACGCGGACGAAGCGCTCGACGTGGCGATCCTCACGGGCGCGGGCGGGCATTTCTGCGGCGGCGCCGATCTGCGCGCGATGGCCGAGGGCAAGCGCAAGATCTACGACGACGAAGGGCCGATGGGCCCGATGGGGCCGACGCGCATGCGCCTCTCCAAGCCGGTGATCGCGGCGATCGAGGGCTACGCGGTCGCGGGCGGCGCCGAGCTCGCGCTGTGGTGCGACCTGCGCGTGATGGCCGAGGGCGCGACCTTCGGCATCTTCTGCCGGCGCTTCGGCGTGCCGCTGATCGACCTCGGCACCGTGCGACTGCCGCGTCTGATCGGTCACAGTCGCGCGATGGACCTGATTCTCACCGGGCGCCCGGTCGGCGCGGCGGAGGCCGAGCGCATCGGCCTCGCCAACCGCATCGCGCCGCAGGGGAAAGCGCTCGAGGTGGCGCTCGAGCTCGCCGCGACGCTGTCGAAGTTCCCGCAGCGCTGCCTGCGCAACGACCGGCGCTCGGCGCTCGAGCAGTGGGGGCTCGACGAGCGCGCCGCGCGGGTCAACGAATTCCGCCTCGGCATGGAGACGATCGCCTCGGGCGAGTCCACCGCCGGCGCCGAGCGCTTCGCCAGGGGCGAGGGGCGCGGCGGACGCTTTGACTGACGTGCCGCGCCGCGCCGCGCTCGTCATCGTGCTCGCCGGCGCGATCGTCGCGCCGCTCGACACCGCGGTGAACGTCGCCTTCCCGTCGATCACCGACGCCTTCGCGCTCGAGCTGCCGGCGATCCGCTGGATCGTGATCCTCTACATGCTGACCTACGGCGGCTTCATGCTGATCGGCGGGCGCCTTGGCGACCTCTATGGCTACCGGCGCGTGTTCGGTATCGGGCTCGGCGTGGTCGCGCTGAGCTTCATCGGCAGCGCGCTCGCGCCGACCTATTCCGCGCTGGTCGTCGCGCGCATTGCGCAGGGCGTCGGCATGGCGTTGGTCCTCGGCTGCGGGCCGGCGCTTTCGCTTTCACTCTATGAGGAAGCGGCGCGCACGCGGGTGCTGGGCTATTACGCATCCATGTTTGCCCTGGGCACGGCGCTCGGGCCGTTGCTCGGCGGCGTACTGATCGGCTCCTTCGGCTGGCAGGCGGTGTTCTGGATGCGCGTGCCGCTCGCGCTCGGCGTGCTCGCCCTGTTGCGTCGGGTTCCTGCCGTGCCGCCGTCCGGCGAGCGCAGCTTCGACACAGCCGGTGCCCTGCTGCTTGCTCTGTGGACCGCCGCCCTGGTGCTCGCGCTCGCGCTGCCGGGTGCCGCTTCACTCTGGCTCGCGCTCGTCGCGCTGGTGGCATTCGTCGGCTTCGTCCTGCGCGCGTCGCGCATTGCCGAGCCGATCCTGCGCCCGGCGCTGTTTCGCGACCTGCGCTTCACAATCCTCAATCTGCTCAATATCGCGGTGAACCTGGCGGCGTTCGCGATTCTTCTTCTCGGGCCGTACTACTTTGTGCGCATCAGCGGGCTCGGGGCGCTCGGCGTCGGCCTGCTGCTCGGCGTCTGGGCGGGCGGCACGCTCGTCGGTGCCGCACTCGCCGAGCGCATCGGACGGCGCTTCGGGCTGCAGCGCGTCGGCTTCATCGGCATCCTGTTGTCGATCGTCGGACTCGGCTTCACCGGCTTCTGGGATGAACGCACGGCGCTCGCCTTCGCCGCCGCCGCGCTGCTGGTGCAAGGCCTCGGCGTCGGGCTGTTCCAGGTCGCCTGCGCCGACGGTATCGTGGCGGCGCTGCCGCGCGAGGACCGCGGTGTCGCCGGCAGCCTCACCATGCTCACGCGCATGCTCGGCATCGTCGGCGGCGCGACATTGTTTGCCGCGCTGTTCGCCAACGCCGAGGGCGCCGCGCTTGCCGCCGGATCGTCGGCGCGCGACGCGTTCCTGGACGGATTTCGTTTCGCGTTCCGCTGCGCGGCGCTCGGCCTCGCGGTCTGTGCGGCTGCGGGCATCGTCTGGCCGCGCCTGCGCCGAGGCGCTAGTTGAACATGGCCGCGATCACTGGGAAAATTCGTCCGGCGGACCGGAGGACGAGACGATTGATCACGCGGGCGAGAAGTGTCAGAAGGCGAGAGGTCGAGCCGCGTGAGCGCGACGGCTGACGCTGCTGGTCCGGGCGCGGTGCGCTTCGCGCTCGAAGGCCGCATCACCGCGGGCACCGCCGCGCCGATCTGGAAGTCGGCGACCGACACCCTCGTGAGCCATCCGAACCGGCCGATCGTGGTCGACGCCTCGAAGCTGGAATACGTCGACGACGTCGGCATCGCGCTGCTCTTCGACCTGACGCGCCGCGAGCGGCCGCCCGAGGCGAAGGTGGAGATCCGCGATCTGGCGCCCAACCTCGCGACGCTGATTGGCGCCTACGACCCGAAAAAATTCGTCCCGCCCGCGCCCGAGCGCGCGCACGTCGGCATCATCGAGCAGATCGGGCGCGCCACCGAGCGGCAGATCGAATATGCGCAGCAGATGCTCGGCTTTCTCGGCAACTGCTTCAAGGCGATGGGGCTCGCGCTGACGCGGCGCGGGGTGCTGCGCTGGGGCGAGGTGCTCGACGTCGCGACCGAGGCGGGCGCGAACGCGGTGCCGATCGTGCTGCTGATCGGTTTCCTGATGGGGGTGATCATCGCCTTCGAGATCGGGCTCGTCGCGCAGCAGTTCGGCGCGGTGATCTTCGTGGTCAACGGCGTCGGCGTGGCCATGCTGCGCGAGCTCGGGCCGCTGATGACAGCGATCGTGTTTGCCGGGCGCACCGGTGCGGCGTTCGCCGCGCAGATCGGCACCCAGAAGGTGAACGAGGAGGTCAATGCGATCCACACTTTCGGTCTCGATCCGGTGCACTTCCTGGTGCTGCCGCGCCTCGTCGCGGCGACTCTGGTGCTTCCGGTGCTCGCGGTGTTCGCCGACGTGATTGGCCTGTTCGGCGGCGCGCTGGTGATGGTCGGCTTCGACATCGGCTTCGTGCAGTTTTACTACCAGCTGCTCGGCGCGGTTTCGATGACCGACTTCCTGCTCGGCCTCGCCAAGGCGGCGACCTTCGGCTTTGCGCTTGCCGCGATCGGCTGCCAGCGCGGCCTGGCGACCGGCGCAGGCGCCACTTCGGTGGGTCTGTCGGCGACCAGCGCGGTGGTGACCGGAATCGTTGTGATCGTGGTCATCGATGGCATCTTCACGGTCCTGACGAGCTGAGCCGCGATGACCGAGCCCTCGAGCGGCACGACGCAAATGTCCGCGGTCAGCGTACGCGGGCTGCGCATGGGCTACGGCAGCCGCGTGCTGCTCGACGATGCCTCGTTCGACGTTGCGCGCGGCGAGATCATGGTCATTCTCGGCGGCTCGGGTTGCGGCAAGTCGAGCCTGATGAAGCACATGATCGGCCTCTACCAGCCGATGGCCGGCGACATCCTGATCGACGGCGAGAGCATCGTACAGGCGCGCGGCGAGGCCAAGGCCGCGCTGCAGCGCAAGATGGGCGTCATGTACCAGAGCGGCGCGTTATTTGGCTCCCTCAACGTGCTCGAGAACGTGCGCTTTCCGCTCGACCAGTTCACCGACCTGTCTCTCGAGCAGAAGAACCTGACCGCGCGCATGCTGCTCGAGCAGGTCGAGATGGCCTACGCGGAAGGCCTCATGCCCGGTGAGCTCTCCGGCGGGATGCTCAAGCGCGCCGGCATCGCGCGCGCGATGGCGCTCGGCGCCGACATCCTGATGCTCGACGAGCCCTCGGCAGGGCTCGATCCGATCACCGCGGCCAACCTCGACCGCACCATTCTGTCGCTGCGCGAAAACCTCGGCTTCACCTTCGTCGTCGTCACCCACGAGCTGCAGAGCATTTTCAACATTGCCGACCGCGCGATCATGCTCGACCCGGTCTCGCGCAGCATCATCGCGCGCGGCAAGCCCTCCGAGCTGCGCGACCACGCGACCGATGCGCGCGTGCGCCAGTTCTTCAACCGCCAGCCCGACGCGGCGCTCGAACAGGCGGCCTGAGGATGAGCGAAAAGAGGAGCTACTTCCGCCTCGGGCTGTTCGTCGTGATCGGCGTCGGCACCGCGCTGCTCGTCCTGTTCATTCTTGGCGGGCGCCAGCTGCTGCAGCCGACCTTCGAGTTCGAGACCTACTTCAATGAGTCGGTCGCGGGTTTGGAGATCGGCTCGCCGGTGAAATTCCGTGGCGTGCCGGTGGGCGAGGTGAGCGTGATCTCGACCTCGGGCGCGCTCTACGAGCACGATGTGCCGCCGGGTAAGCGCAAGGGCTATATCGTGGTGCGCTGCAAGCTGCGCGGCACGCGCTACCAGATCGAGGAAATTCGCGAAAATCTGGGCGTCTTTATCAAGGCGGGATTTCGCGCCAAGACGCAGCTCGCGGGGATTACCGGGCAGCAGTTCATCATGATCGATATCGAAGATCCGAAGAACTTCCGCCCGTTGGCATTCGACTGGAAACCCGAATATCCCTATCTTCCCTCGGTACCGAGCACCACGGGCGTGCTGATCGCCCGGATCCAGAGTTTTCTCGCGAGCCTGAACGAGGCCGATGTCTCCAAGATCGGCAAGAACCTGAACACCCTGCTGGTGACCGCGAACAAGAAGCTCGACGAGCTCGACGTGCGTGAGCTCTCGAAGGACGCCGACGACGCACTGAAGGACGCGCGCAAGGCGATCGATCAGCTGAGAGAAATTCTCGCCAAAGCGCCGATCGAAGAGGCGGTGCGCAATTTCTCGCAGGCCTCGGCGAACGCCGGTAGGACGCTCGGCGATCCGAAGATCGGCCAGTCGGTCGCGAACATCGAGGCGGTCACCGAGAAGCTGCGCAAGCTCGCTGACGCGGGGGAGTTTGACCGCATCACCAAGAATCTCGACGACCTGATCGCGCGCCTCGATGCCATGGTCGCGGACAACCAGTACGACGTGCGCGCGATCATCCGGGATCTGCGCGTCACCGCGAACAACCTGCGCGCGGTCTCGGAGAGCGTGAAACGCTACCCCGCGGGCGCGCTGATCGGCGGGCCGCCGGCGAAGGTCGAGATTCCGAAAGAGGAGCCGTCGAAATGACGCCTGTGTCCCGTGTCGTGGCATTTGCCGGCGCCGCGCTGCTGCTCGCCGCCTGCTCGATCGGCGAGCCGCTGCCCGAAGCCACCACCTACGTCGTCGAGCCGCAGATGCCGCCCGCGGCGCCGGCCTCGGCACGCAAGCCAGACGCTCTGCGCATGGGGCAAGTGCGCGTCGCCGCTGCATTCTCGGGAACTTCGCTCGTATTTCGCACGAGCGACGTGCAGTACAAATCCGACCCCTACCATGCGTTCATCGCCGAACCGGGCGCGATGCTCGGCAGCCGCATCGCCGACTGGCTCGAGGCGGCCGGGCCGTTCGCGAGCGTGGTGCAGCCCGAGGGCGTGCGCCCGGCGCGCTACGTGCTCGAGGCCACCGTCACCGAGCTGTACGGCGACTTCCGCACAGGGCGCAAGCCGGCGGCGGTGCTCACGGTGCAGTTCGCGCTGCTCGACACCGATTCGCCGCGCGCGAAAACCGTACTCGCGCGCACCCTCGGCCGGCGCATCGATCTGCCCGAGGCGTCGTTCGATGCGCTGGTGCGCGGCTACGGCAGCGCGCTCGCCGAGATCCTCGCCGAGCTGGTCGCGGCGATG
>JAJDNJ010000066.1 GCA_022340705.1 Betaproteobacteria bacterium
GGCGCGTACCTGACGATCGAGCAGCTGACCACGCCCGGAGTGATGATCGCTGCAACCATCATCCTCGGCCGGGCGCTCGCGCCGATCGAGTCGCTGATCGGCGGATGGAAGAGCCTGGTCGAGGCGCGCGGCGCGTACAAGCGCCTCGCCGAGTTGATCGACGCCGAGCCGAAGGGCGCGAACCCGATGGATCTGCCGCCGCCCGAGGGCATGCTCGCGGCCGAGAACCTGGTGTTCGGCTTCCGCGGTCAGGACCTGCCGATCATCCGGCGCGTCTCGTTCAAGCTCGAGGCCGGCGAGTCGCTCGCGATCGTCGGGCCGAGCGGGGCGGGCAAGTCGACCCTGGCCCGGCTGCTGGTCGGCGTCTGGCATCCGATCTCCGGGTCGGTGCGCCTCGACGGCGGCGATATCCGGTCCTGGCCGCGCGAGCGCCTCGGGCCGCACGTCGGCTACCTGCCGCAGAACGTCGAAATCTTCGCCGGCACGGTGAGCGAGAACATCGCCCGTCTCGGCGAGATCAACTCGCGCGACGTGATCAAGGCCGCGGTGCGCGCCAACGCGCACGAGATGATCCTCGCCCTGCCCAAGGGATACGACACCCAGGTGGGCGAGGGCGGTGCGCTGCTCTCCGCGGGCCAGCGCCAGCGCGTCGCGCTCGCACGCGCGCTCTACGGCGACCCGCGCCTGGTGGTGCTCGACGAGCCGAACTCGAACCTCGATGCCGCGGGAGAATCGGCGCTCGCCAAGGCGATCCGGCTCCTCAAGAGCGAGGGCGTGACGCTGGTCGTCATCACCCACCGCCTGCCGCTGCTTGCGGCGGTCGACAAGGTGATGGTGTTCATGAACGGCACGATCGAGAAGTTCGGGCCGCTCGCCGAGGTCCTGCCGCCGAAGGGCCAGGCACCAGCCGCCGCGGCGGCGCAGGGAGTCGTCGCCGGCACGATCATGCCGAAGGGCTGAGGCGATGGCCGAGGCAGGTCACGAGCCCACTCAGTCGGGCGAGCATTTCGACAGCCCGCGCCGGCTGATCTACGCCGGGATCGGGGCGATCCTCTTTCTTGTCATGGCGATCGCCGTCTGGGCGGCGCTCGCGCCGGTGAGCGGCGCGGTGATCGCGCCCGGCTCGGTCAAGGTCGACATGTACCGCAGGACCGTGCAGCACCAGGAAGGCGGCATCGTCGGCGAGATCCTGGTGCGCGACGGCACGCACGTGAAAAAGGGCGATCCCCTCATCGTGCTCAAGGACGTCAAGGTCGACGCCTCGACCGAGATGGTCATGACCCAGCTCGACGGCGAGCTGGCCAAGACCGCGCGCCTGCAGGCCGAGCAGGCCTGGGAGGACAAGATCAAGTTTCCGGACGAGCTGATGAAGCGCGCCGCCGACCCGCGCATCGGCGAGCTGATCCGGCGCGAGACGCAGCTGTTCAACACCCGGCGCGAGGCCTACGAGTCGCAGCTCGCGCTGATCCGCTCGCAGATCCGCGACACCGAGCACGAAATCGTCGCCCGCCAGGCGCAGATCAAGGCCGACCGGGCCGCGGTCAAATACGCGCGCGACGAGCTCGAGACGAACCGCAAGCTGGTGCGCGAGGGCTTCATCAGCCAGACCAAGATCCTCGGCCTCGAGCGCGTAGCCGCCGACGTCGAGGCGCGCCTCGGCGAGCACCAGGCCGACATCGCCTCGGCGCGCACCCGGGCCGCGGATCTGCAGCTCAAGGCCGAGAACCTGCGCACCTCGATGATGCAGGACGCGGCCAACCAGCTGCGCGACAGCACGGCGCAGATGCTCGACCTGCGCGAGCGCCTGCGACCGCTGCACGACGCGGGCGAGCGCCAGCGCGTCACCGCGCCGATCGAAGGCACGGTCGTCGGCCTCAAGTACACCACGGTCGGCGCGGTCGTCGGTCCGCGCGACCCGATCCTCGATATCGTGCCCGACAACATCGAGCTGCTCATCGAGGCGCGCGTGCGCCCGGACGACATCAACTACGTCACCGTCGGCGCGAAGGCCGACGTGCGCCTCACCTCGTTCCGCCGCCGCATCACGCCGACGGTCGACGGCGAAGTGATCTACGTCTCGGCCGACCGCATCGAGGACAAGGACGCGCGTAGCGCCTACTACATCGCGCATGTGCGCGTCACGCCCGCGGCGCTGGAGAAGGCGGGCGACCTCAAACTGCAGTCGGGCATGCCGGCCGAGGTCTTCATCAAGACCGCGCCGCGCTCGGCGCTGACGTACGTCGTCGACCCGATCCTCGGCTTCCTGCAGCGCTCGCTGCGCGAGCCGAACTACGTCGACGACCGCGACCGCTGGGAGCCGAAGTCTAAGTAGTTGAGGTTTAAGGGGTTTTGCGGCAGGCGATCAGCACCGTGACCGCGCGGCCGATCGCCGCGACTTCGGTGTTCTCGAGCTTCGCTTCGCCCGATTCGGTCTGCAGGCGCACGTCGTAGCGCTCGAGGAAGGTCTGCGCAAGGTCGCCGCGCACCGCGAAGCCGATGTTCTCCGGCCGGTCGCCGGTGCGCTTTTCCACTGCGCGGGCGTTCAGCTTGGCGGTCACGATTCCCGCCACGCGCCCGCTCTGGTCGAGCACCGGGCCGCCGCTGTTGCCCTTGTGGATCGGCGCCGCGACCTGGAAGCGCGAGCTGTCGCCGCGCAGGCCTGCCAGGGCGGTGACATAGCCGAAGTTGACGTTCGGGTCGGTGCCGAGGATCGCGGCGAGCGGGTAGCCGACCACGGTGACCGACTCGCCCGCCTCGATCGGGTCGTCGCGCCGGAAGGTCGCCGCCTTGGGGAAGCGCCCCTCGGCGCGCAGCAGGGCGAGGTCGTTCTTCAGGTCGGAGCCGACCAGGGTCGCCGTGTGGCGCTTCTTCTTCTGGTCGATCACGGTGATCGTGGCGCACTGGCTGACCACATGGTGGTTGGTGACGATCGCGCCGTCGCGGTTGGCGACGATGCCGGCGCCGAGGGTCGCCTTGACCTTTTTCTTGGGGGACTCGGCAATGTTCGCCGCGACCTCGCGCCCGGCCTGCTTGCAGGCGTGGCGGATGAGGCGCAGCTGCAGGCCGTTCGGTTTCGGGGCTTTCTGCAGCGCCTTCCAGCGCTGCTCGCTGCGTCGCTGCTCGGTCAGCTCGGCGCCTTTTGAGTCGAACAGCGTGACTTCGGTGGTGGCGAAGGTGCCTTCGTCGCAA
>JAJDNJ010000069.1 GCA_022340705.1 Betaproteobacteria bacterium
CGATGCGTTCGAGGAATCGATCGCGCATCTCGTCGCGCTTGCCGCGCTCATGCCGATCGTGGCCGGTATCGGTGGCAACTCGGGCAATCAGACTGTGACGATGATCGTGCGCGCGATGGCGCTCGGAGAAATCCGCGGGACGTGGCGCACACTGTTGCGCAAGGAGCTGAGCGTGGCGCTGATGAACGGCGTGATTTGGGGCACGCTGCTCGGTGGCGTCACCTACTGGCTCTACGGCAACCCGGCGCTCGGCGGCGTGATGGCCCTCGCGATGCTGCTCAATCTCCTTCTTGCCGCGGTAATGGGCGTGATCATTCCCTGGGTACGCGCACGCCTCGGGCGCGACCCGGCGGTCGGATCTTCGGTGCTGATCACTGCCTGCACGGACAGTGGCGGCTTCTTTATCTTCCTCGGCCTGGCAACGCTACTTCTGGTCTAGGCGAAGCTGAACCCGGCCTCAGACTGCGCGAAACGCATCGCGCGCAGCGGCGAGCGTCGCGTCGATCTCGGCTTCGCCGTGCGCTGCCGAAACGAACCCGGCTTCATAAGCGGATGGCGCGAAGTACACGCCGCGCTCGAGCATGGCGTGGAAGAACCGGTTGAAGCACTCCTTGTCGCATTCCATCACCTCCGCGAAACGCGTCGG
This sequence comes from Betaproteobacteria bacterium, assembly GCA_022340705.1. Classification (GTDB taxonomy): domain Bacteria; phylum Pseudomonadota; class Gammaproteobacteria; order Burkholderiales; family SG8-39; genus SG8-39. The sequence continues at coordinate 647 of JAJDNJ010000069.1, forward strand.
CGGCGCGGCGCGGAAATACAGGCCGAACATGCTGCCCACCGACTGTGCCGAGAACGTCACGCCTGCGTTCTTCGCTTCCAGCGCCAGACCTTCCACGAGGGCGCGCGTGGTCGCCTCGACGCCTTCGCTAAAGCCCGGCTGCTCGACGATTTCGAGCGTCGCCAGGCCCGCGGCGACCGCGACCGGATTGCCCGACAGCGTTCCGGCCTGATACACGGCGCCGAGCGGTGCGATGTGCTGCATGATGTCGCGCCGGCCGCCCACCGCGCCGACCGGCATGCCGCCGCCGATCACCTTGCCGAGCGTCGTCAGATCGGGCCGGATGCCGTAGCGCGCCTGCGCGCCGCCGAGCGCGACTCGAAAGCCCGTCATCACCTCGTCGAAGATCAGCACGGCGCCATGCGCCGTGCATTCCTCGCGCAGGGCTTCGAGAAACCCGCGCGCTGGCTGCACCAGGTTCATGTTGCCGGCCACAGGCTCGACGATGACGCCGGCAATCTCCTTCCCGCGCGCAGCGAACAAGGCGCGCAACTGCGCGGCGTCGTTGTAATCCAGGACGACGGTCTGTGCAGCGGTCTCTGGCGGCACGCCAGCGGAAGAAGGGTTGCCGAAGGTGAGCGCCCCCGAGCCCGACTTTACCAACAGGCTGTCGGCGTGGCCGTGATAACAACCCTCGAACTTGACGATTACGCTGCGACCGGTGGCGCCACGCGCCAGGCGCAGCGCGGTCATCGTGGCCTCGGTGCCCGAGGAAACCAGCCGCACGAGCTCGATCGAGGGCACCAGCCGGCAGATCGTCTCGGCGAGCGTGATCTCGGCCTCGGTCGGCGCTCCGAACGAGAGGGCTTTCGCGGCTGCGTCCTGCACCGCCTTCACCACGCGCGCGTCGGTGTGCCCCGCCAGCATCGGTCCCCAAGATCCGACGTAGTCGATGTAGCGCTTGCCGTCGGCATCCCAGAGGTAGGCGCCCAGCGCACGTTCGAAAAACGGCGGCGTTCCACCTACCGCGCGAAATGCGCGCACTGGCGAGTTGACCCCTGCCGGGATGTGTTGCTGGGCACGGTTGAAAAGAGCGTCGTTGCGTGATTCGGAGCTCATGAGGAGGTCACCGTAATGGAATCAAACAGCCGGACGTAGCCGCGGGCGCGTTCCGTGACATCGGGTGCATCAAAAAGATCGGATACCACCGCGAGCATATCGGCGCCCGCACGAATCAGCGCCGGAGCGTTCTCCGCGGTGATGCCGCCGATCGCGCAGAGCGGAACTTCGAGTGCCCGGGCCTGCGCGAACAGGCTGAGCGGCGCACGCACCGCGCTCGGCTTGGTCGGCGAGGCGAACACGCTACCGAAGGCGACATAATCGGCGCCGGCGGCGACGGCGGCGCGCGCCAAGTCGATGCGGTCGTAGCACGACGCGCCGAGCAGCTTGCCGTGCAGACGCGCGCGCGCAGTCGAGAGGTCGCCGTCGTCGCGGCCGAGATGCGCGCCGTCGGCGTCCACCGCGAGCGCGAGCTCGACGTCATCGTTGACGATGAACGCGGCGCGGTGCCTGCGGCACAGGGACGCAAGCACCTGCGCAATTTCCTTGCGCCGTCTCGGGTCGGTGTCCTTGCTGCGGTACTGGAGCAGCCGTGCGCCGCCGACGAGGGCGCATTCCGCGCGCGCGATCAGCGCTTCGCGCGCGAGCCCCTCGGGGGTGACCGCGTACAGGCCGCGCAGCGTCATGCCGCGGCCTCGCCGTCCTTGCTGTCGACCTCGCGTGCCCAGAAAAAGCGATCCGGCAGCAGCTGCCCCATCCCGGGGCGAAAGCCGCTGGCAAGCGCCTGCCAGGTATATTCCTGCGCGTCGCGTACCGCCTCGGGCACGGCCAGTCCATTGGCGAGCGCGGCGGCGATCGCGGAGGCGAGCGTGCAACCCGAACCGTGATAACTCCCCGCGAGCCGCGGCCAGCGGTCGGTGCGCACGATGCCGGAGTCTGCGTACAGCGTGTTCACGACCTCGGCCCCGAGCTCGTGCGTGCCCGTTACCAGCACGTAATCGCAACCCATGGCCAACATGCGCGCGGCGCAACTGCCGAGATCGAGTCCCTCGTCCTCGTTGTCGTCTTCGGCAAGGCGTCGCGCCTCGAGACTGTTGGGCGTCAGGATCGTGCTTTGCGGAACGATCAGGCCGCGCAGGGCGTCGATCAGCGCCTCGTCGGCGAGCGCGTCGCCGCGCCCCGAGGCAATCACCGGGTCGACCACGACGGGAACGGACGGATAGTCCTCTAGTACGTCCGCAACGGCTGCGGCGTTCTCCGCCGAACCGAGAACGCCGAGCTTGAACGCTGCAACCGGCATGTCCTCGAGCAGCGCGCGCGCCTGCTCGCTGACCCACTCCGAGTCGATCGCGAGCAGCGCGTCGACGCCGCGCGTGTCCTGTACCGTCAACGCAGTGACGACCGACAACGGATGACAGCCCATGCTTGCGAGCGTGAGCAGATCGGCTTGAAGCCCTGCACCGCCGGTCGGATCCGACGCGGCGAAGCTGAGCACGATGGGCGGAAGCGATGCCATGGAAATCGGCTCGCGCGGCGGAATGCGCTAAGATTCGGGCCGATTTTAACCCACCGTTCGGCGCGCTCATGTCCGAAACCATCGTCTATCGAACCTGGATGTGCCTCATTTGCGGCTTCGTCTATGACGAAGAAAAGGGGCTTCCGGACGAAGGCATCGCGCCCGGCACGCGCTGGGAGGACATTCCAATCAACTGGACCTGTCCGGAATGCGGCGCGCGCAAGGAAGATTTCGAGATGATGGAAATCTGATGCGCGCGGCCGTTGCGGAGGCTTTCTAGCGCGCCTGCCGCGCATCGCGCACCACGGCGTAGCGCGCGAGGGTGCGTTTGCGCGCTTGCTCGTGGTCGACGATCGGAGCCGGGTACTCCCTACCTATGATGCAGTGCGCGGCCTGCTGCTCGAGCGGCGTCATCTGCCACGGCGCGTGGATGCGTTGTTCTGGAACCTCGCGCAGCTCCGGCACGAAGCGCCGGATGAAGGCACCTTCCGAATCGAATCTGATCGACTGGGTGACCGGATTGAAAATCCGGAACCAGGGCTGCGCGTCACAGCCGGTCGACGCGGCCCACTGCCAGCCGCCGTTGTTCGCCGCAAGATCGTAGTCGTTCAGTCTTGCGGCGAAGTAGCGCTCGCCGCGCTGCCATGCAATGCCGAGATCCTTGACCAGGAACGAAGCGCTCACCATGCGCAGGCGGTTGTGCATGAACCCGGTCTGATTGAGTTGGCGCATGGCGGCATCGACCAGCGGATAACCGGTCTGACCGTCGCGCCACGCGCGCCAGTAGCGGTCGTTGTCGTCGAACTCGACGGCATCGTATTCCGGACGAAACGCTCGATCGACCACCTCGGGCCGCGCGGCGAGGATCGCGAAGTAGAAGTCGCGCCACACGAGCTCGGAAAGCCAGGTTTCGGCACCGGCGTTGCGGCGCTGTCGAGCGTACGCGGCGAGCTCGCGTACGGAAACGGTTCCGAAACGCAGATGAATGGACAGCCCCGAAGTGGCCGCCGCGGCCGGGAAGTCGCGCAGCTCGTGATAGCGGTCGATCCGCCGCTTGAATGCGGCGAAGGTCTGCGCCCCGCCCGTGCTGCCTGGTTGGATGCCGAGCGCGCTGAGGTCGGTGCGCTGAAAGCCGAGCGTCTCCAGCGTCGGCAGGTTTTTCGGGGGCGCGGGCGCGAGCTGCGCGCGGTGCGCCTCGATTGGATAGGCCTTGACGAAGAACGGCGTAAGCTTTGCGAGCCAGGCGCGCTTGTAGGGCGTGAACACCGAAAAGTCGCCTCCTGCGCGCGTGGTGATCTCGCCGCGCTCGAAGATCACCTGGTCCTTGCGCGTGTGGAAGCCGATCCCCCGTGCTTGGAGCGCGGCCGCGACCGCCGTATCGCGTGCCAGCGCCTGCGGCTCGTAGTCACGGTTGGTGTAGACCGCCGAAGCCCTGAGCTTGCCGGCCAGCTGGGGAACGGCCTCGCGCGCCCGACCGTGCAGCACGTGCAGGCCGCCGCCGAGCGCCTCGAGCGCGGTCTGCAGCGCGCGCACGCTCTCCCAGATGAATTCGACGCGCCGGTCGGCCGGCTCGGTCAGTTCGTCCAGGATCTCGGTATCGAACACGAATACGCAGTGCACGGGCCCGCCGGCGCGCAGGGCGGCATGCAGCGCAGCGTGGTCGTGGGGGCGCAGGTCGCGGCGAAACCACACCAGGCTGCCGGTAGTAGGAACCATGCTTTCGGGGGGCTGTCTCGAGGAAGGGAAAGGGTAAAATAGCCGTGCGCATGTCCTCGATCAACCTGACGAATCACTTTCTGATCGCCATGCCGAACATGGTCGATCCGTTTTTTGCGAGGACGCTGACTTACCTGTGCGAGCACAACGATCAGGGCGCGCTCGGTCTGGTCGTCAACCGCCCGATTGACCTCACCCTGCAAAGTTTGTTCGAACGCCTGGCTCTCGGATTGAAGCAGCGCGACCTGGTGGATGCCCCGGTGTACTACGGCGGTCCCGTTCAGACCGACCGTGGCTTCGTACTGCATGCGCCGCCCGGTGACTGGCAGTCGACGCTGCGCGTACGCGAGGAGATTGCCCTTACGACTTCGAAGGACATTCTCGAAGCGGTGGGACGCGGCGAGGGACCCCGGCGGATGATGGTGACCCTCGGCTACGCGGGCTGGTCGCCCGGGCAACTCGAGCACGAAATCTCGCAGAACGCCTGGCTCACAGTCGAGGCGAAAGACGGGATCATTTTTGATCTCCCCGCCGAGGAGCGCCTGCCCGCCGCAATGGAGCTGCTCGGACTGGACTTCGCGCGCCTGTCGGATGAAGCAGGACACGCCTGAGCGCGCGATGACGCGTTCAGCATCCGAACCCCAGGCACCGACTCCCCCCCGTTGTTTCCCCGTCCGCGGGACGGTGCTCGCGTTCGACTACGGACTGCGCCGGGTCGGTGTTGCGGTCGGCGAAATCGAAACGCGTCATGCGCACCCGCTCGTGGTAATCCGCGTCGAGGGTGCCGCGCGATTCGCGCAAATCGATCGACTGGTCGGCGAATGGAAGCCCCGGGCGCTGGTGGTGGGGGTGCCGCGGCGCGACGACGGCGTCCATCCCATTGGCGTGCGTGCGGCACGCTTCGCGCGCCAGCTCACGGCGCGCTTCGGGCTGCCGGTGGCCTGTGTGGACGAAAGCTACAGCTCGGTCGAAGCCGAAGCGCGTCTGCGGACCGCGGTCGGGGCAAGGCGCGCTGTCGGCGCGGCGCGCTCTAGATCGCTGGATGCCCATGCCGCGCAGCTCCTGCTCGAACAGTATTTCGCCGAGGCCGCGGCATGAACACGCTGCCCGACGCCGAGAAACTATGCGTGCAGCTGGCCGACATGATTCGGCCGCAGCTCACCCAAAACACGGCGATGATCGGTCTGTATACCGGTGGCGTTTGGTTGGCCGAGCGCCTGCATCCGCTGCTCGGTCTCGCCGAGCCGCTGGGCACGCTCGACATTGCCTTCTACCGCGACGACTACCACCAGCAGGGACTCGCGCGCGACCCCAAGCGCAGCAACATCCCGTTCTCGATCGAGGGCCGCGATCTTCTGCTGGTCGACGACGTGCTCTATACAGGGCGTACGGTACGCGCGGCAATGAACGAGCTGTTCGATTATGGACGCCCGGCGCGCATCTCGCTCGCAGTGCTCGCCGACCGCGGCGGTCGCCAGCTGCCGATCTGCGCGCAGTACTGCGGCGCTCGGCTCGAAGTGCCGGCCGGCGCACGTCTGCGTCTGCGCCGAGGCGAGGACGGGCGCCTTTCGCTGCAACTCGAACATGGATCGTAATCCCCAACTCAACAAGAACGGAGAGCTGCAGCACCTGCTCTCCATCGAAGGTCTGCCGCGGGAGGTCATCGAGCGGGTCTTGGCAACCGCGGATTCCTTCGTCGGTGTGACCGAGCGCGAGGTCAAGAAGGTGCCTCTGCTGCGCGGCAAGAGCGTGTTCAACCTGTTTTTCGAGCCCTCGACGCGGACCCGGACGACGTTCGAGATCGCCGCCAAACGTCTGTCGGCCGATGTCATCAACCTGAACATCGCAGCCAGCTCGCAGAGCAAAGGCGAGTCGCTGCTCGATACCATTGCTAACCTTTCGGCGATGCAGGCCGACATCTACGTGGTGCGCCACGCGTCGTCGGGTGCGCCGTTTCTGATCGCGCGGCACGTCAAGCCGCACGAGCATGTCATCAATGCAGGCGACGGGCGTCACGCGCATCCCACGCAGGGCCTGCTCGATCTCTATACCCTGCGTCACTATAAGAAGGACTTCACGCAGCTCACAGTGGCGATCGTGGGCGACGTACTGCACTCGCGTGTCGCGCGCTCGCTGATTCACGGACTCACGACGCTGGGCACGCCGGAGGTCCGGGTGATCGGCCCGCAGACGCTCATGCCGTCGGGCGTCGAAGCGCTCGGCGTGCACGTCTACCGTGACATGCGCGAGGGCCTGAAGGGCTGCGACGCGGTCGTGATGCTGCGTCTGCAGAACGAGCGCATGCGAGGCGCGCTGCTGCCGTCCGCACAGGAGTTCTTCAAGCACTTCGGGCTGACGGCCGACAAGCTGGCCCTGGCAAAGCCCGATGTGATCGTCATGCACCCCGGGCCGATGAATCGGGGCGTCGAAATCGATTCGAGCGTGGCCGACGGCCCGCATTCGGTGATCCTGCCGCAGGTGACCTTCGGCATCGCGGTGCGCATGGCGGTGATGAGTATGGTCGGAGGCGCGTCGGCGTGAGCCTGCGGATCATCAACGCGCGCCTGATCGATCCGGCGAGCGGACGCGACGCGGCCGGCGACATCCTGATCGACAAAGGCCGCATCGCCGCGCTCGACGCCGAGGCCCGAGCTGCGCGCGCCGAGCGCAGCCTCGATGCGGGTGGGCTCGTCGTGGCGCCTGGCGTCATCGATCTTGCGGCGCGACTGCGCGAGCCGGGCGAGGAATACAAGGCAACACTCGAATCGGAGATGGAGGCCGCGGTCGCGGGCGGCGTGACCAGCCTGGCCTGCCCGCCGGACACCGATCCGCCGCTCGATGAGCCCGGCCTGATCGACATGCTACGGCGCCGCGCGCGGGCGTTTGCGCGCGCGCGCCTTTATCCGGTGGGTGCACTGACCGTGAAGCTGCAAGGCGAGACCCTGACCGAGATGGCCGAGCTTGCGGAATCGGGCTGCGTGGCGTTCTCGCAGGCCAACGTGCCGCTGCAGGATACGCAGATGCTGTGGCGCGCGCTGCAGTATGCCGTGAGCTTCGGATTCCCGGTGTGGCTGCGCCCGGCCGAACCCTGGCTTTCGCGCGGCGGCGTCGCGCACGACGGCGAGGTCGCCACGCGCCTCGGGCTGCCCGGAGTCCCGTCCTTCGCCGAGACGATCGCGATTTGCACGATCCTGGAAATCGTGCGCGCGACCGGAGCGCGCGTTCACCTGTGCCGGCTCTCGACAGAAGGCGCGGTCGCGATGGTGCGTGCCGCGAAGCGCGAAGGCCTGCCCGTGACCTGTGATGTGAGCGCGCACCATCTTCATTTGTGCGACGTCGACCTCGGCTACTTCGACTCGCAGTGCCGTCTCGACCCGCCGTTGCGCGCGCAGCGTGACCGCGACGCGCTTTCGGCAGGCGTCAGCGACGGCACGATCGACTGTGTGTGCTCCGATCACACGCCGGTCGACGAGGACGCGAAGCACCAACCGTTCGCCGAAGCGGCACCGGGCGCCACCGGTCTCGAACTGCTGCTGCCGCTCATGTTGCGCTGGGGCAGCCTGAACAAGCGTCCGCTGGCGCAGACGCTGGCGCGCATCACCTGCGACCCGGCGCGCATTCTGGGCGTGCGCAGCGGGCGACTCGAGCTCGGCGCGCCAGGTGACCTCGTGGTGTTTGACCCCGATGCGTCGGACCGCATCGTTCCCGAGTCCCTGAAGAGTCAGGGCAAGAACACGCCGTTTCTCGGCTACGAGCTGCCCGGGCGCGTGCGTGCGACGATCGTCGCCGGCAAGGTGGTCTACGAACGCGAATGATGCGGCTGCGCCCATGGATGATCTGCGCGCTGGCCCTGACCCTAACGGCCTGCGGATCCGCGCCGCAGCGCAGCGAGCCCGGCGCGAGCGGGCAGCGCGGTGGCGGCTATTACAAGGATGACGGTCCTGGCGATGTTATTCCGGCGAACCTGGCTGAGGTTCCCGACGCCGTGCCCAGGGAGGAGCCGCTCAATCGTTACGCCAATCGTCCCTACGAGGTCTTTGGCCAGCGCTACGTTCCGATGACCCGGGTACAGCCATTTCATGAGGTGGGCGTGGCCAGCTGGTACGGCCGGCGCTATCACGCAAAAAAGACCTCAAGCGGCGAGCCATACGACATGTATGCGATGACCGCGGCGCATCCGACGCTGCCGATCCCGAGCTACGCGCGCGTTACGAATCCTGCGAACGGACGCAGCGTCGTGGTGCGCATCAACGATCGGGGGCCCTTTCTCGGCGGGCGCGCGATCGACCTGTCCTATGCGGCGGCGTATCGGCTCGGTTACATCGGTGAAGGCAGCGCGAGGGTCGAGGTCGACGCGATCGTGCCCGGCGAGCCGCTGCGCGTCGCACACACCGCTCCCGCGCCGCCGGCGAACGCCGCATCTGTGCAAGCCGTGCAAGCGCCCGCCGGTGTCTATCTGCAGCTGGCCGCGTTCTCGGCACAGGCGAGCGCGGAAAGCATGCGCGAGCGGCTCGCGCGCGACCTCGACTGGCTCGCCACGCGAATCTATGTCGTCGCGAGCGGGGATTTGTACAAGCTGCAGCTGGGCCCCTATGCCAGCCGGGACGACGCGGTCGGCGTTGCGCAACGGATCGCCAGAGAGCTGAACTTTCAGCCGTTTGTCGTTGTCCGCTGAATTGGATGCCCGTCCGTGGCTCCTGCCGGGGCCGCAGGCGCGGACTTCGGCCTCCCTATAATTCGACCCTTTTTTGAGCGCCAACATGCCGAAAACGCTTTTCTTCGCACTCCTTGTCCTCGTCAGCGCAGTCGTGCAGGCGGCGGCGCCGACGCCGCCGAAGCTCGAGGCGCGCGCCTGGCTGCTGGCCGACCTGTCGAGCGGCCAGATACTGGCAAGCGAGCAGGCGGATCAGAAATACGAGCCTGCTTCCCTCACCAAGCTGATGACGGCGTACGTGGTCTTCAGTGCGCTGCGCGACAAGACCATCACCCGGGAACAGCAGGCCAACGTGTCGGAACGCGCATGGAAGGCGAAGGGCTCGCGCATGTTCATCGAGCCGAGAAAGCCGGTGACGATCAATGAGCTGATTCACGGGATGGTGACGCAGTCCGGAAACGACGCCTCGATCGCCCTCGCAGAAGCGGTATCCGGGAGCGAGGACCTATTCGTGATGCGCATGAATCAGGAGGCGGGGCGGCTCGGACTCAAGGATACGAAATTCGTGAACGCTTCCGGTTTGCCGGATCCGCAGGACGAGACGGTGCACGACCTGTCGACAGCGCACGACTTGTACCTGCTGACCGCGGCGCTGATTCGCGACTTTCCGCAGGAGTACGCCCGTTACTACTCCGAGAAGGAGTACCGCTACAACAACATCACGCAACCCAATCGCAATCGGCTACTGTGGCTCGATCCAAGTGTCGATGGCGTGAAGACCGGCCACACCGAAGCCGCGGGCTATTGCCTGATCGCGTCGTCCAAGCGAGGCGAGCGCCGTCTGCTGTCGGTCGTTCTCGGTACGTCGTCGGAAGCGGCGCGGGCACAGGAGTCCTTGAAACTCCTCAATTGGGGTTTTCAGGCGTTCGACAGCGTCAAGCTTTATGCCAGGGGCAAGGTCGTGAAGACCATCCCGGTGTGGAAGGGCGAGGCGAAGGAGGTCAACGCCGGATTCGCGGGCGACCTGATTCTGACGGTGCCGAAATCGAAGGCGGCGGATCTCAAGGCGGAGCTGCTCTCGCGCCAGCCGCTGGTCGCGCCGATCGAAAAAGCCCAGCCGGTCGGCATGCTGCGCGTGACACTGGCCGGAGAGTCGGTCGGCGAATACCCGTTGATCGCGCTCGAGCCCGTGCCGGCGGCCGGATTTTTCGGCCGCGCGTGGGATACACTGAGGCTGTGGCTGAAATAAGAGGGGCCGGCCGTGGGCGACATGGTCTTCCTGAACGGTGAGATCCTGCCGATCGAGCAGGCGAAGATTCCCGTGCTCGACCGGGGATTCATCTTCGGCGACGGCATCTACGAGCTGGTGCCGGTGTACTCGCGCGTCCCGTTCCGTCTCGATGAGCACCTGAATCGTCTCGAGCGCAGCCTGCGCGAGGTGCGCATCCGCAATCCCTATTCACGCGCCGAGTGGCGCGACGTCATCCAGCGCCTGATCGCCGCGCAACCGTTCGAGGATCAGGGCTTGTATTTCCAGGTGACGCGCGGCGTCGCGAAGCGCGACCACGCGTTCCCGCAGGGCGTAGAGCCGACGGTGTTCGCCATGGCGACTTCGCTGGTCACGCCGCCCGCCGCGCTCGTCGAGCGCGGCGCCGCCGCGCGCAGCGCAGTGGATTTCCGGTGGCAGCGCTGCGACGTCAAGTCGATTTCGCTGATCGGAAACTGCCTGTTGCGGCAGCTGTCGGCGGACGCGGGGGAGGCCGAGACGATCCTGTTCCGCGACGGCCTGCTGACCGAAGCCTCGGCGTCAAACGTTTTCATCGTCAAGGCGGGTGTGATTCAAGCGCCACCCAAATCGAATCTGATCCTTCCCGGTATTACCTACGACGTGGTGGTCGAGCTCGCACGCGACGCCGGCTTGCCGCTTGAGCTGCGCGACATACCGGAAGCCGAAGTGCGCTCCGCGGACGAGCTGTGGGTCACGTCCTCATCGAAGGAAATTCTGGCAATCGTGTCGCTCGACGGCCGGCCGGTCGGAGACGGCAAGCCCGGGCCCGTGTTCCGTCGCATGCATGCGCTCTATCAGGAGTTCAAGCGCACCGTCATGCGCGCCGGTCGGGAGAAGGCTGCCGCCTGAATATGGAATCCGGGCAGACGACGCTGCTCGAGTTCCCCACTCCGTTCCCGATCAAGATCATGGGGCGACGGGAGAGCGGCTTTGCGCAGAGCGTGATGGAAATCGTGCTCAAGCATGCGCCCGACTTTCAGCCGGCCACGATGGAGATGCGTCCCAGCCGCCAAGGTACCTACCTCAGCCTGACGGTCACTATCGAAGCGCGCTCGCGCGAGCAGCTGGACGCGCTCTACCAAGAGCTCTGTGATCACCCCAGCGTGGTGATGGTGCTGTGATGGCGGCGGTGTTGGCGCATCGCGCACCCGCGCTCGTCGTCCAGCGTCTCGGACGCGTGGAGTATCTGACGACGCTCGAGGCGATGCGCCGCTTTACGCGCCTGCGCGACGCGCAGACCCCGGACGAGCTCTGGCTGCTCGAGCACCCGCCGATCTACACGCTGGGCCATGCGGCCGACCCGGCGCACGGACCGAAGGCGGGGTCGCTGCCCGTCATACGCGTCGAGCGGGGCGGGCAGGTTACCTATCACGGGCCCGGCCAGGTCGTGCTGTACACGCTGGTCGACCTCGGGCGGCGCGCAATCAAGGTGCGCGAGTTTGTCTGCCTGATGGAGCAGGCCGTGATCGACCTGCTCGCGGGGTACGGCGTGGCCGGCCTGCGCAGGCCTGGCGCACCGGGCGTGTATGTCGGCGACGCCAAGGTCGCGGCGCTCGGAATCCGCGTTGCCCGAGGGTGCGCCTTTCACGGTCTCGCGCTCAATGTCGACATGGATCTGTCGCCGTTCGAGGCGATCGATCCTTGCGGCTACCCGGGTTTGCGCGTGACCCAGACCAGAGACCTCGGAATTCCGCTCGCGCCAGATCAGGCCGGAGAGCGCCTCGCCGCGATTCTCGCGGATGCCATCGCGCATGCCTGAACCGGGCACGAAACAGAAAGGCGCCCAGAAGACGGCGCGCATTCCGGTCAAGGTCGTGCCGCGCGCGCCACTTGCCAAACCAGCCTGGATCCGGGTGCGCGCGGCGAGCCCGAACTCGCGCTTCTACGAGATCAAGGATGTCTTGCGTGCGCAGAAGCTGCACACGGTGTGCGAGGAGGCAAGCTGTCCGAACATCGCCGAGTGCTTCGGCAAGGGCACCGCGACATTCATGATTCTGGGCGATATCTGTACGCGACGCTGTCCGTTCTGCGACGTGGCGCACGGCCGGCCCCTCGCACCCGACGTACACGAGCCGGCGCATCTGGCTGAGACAATCGCCCGCCTCGGGCTCGGCTATGTCGTGATCACCAGCGTCGATCGCGACGATCTGAAGGACGGCGGCGCGCAGCATTTCGTCGATTGCATTCGCGCGGTACGCGCGCGCTCGCCCTCGACCACGATTGAGGTGCTCGTGCCGGATTTCCGCGGGCGGCTTGAGCGTGCGCTGGAAGTCCTCGACGCGGCTCCGCCGGACGTTATGAACCACAATCTGGAAACGGTGCCGCGGCTGTATCGCAAGGCGCGGCCCGGGGGCGACTACGCGCATTCGCTGCGCCTGCTCGAGACGTTCAA
>JAJDNJ010000183.1 GCA_022340705.1 Betaproteobacteria bacterium
GAAAGATCGTGATCTTGTGGCCGTTCGGCGTGGTCCAGTAGTAAAGATCAATCATCCAGGAGCCTCAAAAGATACTTGGGGTTTGGTTTTTCTAATCGATCTCCGCTTGCTGCACCGGGTCGCTTTTGACCCGGCGCAGCAAGCGGAGACAAAGCTGCCTCAAAACCGCGCCGCGTTCCATGTGACGCGGCACCCACGGAAATCGGGTCAGGTACCGGTTCGCTTCGAGGACAAGTACTCGCGCAGCGCGCGGTTGACCGCCTCCGAATCGGGAAAAAGCTTGTGCAGATCTGGGTCGATCAGCACCACGTTGGACCCTTCACGGTAGCGCTGCGCATACTTGCCGCGCTCACCCGACTTGATCAGTTCCTCGGAATACTCTTCCCTCAGCGTATCTTTATCGTTGCTCATAGGCTCTCCGCTCACGCGGTGTCATCTGTCGCGCCGAAATCAGACGGATCCGGTCATCACGCTCAGTATAGGACACGACGAGGTACCGGCCACCCCGCGAGATCCCGAAGATCAAATATCTGGATTCCGTGCGCGAATGGTCGGGATCGGGCATCGCTGAGGCGTGCTCGTCACCAAAAACCTCTGACGCCTCGAAAAACGTAACGCCGTGTTTGCGCTCGTTGACGCGCGCTTTCTCCGAATCCCATTCGAATTCCAGCATCGCCGCATCCTGAGGGACTCAGCCCCCGCCGATTTGCGCATGGCTACTTTTAAGCAGGGTACCCCACCGCATTCCTCGCATACCCGCCGAACAAATCCATCACCCGCTCGCGCCACGCGCTGATCGGATCACCCTTCTCGAGCAGCCTGACCGCGGACAGCGCGCGCGCCCACTGAAATTCGGCGAGCAGCAGGTAGTCGGCGAAGCCCGGCGTGCGCCCCGCGAGATACGGGCTTTCGGCGAGCACCGGGCGCAGCGGGTCGAGCGCGCCGCGCAGCTGCGCGAGCGCCTGCGCGGGGTCCCCCGCGAAGTCCTCGAGCGTCTTGCCGAGGCGCTTCTCGCGCGAGCTGCGGAAGTAGGCTTTGTCCTTCGGGTGCAGCTGCCGTTCCAGGTCGAGCACGATCACGCGGAAGAACGGCACATGCAGGCTGCGCTCGACCCAGTGCTTGAAAAAAAAGCACAAGGTCTTCGCCTCCTCGCCGGCGAACAGCAGCGGCCGGTCGGGATAGGCCTCGTCGAGGTAGTTCGCGATCGTCCAGCTGTCGTACAGGGTCTGGCCCTGATCCTCGATCACCGGCACCGCGCCCTGGCCGGAGGCGGCAATCGCGTCCTTTTCGGTGAAGCGCCAGGGAATCTCCTCGACCTCGAGCCCCTTGTGGCGCAGCGCCATCTTGATGCGCCAGCAGTTCGGCGAGAAGCGCCGGTCGTCCTCGGCGGCCGCCAGATCCCAGAGCTTGATCGCCATGTTCGATTGCGTCCTCTCTCCCAGCGCGAAGTCTAGCGCCTGCCGATCGCGCGCGCGGCGCGGATCATTCGCTGCGCAGCGCCTCGAGCGGGTCGAGGCGCGCGGCGCGGCGCGCAGGCAGCACCCCGGCGGCGAGCCCCACCGCGACCGCGACGCATTCGCCAAGCAGCGCGTAGAGCCAGGGCGTGTGCACCGGCAGCGCCGGGAGCGCGAGCTTGAGCAGCCCGGCGATGCCCCAGCCCAGCAGCAGGCCCGCCGCGCCGCCGAGCGCGGCGAGCAGCACCGCCTCGCCAAGAAACAAGAGCAGCACCGCGCGCTGCGTCGCGCCAATCGCGCGCAGCAGGCCGATCTCCCCGGTGCGCTCGGCCACCGCGATGGTCAGGATGGTGAGGATGCCGACCCCGCCGACGACGAGCGAGATCGCACCGATCGCGCTCACCGCGAAGGTGATCGCGTTGAGCACCGTGCCGAACACCTCGAGCATCTTCTCCTGCGGCGTGATGGTGAAGTCCTCCGCGCCGTGGCGCGCGATCAGGATGCGGCGCAGCTCGGCCTCGACCTCGTCGACCGGCGCGGTCGGCTCGTAGCTGATGTCGATCTCCATCAGGCTTTCGCGGTTGAACATCTCGAGCGCGCGCTGCACCGGCACGTACACGCTGTCGTCGAGGTCGAAGCCGAGCACCTGGCCCTTCGACTCCATCACGCCGACCACGCGGTAGCGCGTCCCGCCGACGCGGATCCGGCTGCCGAGCGGGCTCTGCGCGCCGTACAGCTCCTCGGCCACCTTCGAGCCGAGCACCGCGAAGGCACGCGGCGTGCGCCAGTCGTCCTGCGGCAGAAACTGTCCGCTCGCCACGCGCATGCTGAACACCGCGTCAAAGTCGGGTCCGATGCCGTAGAGCGTGACGCGCCGGCTGCGGCCCAGGTACTCGATCTCGGCGTTGCCCTGCACCAGCGGATTGACCTTGCGCACATGGCGCGCGCGCGTGAGCGCGAATGCGTCGTCGACCGAAAGCGGACGGATGGTGTTGACCGCGCCGAGCGAGGCGCCGTGCGTGGTGATGCGCCCCGGGGTGACGTACACCATGTTGGTGCCGAACTGGGTGAACTCGGCGATCACGAAGCGATGCAGCCCCTCGCCGATCGCCGTGAGCAGCATCACCGCCGCGATGCCGATCGCGATGCCGAGCGCGGTGAGCGCCGTGCGCAGGCGGTGCGCGGCGAGCGAGGCGAAGGTGAAGCGAATGAAGTCGGCGAGGTACATCGTCGCGCTAGCGCTTGGACAGGGCCTGCACCGGATCGAGACGCGCGGCGCGCCGCGCGGGCATCACCGCGAACAGCACCGAGGTCACGATCGCGGTGAGCGGCGCGGCGACCAGCGCCCACCACGGCGCGGTGAACGGCACGCTGGGCACGATCTGCCCGATCACCACCTGGCCGAGCTTGCCTGCCGCAAGCCCGAGCGCCGCGCCGCCCAGCGCGAGCAGCACCGCCTCGGTGAGAAACGCGAGCCGGATCTGGCGCCCGGTCGCGCCGATCGCGCGCAGCAGGCCGATCTCGGCGCGGCGCTGGGTGACCGAGATCAGCATCACGTTCATGATCAGGATCCCCGCGACCGCGAGGCTGATCGCCGCCAGCCCGCCGACCGCGAGGGTCAGCGCGCGCAGGATGCGATCGAAGGTGGCGAGCACCGCGTCCTGGGTGATCACGGTGACGTCGCGCTTGCCTTCGTGGCGCACGCGCAGGATCTCCTCGATGTCGGTTTGCGCGGGAACGATCTGCTCG
Organism: Betaproteobacteria bacterium; assembly: GCA_022340705.1. Lineage (GTDB taxonomy): Bacteria > Pseudomonadota > Gammaproteobacteria > Burkholderiales > SG8-39 > SG8-39. The sequence goes on from JAJDNJ010000183.1 coordinate 3,204, forward strand.
CGGCTCTTGGCTTCGACCAGGATGCGGAACAGCGCCTCGGTGTTGAACAGCGCCTGCGCCGCGGCGACCGGCACGATCACGATCTCGTCCGTGTTGAAGCCGAGCGACTGGCCCTGCGCGGCGAGCACCCCGACGACGCGAAAGCGCCGGTCGCCGATCCTCAGCCACTCGCCGAGCACCGCGCGCGGTCCGAACAGCTCGTCGGCGAGCTTGGCACCGATCACGCATACCGGTTGCGCGAGGCGGGGATCGCCGGCGGGCAGAAAGCGCCCCTGCGCGAGCGACATGTGGCGGATCGCCATCAGCTCGGCGGTCGAGCCGAGCACCGGCGCCTCGCGGCTGAGCGCCCCGGCGCGCACGTCGCCGGCGCCGACGATGAGCGGCGCGAGACGACGCACCGACGGACTGCGCTTGAGCGCGAGCGCGTCGTCCAGGGTGAGGTCGCGCGGCGTCTCGCCGATCAGCACGCCGGGCATCGATCCGGCGGTCTCGCTGCGCCCGGGCAGCACGATCACCAGGTGGGTACCGAGCGCGCCGAACTGGTTGACGACGTACAGGCGCGCGCCCTCGCCGATCGAGCTCACCGCGATCACCGCGGCGACGCCGATGCCCATCGCGAGCAGGATGAGCAGCGTGCGCGACCGGTAGCCGCGCACCACGCGCCAGGCGAACTCGACCAGGTCGGCGCTGCGCATTCAGCCCCGCTGGTCGCCGCGTTCGTCACTATGGATCGCGCCGTCGATCATGCGCAGCCGGCGCGCCGCGCGCGCGCCGATCTCCGGATCGTGGGTCACCACCGCGAGCGTGCCGCCCGCGCGGTGCACGCCCTCGAGCAGCTGCATCACTTCCTGCCCGGTGTGCCGGTCGAGGTTGCCGGTCGGCTCGTCGGCGAGGATCACCTCCGGCTGCATCGCCATCGCGCGCGCGATCGCGACGCGCTGGCACTGCCCGCCCGAGAGCTGGTCGGGGCGGTGCCCGGCGCGTTCCTCGAGCCCGTAGTCGGCGAGCAGGCGCGCGATGCGGCCCTGGCGCTCCTCGGGCGCGATCCCCGCGAGCACCATCGGCAGCTCGATGTTCTGCGCGGCCGTCAGGCGCGGCACGAGGTGGAAAAACTGGAAAACGAAGCCGATCTTCTCGCGCCGCACGCGGGCCTGCTCGTCGTCGGACAGACCGGTGACGTCGCGCCCGTCGAGCGTATAGCGCCCGGCGTTCGGCCGGTCGAGCAGGCCGATGATGTTGAGGAGCGAGGATTTTCCCGAGCCCGAAGGGCCCATGATCGACAGGTACTCGCCCTGCCCGATCTCGAGGTCGATGGCGCGCAGCGCGTGGACTTCCTCTCCGCCGACGCGAAAGATGCGCTCGATGCCGGCCAGGTGGATCATTTGCGCTCGGCCGGCGACGCCCCCTGCGCCGGCTCGGCGATCGCCTTCACGCCGGCCTTCACTCCCGCGCGCTCGAGCGAGGTGACCACGCGGTCACCCTTGGCGAGGCCCGATTTCACCTCGGTGTACTCCCAGTTCGACAGCCCCGGCTCGATCGCGCGCGATTCGAGCACGCCGTCGGCGTCCAGGCGCAGCACGCGGTTGCCCGGCAGCAGCGCGCTGGTCGGGATACGCAGCACGCCATCGTGCGCATCGACGATGATCTCGACGTCGGCGCTGTAGCCGACCAGCAGCTGGCGCACCTCGCCCGGCTGATTGAACTCGACCTCGACTTCGACCGTGCGCGCCTGCTTCTCGACCGCGAGCACGTAGGGCGCGATGCGCCGCACGTGGCCGGGGAAATGCTTGCCGCGGTAGGCATCCAGGGTGATGCGCGCCGGCATGCCGACCTTGAGCTTCGCGCCGTCGACCTCGTCGATCGGCGCCGAGACGTAGAGGCAGGAATCGTCGATCAGGTCGATCGCCGGCAGGGTCGGGATGCCCGGCGGCGACGGGGTGAGGTACTCGCCCACCTCGCCGTTTACCTCGGCGACGACCCCGTCGAACGGTGCGCGCAGCACCGTGCGCGTGGTGTCGGCGCGCCCGACGCGCAGCTGCGCGTCGGCTTCGTCGACCTGGGCGCGCGCCGAATCGCAGGCCGCCTGCTTGGCCTTGGCCTCGTTGTTCGCGCGGTCGACGCTTTCCTCGGAGATGAAGCCCTTGTCGCGCAGCTGGCGCGCGCGCGCCGCGGCGCGCACCGCGATGTCGGCGAGCGCGCAGGCTTCGCGCACCCGGCTGCGCGCAGCGGCCGCCGCCTCCGTGAGGGCCAGCTCGCGCGCGACGAGATCGTCATTCCACAGCGTGAGCAATACCTGGCCCGCCTTGACCCGGTCGCCCTCCTTCACCTCGAGCTTTTCGATGCGTCCGCCGATCGGCGGTGCGAGCTTCGCGCGCCGGCAGGCCTTGACCGAGCCCGCGCGCGTGTTGGCGACCGTGGTCTCGACGCGCCCCACCTCGACCGGAGCGACCAGCACCGCGATCGGCTTTGGGCGCGTCGCGATCCAGACCGCGACCGCGATCGCCGCGAGCACCGCGACGACCAGCGCGCGACGCAGCACCGCGGCCCGCGTCATGCGAATTCCGGGCCCATGCGCCCGCTAAAATCGACGTTCGATGAACATGTTGGCTCGTATTATCGCCCGCCTGCGCGGGAGCAGCGCGCCCGCGCCGAGCGCTGTGCCCGCGCAGCTACAACGCGAACTCGCCGAAACCGTGCGGCGCGGCGACCGCGCGCAGGTGATCGCGCTGTGCGACAAGATCCTGGCGCTCGCGCCCGACGACCCCTCGGCGCTGCTCGCTGCCGCGGTCAACCGCCTCAAGACGGGCGACCCGCAGCGCGCCGCCGAGCATTTCGCACGCATCGAGGCACTCGGCTCGGGCGACGCGAGCACTGCGCGCCTGCTCGACGAGGCGCTGATCGATCCGGAGCGCGCCGCGCGCGGCGAGCCCTACGTCGCGACGCTGCACGACGTGCTCGTCGACGCCGATTTCTGGTCGGTGATCGACGGCGATCGCATCTACACGCGCGAGACCCAGGCGCGCACCGTGGCCAACAGCCCGCGCGTGCGCGGACGCGTCACGCCCGACCGCGCGCAGTGCATCATGACCCTGCCGCGCGCGCCGCGCAGGATCGAAGCGCCCTGCATCCTGCTCGGCAGCGACGCGAACTATGCGCACTGGGTGCTGCGCAACGTCCTCAAGCTCTCGCTGCTCGAGCAGGCCGACCTTCCCGCAGGCCTGCCCTACCTCGTCGCCGACAACCTGCGCCCCTGGCACCGCGCCTACCTCGAGCTGCTCGGCATTCCCGAAGCGCGCCTGCTGCGCGTGCCGCCCGACGAGGTCGTGGTCTGCGCCACCCTCCACGTGCCCACCCAGCTGCGCAACCACCCGCGCATGGGCGAGGCGATCGACTGGCTGCGCGCCAAGGTCGCCGCGCACCGCGTCAAGGGCGCGGCGCCCGATGCCGAGGGCGCGCTGCTCTACGCCTCGCGCCGCGAGCAGTCGAACCGCCGCCTGCTGAACGAGGCCGAGGTCGAAGCGCTGCTCGCGCAGAGGGGATTCCGCGTCATCGTGCCTGGCGAGATGCGCGTGCCCGATCAGATTGCCGCGTTCTCGCGCGCGCGCGTCGTCGTCGCGCCGCATGGGGCGGGGCTCGCCAACATGGTGTTCGCCCCGCCCGGCGCGACGCTGATCGAGATCACCAGTCGCGCGATCCACCACATGGACGAGTTCCGCATGGCGGCACAGGCCGGCGGCCAGCAGGTCCAGTGCGTCGTCTCCGAGGATCTCGGCCCGGCGCGCAGCGGCGGCGGCCCCGAGATGCACCGCGACTACCGCGTCGATCTCGACGCGCTGCGCGCGGCCTTGGACGAGGTCCTCGCGCCGCCGGGCCGAGGCTAGCTCGACAGACCGAGCACGCTCGCCCAGCGTGCGGCGATGTGCGCCGGAGAAAACCGCTCGCGCACCAGCGCCTGCCCCGCGACGACCTTGTCGAGCGCGGCCCGCGGCTGGGCCAGCGCGCGCGCGAGCGCCGCGGGCAGGTCGTCGTCGATCTCGGCGCAGTCGGCGAGCTCGAGGTAGGCGGGAATCGCCGAGGCCACCGCGACGCGGCCGGCGCGGATCGCCTGCACCAGCCGGTTGTGCGACTTGCAGCGCCCCCAGGGGCTGTGCGCATCCTGCGGCAGCACCACGAGGTCGCAATCGCGCAGCGCACGGGACACCGCATCGAACGACCATTCGCTGAAGCGCACCTCGGCCGCCGGGTTCGCCTCGCGCATGCGCGCTTCGAGCTGGCGCGCCATCGGCGCGCGCGAGCCGAGCGCGAGGAATTCCAGCCGCAGGCGGCACCCGGGCTGCGCCGCGGCGATCGCGGCGAACGCGCCCTCGACCAGCGCCGGCTCGTAGGCCGAGCCGAACCAGCACAGGCGCAGAGCATCGCTCTCGGGCGCGAAGCGCGCCGGCTGCTCGGGCGTCTCGTAGGGATCCTCGATCACGTGAATGCCGCGCCGCGCCTGCGGACCGATTGCCTCGGCGAGCGCATTACAGGGCACGGTGAAGGTCGCCGCCGCGCCCATGCGCGTCTGGTAATCGAGCAACTGCGCGACGTTCTGCCCGCCGAAGGCCGGGTAGTTGTCGCTGAAATCGGCGAACACCGGGTGGCCGCTGCGCCGAATCGCGTCGAACAGCCGGTCGCGACCGGCATCGCCGAGCGCGGCGACCTCGCCGACCGAGAGCTTGCCGATCACCAGCGCGCGCACGCTCGAGACATGCGCGAGCGCCGGGTCCTGCAGGAAGCGCGCGAAGGGAACCAGCCTGACGTCGACGCTGCGCGCGAGCTCGGCGCCGGGAATCAGCATGCGCAGGCGCATGCTCGCCATCGAGGAGTTCACCGCGCTGCCCGGCGCCAGTTCCAATTCGCGGTCGACCCGGGTAATGTAGACCAGCGTGTCGCGCACCGCGCGATTCTAGCAATCCCATCGAGGAGCGTTCTTCACTTGAGCGAAGCGCCGGGCACCGAATACTTCCGCTGGTTCTACGACACCGGCGTGTGGAAGCGCATGCACTACCGCGGCATCCGCGTGCTCAAGGTGCCGAGCGACATGTGGAACTACCAGGAGATCTTCGCCGAGCGGCGCATCGACTGGGTGCTCGAGACCGGCAGCCTGCACGGCGGCTCGGCGCTCTACTTCGCCGACCTGCTGCAGCTGAACGGCGCGCGCGGCAAGGTGATCAGCATCGACATGGACGGCAGCAAGAACATGCTGCGCCAGCACCCGCGCATCGAGTTCTGGCTCGGCGACAGCGCCTCGCCCGAGATGGTCGCGCGCCTGCGCGAACATCTGCCCGAGGAGCGCGGTGCGCTGTTCGCGATCCTCGATTCGGACCATTCGAAGGCGCATGTGCTGCGCGAGATGGAAGCGTTCCTGCCGCTCTTGCGCCGGGGCGACTATCTCGTGGTCGAGGACGGCTGCGTCAACGGCCATCCGGTGCGACCCGAGTTCGGCCCGGGGCCGTACGAGGCGGTCGAGGAATTCCTCGCGCGCCACCCGAACGCGTTCACCCCCGATCGCGCGCGCGAGGAAAAGTTCGGCATCACTGCGGCGCCGAACGGTTACCTGATCAGGAACTGATTCGAACCCGCGCGACCCGCCTGGGGTAACCTGCGCTCATGCTGCTGCGCCTGCTGTCCTCGATCGTGCGTCCGAAAAAGCCCGCGCCCGTGCAGGTGCCGCAAGAAGCAGCCGGCGCGCTGCGCGTCGCGCTCGAGCCGGGGCAGCAGACCGTGCTCGACGTCGGCGGCGGCCACCGCGACGTCGCGCTGCCCAAGCACTATGCCGCCTGGCGCCGCCTGATGCTCGACATCAACCCGAGCGCCGAGCCCGACGTGCTGCTCGATGCGCGCGCGCTGGGCAGCCTGCCGGCGGCGCAATTCGACGCGGTGTACTGCTCGCACAACCTGGAGCATTACCGCGAGCACGAGGTCGCGCGGGTGCTGGCGGGCTTCGCCCACGTGCTCAAGCCGAGCGCCGGATTCGTCGAAATTCGAGTGCCCGACATTCATTGGATCGCGCGCGAGATGGTGGTGAACGGGCGCGAGCTCGACGACACGCTCTACACCTCGCCGGCCGGGCCGATCCGCGTGCTCGACATCCTCTATGGCATGACCAGCATGATCGAGCGGACCGGGGTCGACTTCTACGCCCACAAGACCGGGTTCACGCGCGGCACGCTGCGCCGCGCGCTGGACGCCGCCGGCTTCAGCCAGGCGTATTTTCTGCCGCCGCTCGGCAGGTTCGAGATCCGAACCGTCGCGCTGCGCACGGCGCCCGGCGAGCTGCACCGCGCGCTGTTCGGCATCGGGGAAGCGAGCGAAGCGCTTTAGGCCGGCACTGCGCGCAGCACGTACTGCATCGGCAGGCAGTCGCGCAGCGCACGCTCGCGATCGACACCGGCCGCGGCTGCGAGCTCTCCGATCGCGGGCAGAAAGCGCTCCTTGGCCGGCTCGTCGAACACCCGCGAGAGCATCTTTTCGATGCGAAAGCCGCTCGACTGGAACAGTTCGACGATCGTGCTGCGCGTGAACCAGCGCAGGTGGGTGCGATCGAGCAGGCCCTGGTCCTCATAGTTGAACGCGCCCGCCGCGAGCCGCGCCTGCACGCTCCAGTGCTGCGCATTCGGGATGCAGGCGAGCACCTGGCCCTCGGCGCCCAGGTCCTGGCGCAGCCTGCGCAGCAGCGCCCAGGGGTCGCGCAGATGCTCGAGCGCGTCGCCGAACACCCAGCAGCTGCTCGGAAAGAGCGCAGACCAGTCCGCCGCGGACAGAGACTCGATGTCGCCGCACAGCACGCGGTCGCAGTGGCGGCGCGCCGCCTCGGCACTGTCGGCGTCGATCTCGATCCCGATGTAGCGCGCCTGCGGATAGGTCTCGCGGTAGGCCCTGGCGAGCGCACCCCGGCTGCAGCCGACTTCGACCACGGTTGCGAACGCGCGGTCCATGAGGCGCAGCAGATCCGGGTTGTAGTTGTCGTGTGCGGGCGTCTGGTCCATGAGCTCGGCGCGCGTTCTGCGCGGAACAGCCTGACGACAGTCTAGTCGTTCCACTTCTCGAGGTAGCTGCGGTATTTCTCGCGCCAGCCGTCGCTGCCGAACCCGCCCCCGCTTTGATGGGTGATGCAGATCGGCCAGGTCCCGAGGCGCAGGCCCTTCTGCCGCGCGCTGCGGCAAAAATCCATGTCGTAGAAATGAAACTCGAAGCGCGGGTCGAAGCGCACCCCCGCGGCGGTGAGCGCCGATTTGCGTGCCGCGAGGAACGCGCCATCGAGCAGCTCGCAGTCCGCCGGCGCCGGACCGAAGAACGAGATGTTTTCGAACGGCTTCTGGCCGTGCGCCACCGTGCCCGACAGCTGTTCCCTTTCGTCCCAGGTGAGCCCTTCGTCGACGAAACCCCAGCCCGGCTGCCCGGGCAGCCGGCGCCGGTTGCCGGCCACGCCGATCACGTCGTAGGCCTTGAGCCCCTCGATCACGCGCTCGGCGACGAAATGATCGTCGATCCAGACGTCGTCGTGCATGAACACCAGCAGGTCGTGGCCGTCCTGCGCGTCGATCGCCGCGTTGTAGATCTCGGGCAGGCCGCGCGTGTTCTCGAACGCGACGCGCGCAACGAGGCGCGCGTCGCCCTTGAGACGGCGCAGCGAGGTGCCGAGCGGCGATTTTTCCCAGAACTCGGCTTCCGGCAGGCGCGTCGCGCTGACGATCTGGATCACGTCCGTCGATTGTGCAGGCTGTGCGGAGTGACTGAACAGCGTTTCCGGCTGCGGCTCGGGCGGCGCGACCGCGCACCACTCGCGCCACATCCTGCGCAGCAGATCCTCGTAGGCGCGCATGAAGCGCGCGCGGTCGCACAGCGCCGAGGCGGCCATCCGCGAACGCAGCGTGCGGTGCAGCTCTTCGAGCGCGGCGGGCGCGCCGGCATGGCGCAGCGCCCGCGCGACGTAGTCCTCGCGCGTCTGCGCGATCCAGTCGGTCAGGCTGAGCGCCGAGAGCAGGCTCGCGCCCGAGCGCGCCGGCACCGCGTCGCCGGCGAGGCTGAGCACCGGCACGCCCATCCACAGCGCATCGCAGGTCGTCGTGCCGCCCGTATAGGGGAAGGTGTCGAGCGCGATGTCGACCGCCTGGTACAGCTCGAGGTACTCGGCATAGCTCACCCGGCCGGTGAACGTCAGCCGCTCGGGATCGACCCCGCGCCGCTCGAAGGGCTCGGCGAACCTCGCGCGGGTGCTGCCCGCGGGCACGCCGACGCAGACCAGGCGCGCATGCGGCAGCTGCGCGAGGATCTCGGCCCAGGTCTCGATCGCCGCAGGCGAAACCTTGGCGAAGTTGTTGAACACGCCGAAGGTCGGCGCGCCGCCGGTCTCGCGCGCCACGCGCGGAGCGGGCGCGTCCGGCGGCGGCGTGTAGCACCACATCGCATCGGGCAGGTGCATCAGGCGCTCGCTGTAATAGCGCTCGGCGCTGCCCGGCGGATCGATCACCGCGTCCGTGATGCGGTAGTCGATCGCCGCCACGCCCGTGGTCGCGCCGTAGCCGAGGTAGGTGGCCTGCACCGGCGCCAGACGCGGCCCGAAGGCCGGCAGCCGGTTGCCGGTGGTGTGCCCGTTGAGGTCGATGAGGATGTCGATCGCGTCCGCCCGCACCTGCTTGCCGAACCCGGTGTCGCTCAGCTCGGCGACCTCGCGCCAGTCGTCGGCCAGCGCCTCGAAGCGCTCGGTGACCTCGTCGCGCTCGCGCCAGGCGTTGTAGCAGACCACGTGAAAGCGCTCGGCGTCGCGCGCCGCGAGCAGCGGCTCGATGAACGGCGCCGCCGACGAGCGGCGGTAATCGGCCGACACGTAGCCGATGCGCAGCCTGCGCTCGGCCTGCGGCGGGTTGCCGAAGCGCGCGATCCGGCCCGGCGGCGCGAAGCGCCGCCCCCAGACGCGGTGGCGCTGTGTGAGCTCGGCGCGGTCGTGCTCGCGGTAGAGCTCGTGGAACAGCACCGCGCCGTGCGCCGTGGGCACCCCGGGGTGCAGCGCGGCGACGCGCTCGAACATCTCGATCGCCGCATCGATCTGTCCGCTGTCGCGGTACAGGCTCGCCAGCTCCTCCATCGCGTGGCCCGCGGCGGGGTTGGACGCGACCGTGCGCTCCATCAGCGCGGTGGCGGTGTCGAAGTCGTCGCGCGCGCGCTTCAGCCGCGCCAGGCGCACGCAGGCCTTCCAGTCGCTCGGGTGCGCCTCGGCGATCGGCTCGAGCATCTCGATCGCCGCGTCGGCGAAGCCGAGCTCGTCGAGCGCCTGCGCGCTGCGCAGCACGATCACCCGGTTGTCCGCGTCGAGCCTGCCGGCGAGCTGCAGGTGCTCGCGCGCCGCCTCGCGCGCGCCCTGCTGCTGAAGCAGGATGCCGAGCCCGCAATGCGCAGGCCCGCAGCCCGGATCGCGCCGCAGCGCGGCCTCGAAATCGCGCTGCGCGGCCTCGAGATCCCCCTTGCCGAGGCTCTCCACGCCGCGCGCGGCGAGCACGTCGGCGGAGCCGGTCTCGACCCGGGTGCGCTGCAGGCTGCCGAACAGGCGCGAGAAGAGCGACATGGACGCGGCAAAGACTATGGCATGCCTGCGGTCTGTGCCAAGCTTGCGCCTGTGACATTCGGCAAGGACGGGCACATGTCGGGACAAAACATCAAGATCCGCTCGAGCACTGGCGGCGAATTCGACTGCTATGTCTCGGCGCCAAAGACGGCCGAGCGCGTGCCGGCGATCGTGCTCGCTTCCGCGGTGCACGGGGTCGACGCCGACGTGCGCGCGATCGCCGACGAGTTCGCCGCGGCGGGCTACATCGCCGCGGCGCCCGATCTGTTCTGGCGCGTGCTGCCCGGGCCGCTGCCGCGCGAGGACGCGCGCGCCAAGGAGCGCTCGCAACCGAGGCACGAGCGCATCAAGACCGGCGAGGCCGACCTCGCCGACACGCTCAACGAGCTGGGCATGCGCGCCGGGTTCAACGGCCGCGCCGCGGTGATGGGCTTTTGCTACGGCGGGCCGTACGCGATCCTCGGGCCGAAGCGCCTCGGGTATGCCGCGGGAATCTCCTGCCACGGCACCCAGATGCTCGACTACATCGGCGAGCTCGAGGGCGTCAGCGCGCCGCTGTGCATCATCTGGGGCGACCAGGACTTCGCCGCGCCGGCGCCGGTGCTCGATGCGTACCGCAAGGTTCCCGCGCGCATGAAGAACGTCGAGGTGCACATCTTCCCCGGCATTCAGCATGGCTACATGATGCCGGGCAATTCCGCGGCCTATAGCGCGGAGACGCGGGCGTTCTCGATGCAGAAAGCGCTCGGGCTGCTCGAGGGTATGCGCAGCGCGCCCGAGCAAGGCGCGATGTCGTAAGCGCCGCGCGGCTGCGAACCGGCCGCACCCGCGCGTCTGGCGAGCGGCGATAATCCGCCGCCGCCATGCAGCGCGAAAATCTTTCCTCGGCCCAGACGCTCGCCATCCTCGGCGGGGCGGCGGTGATGTTGAGCCTCGCGATGGGCATGCGCCAGAGCTGGGGGCTGTTCCAGCCCTACATGATCAAGGACGCGGGCCTCAGCGCGGCCGACTTCTCGCTCGCGATCGCGATCCAGAACATCGTCTGGGGCGTCACCCAGCCGTTCATGGGTGCGCTCGCCGACCGCCACGGCATCCGTCCGGTGGTGGTGACCGGTGCGCTGATCTACGCCGCCGGCCTCGCGCTGAGCCTGGTGTCGCAATCGCCGCTCGTGTTCACGCTCGGCGCGGGGATCTGCATCGGCACCGCGATGTCCTGCACCGGCGCGAGCATCGCGATGTCGATCACCTCGCGCGCCGTGTCGGCGGCGAAGCGCTCGGTGATGATGGGGCTGATTTCCGGCATCGGCTCGCTCGGGCTGACCTTCGCCTCGCCGATCGCGCAGGGCGTGATCTCCACCGCCGGCTGGCAGATGGCGCTGGTGGTGTTTCTCGGACTGTCGGTGGTCATGCTGCCCGCGGCCTGGCTCGGCGGCGGCGTCGATCGCGTGCAGCACGAGTCCTATGCCACGCAGCAATCAGTCGGCCAGGCCTTGGGCGAAGCGCTGCGCCATCCGGGTTATGTCGTGATGGCGCTGGCGTATTTCGTCTGCGGTTTGCAGCTCGTGTTCCTGACCACGCACCTGCCGACCTACATCCAGATCTGCGGGTTGGGGCCCGCGGTGGGTGCTTCGGCGCTTGCGTTGATCGGATTGTTCAACGTGATCGGGTCGTTTCTCTTCGGCTGGCTCGGCGGGCGCTACTCGCGCCGCATGCTGCTCGGCGGGATCTACATCCTGCGCTCGCTCATCATCACCGCGTACTTCATGAGCGTGCCGACGCCGACGACGACGCTGCTGTTTGCAGCGGCGATGGGCACGCTGTGGTTGGGCGTGGTGCCGCTGGTGAGCGGGCTGGTGATTCAGCTGTTCGGGTTGCGGTACATGGCGACGATCGTCGGCATCGCGTTTTTCTCTCACCAGATCGGATCGTTCGTCGGTGCGTTGGGTGGCGGGTTGGTGTATTCCGCGATGGGCTCGTACGACCTTGCGTGGAAATCTGCGGTGGGCATTGGCCTTATCGCCGGCGCGTTTCAGATGACGATGAACATGCGGCCGACGAAGCGGGTGGAAGAGGAGCGCAGTGTGCTGGTCGCCGCCTCTTCCGCGCGCCGTTAGTCGCTTCGTCGTTAGTAGCGGACGTTGCCGTGCCCCGCCATGTCGGGGGGCCCCGTCGAACGCCTCAGAGCGTTTGAAACGAAACCGTAAGTTCTGCCCGCGCCCTCCTCGCGGTCTTCACATCCCGCAGCAAGTCGTGGCTGCAAACCTGCGTCCGCAATAAGAATTTCTCGCCGAGCTGTTCCTGCGGATTCGCTCGCGATGACAAACGTCATGCACGGGTCGCGCGAAATCAAAGGGTTAGCCGCTAGTTCGCTGTGGAATATGTCACAAGAGTTCGGTAGTCTGCGTTTCCTTTTTGTCTCCTGTCTCTCGCGAGCGACAGATCGCGACAACCAACAAAAGAAGCTGTCGGCTGCTGACTACGTCAACTGATTCGACTCTGGGAACTGCCATGAACGACATTAACGACAACACGACGCCGAGCGTCACCACCGATCTGCTCGACTACGCGCCGGGCAGCACCGCGACGATCACTGCCTCCGGCTTCATCATCGGAAGCACGCTCGAGTTCCAGGTGCAGCACGTCATCGACTCGGGCGACGACGGCGTCTACGGCACCGCGGACGATGTGCTCGGCGACAACTCCGGTGAGGGCCACGAATCGTGGACGGTGACCGACGGCGTGTGGTGGGTGTTGGATGCGGGCGCGGACGGCATCGAGGGCACTGACGATGACGTGATCGGCGGCGATCTCGATCAGAGCGCGAACGGCACGATTGTCACCGAGTGGTATGTGAACCCGGACGACTCGGCAGGCGAGAAGTTCCTGATTACCGCGACCGGTGTCGAAGCCGGCGAGGACGGCGCGATTGGGACCGCCGACGATCTGCTGACCGGTCAAGTCGCGATGGCGGCGTTCACCGACTCGAACCCGCCGCCGGTGCAGACGTTCTACGTGCCGTTGCCCGAAGCCCAGATGCTCCAGGTCCTCGATGCGCGTCTGACGCCGAGCGATCCGAGCCCAAGCACTGATCCGCGTGATCCGATGACCACCTACATCGGGATCGCTGCGGTGGCCAACGGGACGATCATCTACTACGACCACTGGGAAGACGGCTTTGAGGACGATATCTCGAACCCGCTTCAAGCAACGACTGAAATCTGGGGCGATGGAAACCTCGCGAACGGCGCTGCGCCTGGCGTTGTGGGCGACATCATCAACGCCGGAACGGTGATCATCCTCAACAACACTTTCGCGACGATCGGCCGGGATCCAGCAACGGACATTTACTTCGATGGTGGCGACAAGTTCGCCGTTTCCAAAACAGTCGCGGTAACGCGCAGCACCTGGGCCGACGGCTCCAAGACGCTGATGACCGACGCCGTCGAGGTCTACGACACCAACAACTGGGGCACGTCCTACAAGGTGCCGGTGGGACAAAACATCGGCACCAGTGATGAACTGTTCCAGTACACCGGCCTCGCGATCATGGCGAGCGAGGACGACACGGTGGTGACGATCGACAACGACGCCAATCCCGGAACACTGCCGATCGTTGTGACGCTCGACGAGGGCGAGAGCTACATCGTAAACGGCGCGACGAACCAGGTCGTCTACTCGAATGCCACGATCGTGGCGACCAACCCGGTGCAGGTCGATGTGCTTACGGGCGAT
>JAJDNJ010000094.1 GCA_022340705.1 Betaproteobacteria bacterium
CTGGTCGGCTATGCCGGCCAGTTCTTGATGTATCCCTTCAGCATCTTGTTCTCGAAGTCCTGTTCCTCGAGCACGGCCTTCGCCACGTCGCGAAACGAGATCACCCCGAGCAGCTTGTCGTCCTGCAGCACCGGGAGGTAGCGCGCACCGGTTTCCAGCATCGTGCGTCGGAGGTCATTGACCTCCATGTCGGGGGTCGCGGTGACCGGATTCGGCGACATGATGTCCTTGACGTGCAAGTCACCCAGCGCGCCGCCGCGCGCGGCGAGCGCGCCCAGCACCTCACGAAACGTGAGAATGCCGATCATGCGCCCGTGGTCGAGTACCAGCAGCGATCCGAGGTTCTCGTCGGCCATGGTCTTCACCGCGTCCGCTGCACGCCCCGAAGGCTCGATGCTCAGCAGTCGGTTCCCCTTGACGCGCAGAATCTCCTTGACTTGCATGCGCCCCTCCCAAGGTCGCGTTCCGCGCCAAAGTCTAGTCCAAATCGCTCACCGGTCAACTCGGTTCCGCGGCCCGACCCGGGCCGCGGTGCAGCAAGGAGGTGGCGCCGCGCTGCTTCAGGCCTGGCGTCGCTCGGGAATGTGCAGCGCGCGCCGGCGGCGCTCGTCACAGCGCGGGTGCTGGACGATGAAGTTGCGCACCACCATCTTCAACGTCAGTTCGCGCATGCGGTCGCCGTGCGCGACGGCTGTGGCGATGTCGTCACAGATCATCGCCTTGATGCACAGCTCGCCCTCTGGGGTGCGCACGAGGTAATTGCCCAACTCGGTCGCCGCGATCTCGGGAATGTGCTCATGCTCGGCGATCGCGAGAACCTCTTCTTCGGTCAAACCGCAGAGCGCGATACAATCTTCGAGGCTCAGCATCACTTCCTCCTTCGGGCGCCAGAAAACTGCGGTGTGTGCTCTCATCAAACTGCAATGCCGCGCCGGCGCCCTTGATCTAGCGCAAACGTGAACCCGCCGGCAGGCAGGGCCGCGATCGTCACCGGCGGCGCGCAGGGTATCGGCCTGGCCAGCGCCCTGCGCCTCGCGCGCGACGGCTGGCGCGTCGCGATCGGCGACAACGATGCCGAGGCGCGCGCCGAGGCGCGCGCCGCGCACCCCGCGCTGCTCGCGCTGGACTGCGACGTATCTGACGAGGCGTCCGTGGCTCGCGCCGTGGCCGAGGTCCGCGCAGCCTTCGGCCGCCTCGACGCGCTGGTCAGCAATGCCGGCATCACCGGTGCGGCAACGGGTCCGCTGGAGACGCTGAGCCTCGCCGAGTGGAACCGACGGATCGGCGCCAACCTGACCGGCGTGTTCCTGATGGCCAAGCATTGCGCGCCCGATCTGCGCGCCGCGCGTGGCGCGATCGTCAACGTCGCCTCGACGCGCGCGCTGCAGTCCGAGCCGCATACCGAGGCCTACAGCGCCTCGAAGGGCGGCGTGGTCGCGCTGACGCATGCGCTCGCCATGAGCCTCGGGCCGCAGGTGCGCGTCAATTGCGTCAGCCCCGGCTGGATCGACGTGCGCGCCTGGCGCAAGCGGGCCCGGCGCGACGCCGCACCGCTGTCGGCCGAGGACCACGCCCAGCACCCGGTCGGGCGCGTCGGCCAGCCCGAGGACGTCGCTGCGATGATCGCCTGGCTGCTGTCGGATGAAGCCGGATTCGTCACCGGGCAGAATTTCGTCGTCGACGGCGGCATGACGCGAAAAATGATCTACGTGGAATGATCCAGACGCGCCCCGGGCGCGCGGAGAACGGAACATGAACACACCGATTTCGCGACGCGTCCCGCGGGGCGCGGCCCTCGGCCTGTGCGCCGCGTTGGTCATGCTGTTCCCCGCAGCCACTGGACTGCAGGCGGCCGAGCGCACCAAGGGTTTGCGCAAGCATCCGGCGCCGGTCGTGGTGCCGAAGGCGAACTGGGCGCCGCCGCCGGCCAATCCGGACGCCTGACGCCGGTCAGAGTCCGAGCGCCTCGAGTGCGAGGCGCTGCAGCTCGCCGCGCAGGCGCGTGCGCAGCGCGCGGCGCTTTTTCGAGCGCGCGAGGTTCCTCAGCTCCCAGGGATCCCCTTCGAGGTCGTAGAGCTCGTCGAGCCGCCCGGTGCCGTCGTCGCGGTTGACCCAATGGATGTACTTGTGGCGGTCGGTGCGCACCGCCTTGTAGGTCATGCCGACGAGCCAGGACATGGCGTTTTCCGCCCAGTACTCGATCAGGAAGGACTTGCGCCAGCCCGCGCGCCGGCCGTCAAACAGCGGCAGGAGCGAGCGCCCCTGGATCTGCGGCCCCGGCCGGCCGCCGGCCAGCTCAATCATCGTCGGCGCGATGTCCTGGCAGATGACGAGATCGCGCAGGCGCGCGCCCGCCTTCACCCGGCGCGGGTAGCGCACCAGGAACGGCGAGCGGATGCCCGCCTCGTAGGCGAAGCGCCGCTCCGGGCCGAGGCCGTGCTCGCCGAAAAAGTAGCCGTTGTCGCCGAAGAACAGAATCAGCGTGTCCTCGAGCTGGCCGCTCGCCGCGAGCGCGTCGAAGATTTTGCCGACGCCCTCGTCGACCGAGGCCATCATGCGCGCGCGCTGGCGGATCTCCTCCTGCGTGCCCGCGCCGATGGCGGCGAGCGCCGCGCGCGAGCGCCTGCTGCCGCGCATCTTGAACGCCTCGCGCCAGGCGGGCTTGTCGCGCACGATCTCGGCCGGCGAGCGCATGTTGGGCAGACGCGGAAAGCGCTTGCCGGCATACAGCTCGCGATGGCGCGGCGCAGGTATGTAGCCGCCGAAGCGCGCCATGTCGAGGGTGCCGTCGGCGGCCTGGTGCGCGTCCGGGTGCACCGCCTTGTGCGCGAGGAACAGCGACCAGGGCCGGCGCCGGCCGCGCGCCGCCTGCCTGCCGCGGATGAACTCGACCGCGTAGCGGTTCAGCAGGTCGGTGATGTAGCCGCGATGCTGGCGGTAGCGCCCGCCGTGATTGAGCCGCGGATCGACGATGCTGCCGTGACCGTCGAACGAGATCCAGTGGTCGTAGCCCGGGCGCGGCATGCCGTCGTTGCCCATATGCCACTTGCCGATGTGCGCGGTCTCGTAGCCGAGCTTCTGCAGCTGCAGGTGATAGTTGGGCAGCCCGTGGCTCATCGCGTCGCGCGCGACATTGTCGATCACGCCATGCCGGCTGGCGTACTGGCCGGTCATCACGGAAGCGCGGTTCGGAGAGCAGATCGGCGTAGTGTGGAAAGCGCGCTCGAACAGCGCGCCTTCGCGTGCAATGCGGTCGATATGCGGGGTCTTCATGTAGGGGTGACCGCCAGCGCCAAACTCGTCGTAGCGCAGGTCATCGACCAGAACGATCAGCAGATTCGGGCGCATGCTGCATTGCCTCCAAGCCCAAGGATTCGAGTCGGCAAGTCTAACCGCACGCTGCCGCCTGCGGCTGGAAACCCGCGTTGCATTCCGCGCGGCGCAGTCATGGCACAATCTGCGCTCATGACGGCCCATGCAATCACGCTTCGACTCGCGGTCACGCGCGATGCGCGCGCGATCGCCGAGATGTCGCGCGACCTGATCGAATCCGGTCTGGGCTGGAAATACGACGCGGGGCGCATCCTGCACGCGATCGACGACCGGGAAACCGTCACGCTCGTGGCGAGTGACGAGGGGCGCCGCTCGCTCGGCGCGCTCGCCGGCTTTGCAATCATGGAATTCGGCGAAGACCGCGCGCACCTGGTGCTGCTCGCGGTGCGCCCGACGCACCGGCGCCGCGGGATCGGCCGGCGGCTGCTCGAATGGCTGGTCCAGTCGGCGCGGACCGCCGGCGTGCGCAGCCTCCATCTCGAGCTGCGCGCGAACAACGAGGCCGCGCGGGCCTTCTACCGCGCGATGGGTTTCTCGGAGACCATCCTCGTACCCGGGTACTACCGCGGCCGCGAGTCGGCGCTGCGCATGATCCGCATGGTTTCGAAGCCGGTCGAGGTTCCTTTCCTCTGGCAACCGCCGAAGTGAGCGCGACGCGCTCGGCGCCGCCGGCGCGGCTGCCGACCCTGTTCATCTCGCACGGCTCGCCGATGCATGCCCTCGAGGCCGGCGCGGCCGGCGCCGCCTGGACGCAACTCGCCCGCCGGCTACCGCGTCCGCGCGCGCTGCTGATGATTTCGGCACACTGGGAAACCGACCGGCCGGCGCTCACCCAAAGCGCGCAGCCCGAGACGATTCACGACTTCACCGGCTTTCCCGAGCCCCTTTACCGGATCCGCTATCCGGCCCCGGGCGCGCCCGAGGTCGCGGCGCGGGCGGCCGAGCTGCTCGGGCACGCTGGGTTTTCGGTTGAGATTGACGCGGCGCGCGGCCTCGATCACGGCGCGTGGTCGCCATTGCTGCACATGTACCCTGAGGGCCGGATACCGGTACTGCAACTCTCCGTGCAGACCGCGCTTGGCGCGGCGCATCACCTCGCGCTCGGCGCCGCACTGCGCCCGCTCGCGGACGAAGCGGTACTGGTCATCGGATCGGGGCACATGACGCACAACCTGCGCGACCGCAGGTCCGGTGGCGAAGCCGCCGAGCCGCTCGCTTACGCGCGCGAGTTTCGCGACTGGATCGACGCAGGCATCCAGGCGCGCGAGATCGACGCCCTGGTCGCCTACCGCCGCCTGGCGCCGCACGCGCAACGCGCACATCCCAGCGAAGAGCACTTCCTGCCTCTGTTCGTCGCGCTCGGCGCAGCCGACGACGCCTACCGCGCAGACCGTGTCTATGCAGGCATCGAGTCCGGCGCGCTCGCCATGGACAGCTACTGCTTCGAGCCGGCCTAAGCCGAGAAACCCGGGCCGAGCCCATCGGCGATCCGACCCGCACGCCGGAATGTTGCGCGCAGTGATACCCTGCGCACTCTTGCGCCAGGATGCCCGATGAACGACCTCGGCAAAGCGATCACCAACGCCGCCGCGACGATTCTCGAACGTCTGGTTACGTTCGTGCCCAGCGTGTTCGGCGCAGTGCTGCTGCTGTTTGCGGGCTGGGTGCTGGCGCGGCTGCTGCGCGCCGTGACCGCGCGCGGCGCGCTGCTCGTCGACACGCTGCTCGCGCGCACGCTCGCACCGCGCACGGCCGAGAAGCTGCGCATGGGCCGCTCGGCAGTCGTGCTCGGCGCGATCGTCTACTGGCTGGTGCTGCTGTTCTTCGTCGCGGCCGCGCTGCAGGTGCTCGGCCTGCACGTGTTCACCGACTGGATCGGCCGCCTGATCGAGTACCTGCCGACCTTCGCGGCCGGCCTGCTGATCATCGCCGCCGGCTACATACTTTCAGGGTTCAGTGCGGATCTGGTGCGTGCGGCGACGCCGCGCCTGCCGCCCGCGCAGCGCGAGGTGCTTGCGCGCATCACCCAGGGCAGCGTGCTGGTCGCCTCGTTACTCGTCGGCGCCGAGCAGATCGGCATACGCATCACCTTTCTCGCGATCATCGCCGCTGGGATTTTTCTCGCGGTCGCGGGCGGTACGGCGATCGCGGCGAGCCTCGGCGCGCGCGGCTACGTCGCCAACCTGATCGGCGCGCATTATCTGCGCCAGGCTTTCGAGGTAGGAGAGCGTGTGCGCGTCGCGGGACACGAGGGCCGCATCCTGGAACTGAACGCGACCGGCATGGTGATCGAGACCGCCGACGGCCGCGTGACCCTGCCCGGACGGCTTTACCACGACGAACCGATCGTGCTGCTGACCAAACCCGCCGGCGATGGCTGACACAGAACGCCTCACGCTCGCCTACGTCGAGGCGCACCCGGCCGACGCGGCGCGCGTGCTCGAGCGCCTGCCGACGGCACAAGCGACGGCGTTCTTCGCCTCGCTGCCGGCGCGCGCGGTCGCGCCGGCCTTCGGCGCGATGCTGCCGATCGCCGCGGGACGCATCCTTGCCGACCTGGCGGACGAACAGACCGTCGCCCTGCTCTCGGCGCTCGGCACGCAGCCTGCGCTGAGCGTCTTGCGCCACATCCCCGATGCGCGCCGCACCAAGCTCCTTGCCGACCTGCCGACGGTGACCGCGGTCGCCTCTCGGCTATTGCTCGGCTACCCCGACGACTCCGTCGGCGCCTGGACCGACCCCGAAGTCGTCGCGCTCCCGGCCAGCGCCGCGGTCGAGGACGCGCTGCTGCGCGTGCGCGCGATGCCGGGTACCCGCGTCGATGAGGTCTACACGGTTGGCATGGGCGAGCGCCTGCTGGGCAGCGTGGAGCTCGCGACGCTGCTGCGCGCGCCGGCGCATGCTGCGCTCGAAACGATCACGCGCAAGCCGAACGCGGTGCTGCCGGCCGCTTCACCGCTGGCCGGTGCCGCCACGCACCGCGGCTGGCAGCATGCCGCCGGCCTTCCGGTAGTCGAGGCGAACGAGCGCCTGATCGGCGTGCTGCGTCGGGCGACCCTGATGCGCGCGCTGGCGCGCAATCGCTCGCCGAGCACGCAAGGTGCGGAGCTCGACGCGTTCGCCGTTCTCGCCCATGGCTACTGGCAGGTCGTCGCGGGGTTGATCGGCGCGGCGGTTGCCGCGCTGCCCGCGGTGCGACCGGTAGGAGGCCGGCGTGACGCAGGCTGACGCCGTTCCTGCGGTCGCCGCGCTGCACCGGCGCTTTTTGTTCGAGTATCCGCATGAGGCGGCGCGCCAGCTCGAGGCGATGGAACTCGACGAGGCCGTCGAGCTGCTCACCTCGGTTCCGCCGAATGCCGCGGCGCGCACCTGGCAGGCGATGGCCTCGGACATCGGAGCGGCTGCGGTACAGCGCGCGCCGGATGCGCTGGCACGCCACCTGCTGAGCGAGACCGAGCCGGCGCAGGCGGCTTCCGTGCTCGCCCAGATCGAGCCCGAGCCGCGCGCGCGGCTGCTCGGCCTGCTCAACCCGCAGATCGCGGCCGAGCTGCAAGCGCTGCTGGTCTATCCGGCCGAGAGCGCCGGACGCGTCATGGATCCGCAGGTCATGCCGGTACGCGCGGACGGAACCGTGGGCGAAGCGCTCACGCGCCTGCGCAGCCTGCGGCGCAAGGCGCTGCGCGAGCTGTACGTAGTCGATTTCGAGGGTCGGCTGAGCGGCCGCCTCGAAATCCAGGAGCTCGCGGTCGCCGAGGAGGACACGTCGCTGCGCGAATTGACGCGCCCGCTGCCCGCGGTGGTGCGCGACATGGACCCGCGCGAGGACGTTGCGACGATCCTGCAGGAGCATCCGATGATCACCGCGCTGCCGGTGATCAACCAGGCCGGCCGTCTGGTCGGCGTGATCCGCCAGGCCGGCATCGTATCCGCGATCGAGGAGGAAACCAGCGTCGACATCCAGACGATGGTCGGGGTGAGCGCCGACGAGCGCGCGCTGTCGACGCCGTTCTTCGCGGTCAGGAAGCGCCTGCCCTGGCTGCAGGTCAACCTGCTTACCGCCTTCCTCGCTGCCGCAGTGGTCGGCCTGTTCGAGGGCCTGATCGCGAAGTTCACCGCGCTCGCCGTGCTGCTGCCAGTGGTCGCCGGCCAGTCCGGCAATGCCGGCGCGCAGGCGCTCGCGGTGACGATGCGCGGGCTCGCGCTGCGCGAGATCAGCTTGCGCCACTGGCCGCAGATGATCGGCAAGGAAGCCTTCGCGGGACTTGCGAACGGAATCGCCGTGGCGGCAACCACCGCGCTCGGCGTCTACGTATGGAGCCGTTCGCTCGGCCTGGTGCTGGTCATCGTGATCGCAATGATCTTCTCTATGGTGATCGCCGGCCTGTCCGGCGCATTGGTGCCCATCCTGTTGCAGCGTTTCGGCCAGGACCCGGCGACGGCCTCGTCCATCGTTCTCACCACGATCACCGACGTCGTGGGCTTTTTCACCTTCCTTGGCACGGCGACGCTGTTCGCCTCGCTGCTCCCGCAGTGAAGCGGCGGCGCGCGCGGCGCGAGGACCTCGGTCTGCGCGCGGGCGAGTTCGCCGTACTGCGCAGGTTGAACACGCCGCACAAGATTCAGGCCTTCCTCACGGCGCTGCGCCAGAACTTCGAGCCCGACGGTGACAGCTGCCGCCCGGTGCGGGTGGTGCTGCGCAGCCGCAGCGCGCACTGCATCGAGGCCGCGATGCTTGCCGCGGCCGCGCTCTGGGTTCAGGGCGCGCCGCCGCTGCTGTTCGACCTGCGCGCCGAACGCGATGTCGACCACGTCGTTGCGCTCTACCGGCGCAACGGCTGCTGGGGCACGCTCGCCAAAGCGAACGGCCCGATGCTGCGCGGGCGCGACCCGGTGTATCGAACTTTGCGCGAGCTCGCGATGTCGTACTTCCATGAGTACGTCAACAAGCGTGGCCACAAGACCTTGCGCGAATATTCCCGGCCCTACGACCTGCGCGCGCTGGACCCGGCGCTCTGGGTGAGCGGCGAGCGCGACGTCTGGGACCTCGTCGAGCGGCTCGACGCGCACCCGCACACGCCGATCCTGAACGCCCGCCAGATCAGGACGCTGTCGCGGCAGGACGCGTTCCTGCGCCGCGCCGGGAGCCTGCTGCAGTACCCTAAGCCGCGGCGGCGTCAGGTTTCCTAATCTCGGTCGACCAACGTGCAGGTCCCGCATTCAAAGGAGAAATATGCATGGAACGCCGCACGATCCTGGCTGCCCTGACGCTCCTGCCTTTCAGCGCGCTCGTGCGCCGCGCCCACGCGGCGCTACCGACCAACATGAAGGAGGTTCACGCCGTGGAGGCGGAGTGGCGCATGCTGCTGGCGCCGGGCAGCACGGTACCCGAGCCGGGCGACAAGCTATCTTTGTCGGCGGCCGAGTGGAAGAAGCGGCTCACCGCCCAGCAGTACGACGTGCTGCGCGAGGAAGGCACCGAGCGCGCGGGCACGAGCCCGCTCGACCGGGAAAAGCGCCCGGGCGTGTTCGTCTGCGCCGGCTGCGGGCTGCCGCTGTTCACCTCGGCGATGAAATTCAACAGCGGTACCGGCTGGCCGTCGTTCTTCACCTTTATCCCGGGCAGCATGGGGACGAGGAAGGACCACAAGCTGATCTTCATGACACGCACCGAGTACCACTGCATCCGCTGCGGCGGACACCAGGGCCATGTGTTCGACGACGGGCCGCCGCCCACCGGGCTGCGCTACTGCAACAACGGCGTGGCGCTGCGCTTTATTCCGAAGGGCTGACGCGCTGAAGCGCGAGCGCCTCGGCGAGCGGCGGCGCGGGGAAGTGGAAACGCACCGGCCCATCGGGCCGCGCGTGTAGGAACTGGTCGAGGTAGGGATCATCGGAGGCGAGCACCGCCTGCGGTGACCCCTCGCCGACCACCGCTCCGTCCGAAATCACGTATACGTAGTCAACGACCTTGAGCGACTCGCTCACGTCGTAGGTCACCACGATCGATGTGGTGCCGAGCGCGTCGTTTAGCTTGCGGATCAGCGTTGCGATCACGTTAAGCGTGATCGGGTCGAGACCGGCGAACGGCTCATCGTACATGACCAGGCGCGGGTCGGTGGCGATGGCGCGCGCGAGCGCGACGCGCCGGGTCATCCCACCGGAGAGATCCCCCGGCATCATCGCGTGCGCGTTGCGCAGGCCCACGGCCTGCAGCTTCATCAGGACCAGCGGCCGGATCAGCTCCTCGGGCAGGTCGTAGTGCTCGCGGATCGGAAACGCGATGTTCTCGTAGACCGACAGGTCGCTGAACAGGCCGCTGGTCTGGAACATCATGCCCATCCCGCGGCGCAGCGCGTAGAGCGCGTCGGCGCCGAGCTCGGGGACGTTCTCGCCGTGCACCAGGATCCTGCCGCGCTCGGGAAGCAGCTGCCCGCCGATCAGCTTGAGCAGGGTCGACTTGCCGCAACCGCTCGAGCCGAGGATCGCCACGACCTTACCCCGCGGCACGGCAAGCGACAGGCCGCGAAAGACCGGCAGCGCGCCGTAGCGGAAGTGCAGGTCGCTGATCTCGACGACGTTTTCGCTGTCCGGGGTCATGACGATGGCGCTCGGGGGCGAAGTCTAACGCAAGCCGCTGGCGCCGCTCAGGGCGACAGCGCGCCGAGCACGCGCCCTGCGTTGACGAAGAAACGCACGAAGATTGTCGCGCGCGGATCTGCCTCGACCACGCCCTGGCCGGTCACGGCGAATGCGGCCTGCTCAAGGGCGGCGATATCCTCCCGCGAGCAGCGCATGCAGTCGACCGAGCAGTCGAGGATCGTGTTCGGATCGAACTCGCGAATGTCGTATGCAAGCGTCGCGGCAGCTTCACTGCGCGTCAGGCGCGGCGCTCTGCGGGGCTTGGCGCTGCCGATGAGGTCACTGCCACCGCAGAACAGCGGCCAGCGCTGCGCGTCGATCCCCCATTCGATGCGCACGTCGTCCTGCGCGACGCGCCCGTTGTTCGCGATCGCAAATGACGCGGATACCCAGCACCATTCGCGTCCCGCCGTGGTCCTGCAATGCGAACTGACCGTCGGCCGGCTGTAGAACACCTCGTGATCTGATCGCAGCACGGTCTCGGACAGGACCAGCATGCCGATCGAGCCCAGCACTAGCAGAAATCCCGCCTTGCCGCTGCGAGACCAGAACGTGCCGCCGTCATCGCTCATCGGGCGCAGGATGCGACGCGCGTGCGCCACGCGCAAGCGCCCTTAGAATCGCATCGTGGCCGACACAACGCACCCCTACGCGCAGCTCACGCCGGACCGCGTGCTCGACGCGCTCGAATCGGCCGGCTGGCGCGTCGACGGACGCCTGTTCGCCTTGAACAGCTACGAGAACCGCGTCTACCAGATCGGCCTGGATGACGGGGCGAGCGTGGTGGCCAAGTTCTACCGGCCGGCGCGCTGGAGCGACGCACAGATTGGCGAGGAGCACGCCTTCGCGCTCGAGCTCGCCGCGCGCGAGATTCCGGTGGTCGCGCCGTACGAACGCGAAGGTCGAACCCTGTTCGAGCATGCCGGCTTTCGCTTCGCGGTGTATCCGCGGCGCGGTGGGCGCAGCCCGGAGCTCGACGACCCGACGGTGCTCGAGTGGATCGGCCGCTTCCTCGGCAGGATCCACGCGGTGGGCGGCGTCGAAGCGTTCCGCGCGCGCCCCGCGCTCGACCCGGAAAGCTTCGGGCGCGAGCCGCGCGATTTCATTCTCGAGCACCGCCTCGTCCCGGAAGAATTGCGCGAGGCATGGTCGAGCATCGCCGCGCTCGCGCTCGAGAGCATCGAGCGTCGCTGGCAGGAGGCGGCGGGCCTGCGGTCGATCCGCCTGCATGGCGACTGCCATCCGGGCAACATCCTGTGGACCCCGATCGACGATCACGCGAGCGCAATCGGTGGCCCGCACTTTGTCGACCTCGACGACTGCCGCAGCGGGCCCGCGATCCAGGACCTGTGGATGCTGCTCTCGGGCGATCGCGAATCGATGCAGCGACAGCTTGGCGCGGTGCTGCGCGGCTACACCCAGTTCTGCGAGTTCGACCCGCGCGCGCTCATCCTGATTGAACCGCTGCGCACGCTGCGCCTGCTGCACTACGCGGCCTGGATCGGCGCGCGCTGGGACGATCCCGCGTTTCCCGCGGCGTTTCCCTGGTTCGGCACACCGCGCTACTGGCAGGACCGCGTGCTCGAGCTGCGCGAGCAGGTCGGAGCGATGGACGAGCCTCCGCTCGAGCAGCCCTGAGGTCTAGAAACCGACGTTGCGCGCGCCCTTGAGCTTGAGCATCGCACGCGCGTCGTCCGGCGTCGCGATCGCGAGGCCGAGCTCCTCCAGGATGCGGCGCACTTTGGCAACCTGCTCCGCGTTCGACTCGGCCAGCCGGCCCTTGCCGAGCCACAGGCTGTCCTCCAGCCCGACGCGCACGTTGCCACCCATCACCGCTGACATCGCTGCGATCTGCATCTGATTGCGGCCGGCGCCGAGCACCGACCAGTAGTACGCGTCGCCGAACAGCCGATCGGCGGTGCGCTTCATGTGCAGCACATCCTCCGGGTGGGGCCCGATTCCGCCGCGAATACCGAACACCGACTGGATGAAGAGCGGCGCCTTGACCAGCCCCCGGTCGAGAAAGTGCGCCGCCGTGTAGAGGTGGCCGATGTCGTAGCACTCCATCTCGAAGCGCGTGCCGTTCGCCGAGCAGGACTCGAGGATGTACGCGATGTCCTTGAACGAATTCTTGAAGATCCGGTCGTCGCTGCCTGCGAGGTACGGCTTTTCCCAGTCGTACTTGAATTCCTTGTAGCGACCGAGCATCTCGTACAGCCCGAAGTTCATCGAGCCCATATTGAGCGAAGCGACCTCGGGCTTGAGCTCGAGCGCAGGGCGCAGGCGCTCCTGCACCGTCATCGTCGCGGCGCCACCGGTCGTGAGGTTGATCACCACGTCGCTCGCCACCGCGATCTGCGGCAGGAACTCGTGAAACAGATCGGGATCCTGTGACGGGCTGCCATCCTCGGGCTTGCGCGCGTGCAGGTGCACGATCGCGGCGCCCGCCTCGGCCGCGCCAATCGCACCGCGCGCGACCTCCTGCGGGGTGATCGGCAGGTGGGGCGACATCGTCGGCGTGTGGATCGAGCCGGTCACCGCGCAGGTGATGATGACCTTGCCTTGGGCTGCGGACATACAGTGGGTCTCCTCTCAGTCGCTGCTCAGTCGTTGTCCTGTTCCCTCATGCGGCGCTTGTGCGCAGCAAGCGCCATCAGTCGCCGGTCGCGCCACGCGGCGCGCGCGGCGAGCGCATCGGCGTCGAGCAGCGCTCGGCGCTCGCCCTCCAGCCGCTTGAGCGCCGCCGGATCCCAGTCGCGCGGGGTCTGCGCGCGGTCCATCTCGACCATGGTCGCCGAATAGCGCGCGGCATAGTCTGCCACTCCGCCGGGCGCGTTGAGGTCGATCGTCTCCATCGGCCCCATGAACGACCAGCGCAGGCCGAGTCCGTCGCGCACCGACTTGTCGATGTCCTCCGCCGAGGCGACGCCGTCCTCGTACAAACGCACCGCCTCGCAGACCAGCGCAGCCTGCAGGCGGTTGAGAATGAAGCCCGGAATTTCGCGCCGCACGATCACCGGAACCTGGCCCGCAGCCTCGTGCAGCGCGCGGGCACGCGCGAGCACCGCCGCGTCGGTCCACGGTGCGGGGCACAGCTCGACCACCGGCACCACATGCGGCGGGTTCACCGGATGCGCCACCAGGCAGCGCGCGCGCCCGGCGAGCGACTCCGAGAACGCCGACGCCGGAATAAACGAGGTCGAGCTGGCCAGCACGCAGTCCGGCGCGGCGAGACGATCCATCTCGGCAAAAATTGCCGTCTTCGCCTCGACCGTCTCGCGCACGTTCTCCTGCACGTAGCGTGCGCCCTGCAGCGCCTCGTCGAGCGACTGCGCCACGTGCACGCGCGCCAGCACCGCGTTCGGCTTCTCCTCGACCAGGCCGAAGCCGTGCATCTCGCTCAGCGTGCGCCCGATCCATTCGAGCGCCGCTTCGCTCGCCCCCGGCGCGCTGTCGGTGAGTGTCACCACGTGACCGGCGCGCGCGAAGACGATCGCCCAGGCACGGCCGATCAGCCCGGTCCCGACGATTGCAATGCGCGTGTCGTCATCCTTCTTTGCCATCACTGCCGCCTGCTCAGATGGTGTAGCGCACGTCCGCGCAGATCGAAAGCGCCTGCCCGGTGATGTGCTTGCCCGCGTCAGTCGCGAGAAACAAGGCCATGTTGGCGATGTCCTGCGCGCTGACGAATTCGCGCAGACTGACGCTGTCGAAAATGCGGCGCCGCATTTCGTCTTCGCTGATGCCGAGACCCTTCGCCTTATCGCGAATCACACGCTCGATGCGCTCGCCTTCGACATAGCCGGGCTGAAGGCAATTGACACGTACCTTGTCGGCGCCGGCCTCGACCGCGAGGCTCTTGGTGAACCCGACCACCGCCCATTTCGCCGCCGCGTAGGGCGTGCGCATCGCGAAGCCCAGGCGCCCGGCGACCGAGGACAGATTGATGATGCTGCCGCCGCCCGCCGCCTTTATCAGCGGCATCGCCTTGCGCGTGCAATAGAACATGCCGTTCAAGTCGATCGCGATGCAGCGCTCCCAATCCGCAGTGGCGATGTCCTCGACCTTGGCGGTCGGTCCGGCAATGCCGGCGTTGTTGACCAGCACGTCGAGTCCGCCGAGCGCGTCGGTCGCATCGTCGAACAGACGATCGACGTCGGCGGTCTTGGCCACGTCGGTAACCGATTGCGTCACGGTGGGCAGCGCCTGCTTCGTCTCGGCGAGCGCCTGCGTGTCGATGTCGCAGATGTGCACGCGCGCACCCTGCTCGACGAAGGTGCGCGCGATCGCGCGGCCGATCCCCGCCGCACCCGCAGTCACCAGCACGCGCAGGCCGTTGGCGGAGGTGTCCATCGCAGCCCCCCGCTCAGGCGCGCTTCAGCGCATCGGCCGCGCGCGCCAGGCGCGCACGCGCCTCCTTCGCCACGTCCTGCAACACGGCGTCCTTCGCGAATTCGCCGACCTGCAGGAAGGCGTCGGGATTGCCGATGCGCACGATCGAGCTCTTGTCGTCCTTGGCCTCGACGGTCACGTTGCAAGGCAGCATCAGCCCGACTTGCCCGTTGTGCACGAGCGCCTTGTGCGCGAGGGGTGGGTTGCAGGCGCCGAGAATCGCATACGGCCTGAAGTCGGCATTCAGCTTCTCCTTCAGCGTCTGCTTGACGTCGATGCGCGTCAGGATGCCGAAGCCTTCGGTCTTCAGCGCCTCCGCGGTTTTCTCGATCGCTTTCTCATACGGTGCGGGCACGGTCACTTCGAATGCAATCTGCTGGCTCATTGCGGGGCACTCCTGTAAAAGGGGAAAAAAGAGAACAGTAATGGAATCTGACCGAATCAACGAGCACCGGTTCGGCATCCTGCGCGGCCTCGGCGCCGCCGCGCCCGACCTTGCGCTGGCGGGCGTATTCCTGTGGTGCTGGATCAATCCGCTCGCCTGGCGAGCGTCGCTGGTCGCAGAGCTGATGCTCGTGATGCTGGTCGAATTTCTGGT
>JAJDNJ010000113.1 GCA_022340705.1 Betaproteobacteria bacterium
CCGCGCGTTCCGCGGTATGCGGCCGTGGCAGCGCACGCGGCGCACCGAGCGCGACCAGCATCCAGCCGAGCGCGGCGCAGGCGCCGGCCGCGACGAAGGCGCCCCGCCAGCCCCAGACGCCAGCCAGCCCCGCCGCGAACATGAAAGACAGGGCCCCGGAGACGCCGATGCTCGCCGCGTGGCCGGCGACCGCGCGCGACATCCACTGCGCGTCGACCCGGTCGGCGAGCAGCTTTAGCCCAGTCATGTAGGTGCCCGCCCAGCCCACGCCGGCGAGCATGCGCAGGGCGAGCGCGTCCCAGAAGCCGCCCGCGAACGCGGCAAACGCGAGATGACTCGACACGGTCAAGGCGACACCCGCCAGATAGATCCGCTTCGGATCGAACCGGTCGGTCAGCGTCACCAGCACCGGCACCGCAAAGACATAGGCGCCGTAGAACGCGCCGGTAATGGCGCCCGCCTCGCGGTTGGTGAGCCGCCAGTTTTCGACGAACTGCGGCAGCAGCGCCGGCCAGGTGTAGGCGCCGATCTGCACCAGCACCTGCGCGGCGCAGACGAGGATGACGAGGCCGCGTGCGGAGTGACCCGGGTTCTGCATGGCGGCGGGATTATCGGGCAGGTCCGGGATGCTGAGCGGTTCGAATGCCGGCGCCCGCGGAGCTCGTCGATCGACCGCGCACGCGGGGCCGTGGTCGCGGGATGATGAACCCGTAGCGCAGTCACGCCGCGACCGTGGGCACGGCGAGAACAGCAACGACGGGCGCTCACCTGCCGAAGCTGCACGAGATCGCTCATTCGTCATTTGCCGTTGACGCAGGTCAACTTGACCGCACGGCTCGGCCCGATAATCCTTTGAAGTCTGCCCCCACGGCTCGGGAGCCAAAAGCATGCGGGTCGTGCTACTTCGCCCGCCGCGGTTTGTCTGGCCGTTCAACAGCGAGACATCCGCGTTCTGGCAGCCGCTCGGCCTGCTGTGTCTCGCCGCGGCGGCGCGCGCCCACATCCCGGAGATCGAGGTCGAGGTCATCGACGCGCCGGCGCGCAAGTGCGGCTGGCGGACGCTGCAGCGGGTGCTCGCGGCGCGCCGCATCGACGTGCTGGGGATCGGCGAGGAGACGGTCTCCGCGCACGAGGGATTGCGCGCGGCCGCGCTTGCCAAAGCACTCCACCCCGAATGCCTGGTGGTGGCGGGCGGGCCTTACTACGCGCACGCCCTGAAAGAGACACTCGCCGATACGAACGTCGATGTCGTGGTGCGCGGCGAAGGCGAAGCGACCTTCGTCGAACTCCTGCGCAACGCCGGCAATCGGAGCGCATGGCCGAAGATCGAGGGCATCGCGTTCCGCGACGGTGACGGCAGCGTGCACCTGACGCCGCCGCGACGGCTGATCGAGGATCTCGATACGCTGCCGTTCCCGGCGTACGACCTGCTCGAGATGCAGAGCTACGGGCGTGGCTCGCGCAACCATCCGGCGCTCGTCAGCATCGAGCACTCGAGGGGCTGTATCGATCGCTGCGCGTTCTGCATCCTGTGGAAGCAGATGGGCGAACCTCAGAGCCGCTCGGCAGAAGTGCGCCCGCGTTATCGCACCCAGTCAGCCGAGCGCAGCTTCGACAACGTGCTGCGCCTGTATCGCGAATTCGGCCGCCGGACCTTCGGCTGGGTGGATCCGACCTTCAACGTCTCCCCACGTTGGTCGGACCGCTGGGCAGACCTGATGCTGCGCTCCGCGCTGATGGACGCGCGCGGCCGGCCCCGCACGCTGCACACCGCCTGGATGCGTGCGGATTGCGTGGTGCGCGACCAGAAGCTCGGCGTTCTCGAAAAGCTGGTTCGCGCCGGCGTGCGGCAGGTCATGATCGGCGTGGAGCGGGACGACGCGCCGGGACTCGCCGCGCTGGACAAGCATCACAACGGCGCGGACATCTGTCGCGCAGCGTTCGCAATCTTCCACGAGCGGTATCCGGAAGTCTTCACCATCGGCACCGCCATCTACGGGCTGCCCGGCGACACCGCGGACGACCTCGAACGTCTTGCCGCGCTCGACTACGACATGCAGATGGACTACTGCTTCCTCGCGCCGCTCACCCCGAACCCCGGGACGCGGGCGGCCGAGGAGGCGAAGCGCGCGGGACGCGTGGCCGGCAGCAGCCTGGCCACGTACAACTTCCACACCCCGGTGTGCGAGACCGAAGCGCTCGATCTCAGGCGCCAGGAGTCGATCTACTGGCGGATGATGTTCCGGCTCGATCGGCGCCGCCTGGCGCGCGCATGGCAGTTCCTCTTCCGCCAGCGCGACCGGCGCAAGCGGCGCGTGTACTGGGCGCTCTGGCTGCACGGGACCCGCGTGGCCCTGAAGACCCTGGCGCGGGCGCTGCGTCACCCGCTGAGCCCCTTGCCCGCGCTCCACTCGAGGAAGCCGCGATGGTACGAACAGTGACGCAAGGATCGAGGCTCGGGTGGAAGTCGGTCGGCGCCGTGGTCCTGGCCAGCGTTGTGGTGCTGTGGCACATCCTCGCCTGCGTGGAGAGCCCGATGAGCTTTTCACCGACCGGCGACCTCGCGTTCACCGTCATGGATCCCTATTACGTAGACAAGGTCCGGAGGGGGGCGAACACCTATCGACTGCTGGTGCTGGGCAAGGACGGCAAGCTGCGCGAGCTCGAGCGCACCTCGACGCACATGCTGACCGGTCCCGGATACAGCGGCGACGGCAAGCGGCTCGCCTATCTGCGGATCGCGTTGCCGACCAAGGCGGATGTGGAGCGCGCCGAAGCGTTCATGCATCTCGTCGCCTGGGAGCGGGCGCGCAAGCGTGAGGCCGCCGAGGTGGACAAGCCCGCAACCGACGATCAGCCGAAGATCGACACGCAGTGGATGTACCTTGCGCCGCCCGGCACGATCGACCGGGCGCCACGGCCCGTGCACGAGAGCGCGATCGCTACGGAGCTGTCGCCCAAAGGAAGGCAGGCGATCGAAAAACTGGGGCACCGCGGCGTCGTCATTCCGGCGGAACTCGTCGTGCGCGACGCGGCGAGCGGAGCGGTCACGACGAAGGTGGCCGTCGACTCAGCCGTTGCGAGTCTCAAGAATGACAATGCATATCTCTTTGCGTATCTACTCGACCGAGCACAGTTTCTGCCGGATGGCAAACGGGTCGCTGCCTACCTGTTCCCGTTTTCGTTTGTCACGGACGTCTCCGAAGGCAAGCTCCAACTGTTCTCGTACGGGTGGCCGGGGCTCCTGTCGCCAGACGGCCGCCAGCTTGCATCGCTTTCGGTAGACAACCCACCATCGGTACAGCTCTCGGCAACCGACGGCAGCCGGACAATCAATGTGAAATTACCGGGCAATGCTTCCCCGAGCGGGCTCGCATGGATCGACGACCGGACGCTCGCCGTGCTCGAGAAGACCAAGTCGGGGGACAACGGACCGCGGCTGTGGATCTACACCGCCGAGGGTGTCCTGCTCGAGACCAGCACGCTCGCGACCGTCGGCAAGCGCGATAAGGATAATTCGGGTGAGCTGGCCGCATCGCCGGACGGACGTTACCTGGTGGCCTCGGTCGGCAGTTCGGTGCAATTCCTGGACCGGTCGGGGCAAGTGCTCGCGACCTGGCAGAGCGAGCAGAATGTCCTGGT